>JBEBRS010000204.1:0-6033 GCA_040394705.1 Leadbetterella byssophila
CTCAAAGCTCAAAACCAAAATAACGATGATAGAAATAACGCTTCAGGAATTAAAAGAAAAGTTCTCGGATACTGAAATAGTAGATGTAAGGGAAAAGGACGAATTTGTGGACTTTAATATCGGAGGAAGAAACATTCCGGCCCACGAGATCAATCACTTTTTGCCTGAACTGGAAAAAGAAGAAAAATTAGTGGTGATTTGTTCCAACGGATTACGTAGCAGTATAGTGGCCAGAGTTCTTCAAAAGAAACTACCCACTATACCTCTTTTTCATCTCACCCACGGTTTGGTAGAAAATGAGATTTAGCTCTTGTATTTCCGGTCATTTTTCAGAAGCCACTTTCCGACAAAAAAAGCGCTCACTAATAAGACCACGAAAAATGTAAGAGGTAACCACGTGGGAAATTGATATCCGAACATATATTTAAAATCTTTTTACAAAACTAATACAAAAAACAGAGTTTCAAAAGAAGTAACGGGCATATTTTAGTTCGTATACCCCAGGTAAACTTCAAAGAGAGCAAATGGTTGAAATTAACGCTACGGACCTTTAAAACCAACTGGCACCTGACTTTAGAGGGAAGACATTTCCTTAAAAGAGCGATCGGATACTAAAGTACAGGAGAAGCAAGGTGACCGCCCAGGCAGCGGCCTGTAGCCCCTTGCTGAGAGGGACGCCCTTCAACGCCTTATGGGTCACTACCGAGAGCAGCACCACCACCAAACCCAGGGGTAAGATAAAGGCGTTGAGGTAGCCGGCAAACACCAGGAGGGTAACCGGTTTTCCGAAAAATACATTGATAGAAAGGGAGATAGCAATAAAAACAAGGGCTCCGGCCTTTCGGTACTTCCCGAAACCGGGATGCAGGTCTTTTAAAAAAGCCAGAGACGTATACGTGGCTCCGATCACCGAAGTGATGGAAGCGGCCCAGATCATCACCCCGAACAGTACCCCGCCCCATTCGCCGAAATAATCGGAGAATACGGAAGCCGTGGGGTTTTCCGGGTTAAGCACCAGGCCCGCAAGCACCGGAGAGAGTACCCCTATAAAAAGGAAGTAACGGAAAATACCCGTAAACAAAATACCGCGGTAAGCGCTTTTTCCCACCTGCCGGCTGTCAGTGATGCCCGCGTCTAGCAGGCGTTGTACTCCCGCAAAAGTGATATACCCGCCTACAGTACCGCCCACGAGCGTGATGGTAGCCCGGATATCCACTTTTTCAGGAAGTAGGGTAAAACGGAAAGCGCGAAGAAAATCAATATCGGCCAGGAAGACCATAGCCACCAGCAGCAGCACCATCACCACCGCCATGGCCTTGATAAAAATATCCAGCTTGGGCAGAAAATTGTCGGAATAGAAAATCAAGCCCACGATACCGCAGGAAATCAGCATCCCCTGGGTCAGGGGCATACCGCTCATGGCATTCAGGCCCATGCCCGCACCTGCGAGGTTTCCCACATTGAACACCAGCCCCCCGAAGGCAATAGGAATAATAAGGAAGCGGCCCAGTCCTTTCAGAAGAGAATCGGCAAGTTGCTGCACGGGGATTCCGGCATACGTTAAGGTTTTCCAGATAGTGACCTGGGCAACGATATCAATTACCACAGAAATCAGGATGGCAAAACCGAAATTATAGGCCAGTTGTGCGGTAAATACCGTGGTCTGTGTAAGAAAGCCCGGACCAATGGCAGAAGTGGCCATTAAAGTAGTGGCGGCCAGAAGATCTTTCCCGGAATTTTTCAATATATCCTCATATTTTTGGATAAAAATAACAGGAAGAGAATACAAAAAACTATTTTTTGTCTATAAATTGGATGTAGTTATCCACAACAAGTCATCCTTTGTCCAGAATAATGTTATTTTGCATCTTATCCATCGATTCCGGAACCATTAGCGTTGTTATGAGACCTTTGATTTATGCCGGCCTGTTGATCCTGGCCCTTGTTTTAGGAAAATTCCTGTTTTTTAGTGAAAAAACAGATGCCACAAGTCCCTCCGGGGGGGGCAGCCGAAGTTCGGCCCCGCGGCTGCATACCGTTGTAGTAGGGTATGAGGAGAGTTCCAGTGTGATTTCGGCTTCCGGCTCTACGCTCGCTAACGACCACGTGGAAATCAGGAGTGAGATCTCAGGCATTATCACCGGGCTCCATATTCCGGAAGGAAAACTGGTACAGAAAGGATTCCTGATTGCCAAAATTAAAGACGATGACATCCTGGCCCAGTTGAAGAAAATTGAACTGGAAGAGGCCCTGGCGGCCCAAACAGAGGCCCGGCACCGCAAGCTGCTGGATATTAACGCCATCAGCAAGGAAGAGTACGAAATCTCCCAAAACAAGGTGCTGACCCTCCAGGCCGATAAAGACCTTTTAAAGGTGCAGCTGAGCCGTACGGAGATCCGGGCCCCCTTTACCGGGAAGTTGAGCCTCAAAAATATTTCTCTGGGTGCCTACGTGACGCCCGCCAATGTGATCACCACTCTCACCCAGTATAATCCTATCAAAATAGATTTTACTACCCCGGAAAGGTACATCAACGATATTCATGTAGGAAGTAAAATTCGTTTTAAGACAGACGGTTCGGCCGAAAACTATATCGGTACGGTGGCGGCCATCGATCCCTCCATTGATGCGAATCTCAGAACGCTTAAAGTACGGGCCCTGGCCCAAAATCCCGACAATGCCCTGATTCCCGGGATGTTCGTTAATGTGGCGGTAGATATCAAACGCACCCAATCTATCATGGTGCCAACCGAAGCGGTAATTCCGGTAGTAGACGGGATGGAGGTTTTCGTCAAACGGAATGGCAAAGCGGAACTGGTTAAAGTGGAAACCGGTTACCGCGATGTAAGTAAAGTAGAGGTTTTGAAGGGGTTAAGTATAGGAGACACTCTGATAACCAGCGGACTAATTACTTTAAAAGCCGGAGATCCGGTATTATCGAATTAAGAACATGTCAATCTCAACCCTATCCATCAAAAGACCCGTTCTGGCCATCGTGCTCAACCTCATGATCATGCTGTTCGGGGTGATCGGGTACCACTACCTGGGCGTAAGGGAATTCCCGTCTGTAGATCCGCCGGTGGTCAATGTAAGTACTACCTATCCCGGGGCCAATGCCGATATTATTGAATCCCAGATTACGGAACCCCTGGAAAAAGCGCTCAATAGCGTAGAAGGGATCCGCTCGGTTTCGTCGTCGTCCAACCAGGGGCGCTCCAACATTACCGTGGAGTTTAACCTGGGAATGGACATGGAAAAGGCCACCAACGATGTACGCGATAAGGTGACTTCCGCCGTTTCCCAGTTGCCGCGCGATATTGACGGCCTGCCCGTGGTACGAAAAGCGGATGCCAACTCCGACGCAATTCTTTCCTTTAGTTTACAAAGCGACAGGCGGGGCATCCTGGAGATGTCCGACTTCGCGGAAAATACCATCGCCCCCCGCCTCGAAACCATTGAAGGGGTGAGTGAGATCAGGGTGTGGGGAATGAAGCGGTATTCCATGCGTATCTGGATGAACCCGGATAAAATGACGGCGCTGGGGGTAACCACCCAGGACGTACGCGCGGCCCTCGACCGTGAAAATGTGGAGCTTCCTTCCGGAAAGCTTCAGGGAAGCTCTACCGAATTGGTGGTTAAGACCATCGGGAGGTTTACCAACGTAGAGGACTTCAACAACATGATTGTCAAAAACGTAGGGGAAAGTATTGTCCGCCTGCGGGATATCGGCTATGCCGAACTGGGCGCAGAGAATCCGGATACCATCCTCCGACTGAACGGAATCCCGATGAACGGGATCGCCATTCAGCCTCAGCCCGGCGCCAATTACCTGGATATCGCGGAAGAAGCCTACAAGCGGAAAGCCGAAATTGAAAAGACGTTGCCAGACGACATTAAAATGGGGGTGATTTTTGACACTACCATTTTTATCAAGCAATCGGTTACGGAAGTGGCCGAAACCATTCTCATCGCCATTGTGCTGGTGGTGATCATTATTTTTCTGTTCTTCCGCGACTGGATCGTGGCTTTCCGGCCCCTCATCGATATTCCGGTGTCGCTCACGGGCACCTTCTTTATCATGTACCTGCTGGGGTTCTCCGTCAATGTGCTTACTCTCCTGGCGGTAGTACTGGCCACCGGGCTGGTGGTAGACGACGGGATTGTGGTGACGGAAAATATCTATAAAAAGATAGAAGCCGGTATGAACCCCATTGAGGCATCTATCAAAGGGGCCAATGAGATTGTTTTTGCGGTGATTTCTACCTCCATTACCCTTGCCGCAGTGTTTTTACCGGTGATTTTTATGGAGGGTTTTGTAGGAAAGCTCTTCATGGAATTTGGGGTGGTACTGGCCAGCGCCGTTTTGATATCGGCTTTCGTTTCACTTACGCTGACCCCTATGCTGAATGCGTACCTGAACCGGAAAGAGATCAAAAGAACCCGTTTCTACGAAGCCACGGAGCCGTATTTTGAGAAAATGGAAAACAACTACAAAGCCAGCCTGGTCAATTTCCTTTCGAAGAAATGGATGGTCGCTCCCATTATGGCGGTGGTGCTTGGTATTCTGCTGTTTTTCGGAAGCAAATTAAATTCCGAGCTGGCTCCCCTGGATGACCGGAGTAGTTTATCGCTTAACTTCCTCGGGCCGGAAGGCCTTTCGTTTGACGCCATGGATTCCTTTATCCAGAAAGTCACCGCGGTAGTACGCGATTCCGTGCCGGAGGTGACCGGCGTGATGTCGGTGACTTCTCCGGGCTTTTCAGGCTCAGGCGGGGCGAATACCGGTTTCGGAAGGGTCATGCTCAGCGATAAAAGTGAACGCGAACGCTCACAGGACGAAATTGCCAATTACCTGACCCGTCTCACCCGTGACTTTACCCTCGGGAGAACTTTCGTAAACCAGCAGCAAACCATTGCAGTGAGCCGGAGAGGAGGCTTGCCGGTGGGGTATGTGATTCAGGCCCCGAATCTGGAGAAAATGCGGGACTACCTTCCGAAATTTATGGAGCTTGTAGAAAAAGATCCTACCTTTCCAATATCTACAGTAGACCTCAAATTTACCAAACCCGAACTTTCCGTGCATATTGACCGGGAAAAGGCCAAGAGCCTGGGCGTGGCGGTGGCGGATGTAGCCCAAACCATGAACCTGGCATTTTCAGGGCAACGATTCAGCTATTTTACCATGAACGGGCGCCAATACCAGGTGATCGGGCAATTTGAAAAAAGTGACCGGAACGCACCCCTGGATATCAAAAGTATGCATGTGAAAAATAATGTCGGAGAGTTGATTCAACTGGATAATATCGTGAGCGTGCAGGAGAACAGTAGCCCGCCGCAGTTGTATCACTATGACCGTTACATGAGTGCTACGGTTACGGCCGGCCTGGCGCCCGGAAAAACCATTTCTGACGGTATCCGGGCCATGGATGCCATCCGCGATCAGCTCAATGACACGCAGATCAGAACCGCGCTTACCGGCTCATCGCGTGACTATGCCGAGAGTTCTTCCAATACCCTGTTTTCCTTTGGGCTAGCCCTCGTGCTGGTATTCCTGATCCTGGCCGCGCAGTTTGAAAGCTTTATTGACCCGCTCATTATCATGTGTACGGTGCCTCTCGCCATTGCCGGGGCCGTATTTTCGCTCTGGTTATTTGATCAGACCATCAATATTTTCAGCCAGATCGGGATGATCATGCTGATTGGTCTCGTCACCAAAAACGGTATTCTCATCGTAGAATTCGCCAACCAGCTGAGAGAAAGAGGATACTCCAAAGCCGAAGCCGCACTTGAATCTGCTGTACTTCGTCTGCGGCCTATCCTGATGACTACGCTGGCTACGGCTTTTGGCGCTTTGCCCATTGCCGCGGCTCTGGGTGCGGCAGGTACCAGCCGGCGGTCTATGGGGATTGTGGTGATCGGCGGACTTATGCTTTCCCTGATCCTGACCCTTTACATCATACCCGCCATGTACATTTACCTGAGCCGGGAAAAGAATTTCCAAAGAATGAAAGCCATTGATGAGATGGCCGAGGC
>JBEBRS010000205.1:0-5985 GCA_040394705.1 Leadbetterella byssophila
GAATGACCATGAAGACCTGGGATTACGCCTCTTCAGGTGGTACCAAAAAGGAAACAGGCTGCTGTAGCCTTGATTCTATCAATGACGCCCGGGCCATCGCCGTAAATCTTGGATTCCCGCATTATATCCTGGATATCCGTTCGGAATTCGGAGATTCAGTCATTGACCATTTTACAGGCGAATACCTCGAAGGCCGTACACCCAACCCCTGTGTTTTGTGCAATACCCATATCAAGTGGGACGCCCTCCTGCGCCGGGCCAATAACCTGAACTGCGACTTTATCGCGACGGGCCATTATGCCAATATCAGGCAGGAAAACGGCCGTTATGTGATCTCAAAAGGAGTAGACCAGGCCAAAGACCAGAGTTATGTGCTCTGGGGTGTTTCCCAGGAAAGCCTTTCCCGTACTCTTTTGCCCCTGGGTAATCTCACCAAAACGGAGATCCGGGAAATGGCCAAGGAAAGAGGTTTCTTTGACCTCGTGAATAAATCGGAGTCGTACGAGATCTGCTTTGTGCCGGATAACGATTACCGCGGTTTCCTGAAACGCCGGGTGGAAGGCCTGGAAGAACGTGTGGCCGGAGGGAATTTTGTGCTGGAGAACGGACAGGTAGTAGGCCAGCACGAGGGATATCCTTTTTATACTATCGGACAGCGTAAAGGACTGAAAATTGCGATGGGATACCCCGTGTTTGTGACCGAAATCCGTAAGGAAACCAACGAAGTGGTGCTGGGTACCGAAGAATACCTGAAAAAGAACGCCATGGTAGTAGGCAAACTGAATTTGCAAAAGTATGCTGCTATACCCGATGGCGGTTTAAGTACCCTGACCAAAATACGTTACAAAGACCGGGGAGAAAGCGCCTATATCCAGCAAACGGAAGAAGATAAGATTGAAGTGATTTTTGATGAACCCGTTTCCGCCATCGCGCCGGGTCAGGCCGCCGTATTCTACGAAGGCGATGACGTGGTGGGCGGCGGCTGGATCATGAAAAGCTATCGGGTATAAAAAATGCAGGGGCTCCTTTCGGACGCCCCTGACTACCCTTTTCATTGCGCAGATATTAGGTGTGAGCTAGCCGTTTATCGTCGTAGAGGTCATTGACTTGATTGGGTATGGCCTTAGGAAGCGACCCGAGGTTTACTCGTTCGTAGATCCGCCTACAGGGGCTATCCTCGTTATAAATGTTATAAAACCATACCATATCCGGAGTGTCTTCCAATATACTTGTCTCGCCGTCAGGTTGGAGTTCATCCATACGCTGAGAAATGAATGGATTATTGGCGGTACTGTATTCTAACTTTGTACAGACGGTGTTAATGTGATGCACACTACCGCCATGGTAAATGGTAATGGCAGAAACAGGTGTATACGGGCCGGGGGTCACCAAGGTAATTTTAGTGCCGTCAGGAGTGATGAGGGTACGGTTGTTTCCTAAGCGGTCTTTGATGTGTTTGCCGTTCAGGTTTTCATGGCTGGCGAAAGGTTCTCGTGTTTCGGGAACTCTCCCGTCGCTTCCCCAGAACTGGACGGTATACCTTTCATTATAGATAACGGTTATGGTTAAGGCACGTGAATTATCTATTTCTTCATCGTGAATCTTAATTATCGTACCCTTTCCGGAGTTAAATTCATAAATGCCCTGACCCTTTATTGAAAATTGACCCTGGGGTGTTACTTCCTGACAAGAACCGAGGGTGGGCAGTTCCTCATTTGCCTCAGAATTGAGTACTACAGTCAGTTGAAGACTCCCTAAGGATAGTACCCGCACATCAGGGATAAACAGATCAGGGCGTACCGCATCACCGCTATTGGAACTGTTTAGTGCGGCGATAAGATTGAGGTAATCCTCAGAGCTGCCGGGTACATCTCCGTCTGGCGTGAAGGTGTATTGCACCTTGTCTTGTCCATTATCCTGGGTATAATTATGAAGTTCTATGCGGTAGCGTAGCCCGTTAATTTCCACCCAAGTATCGCTTTTCAGTTCTACTTTCACGTCCAGAACTTCACCAGTTCCTTTTCGCAAGCCTATACTGTATAGGGCATCGCCTTGCTCGGAAAGCTCAAAAATGTCAATTACCGGGCAATATTGAAAAGAATAGGAAGGAAAGGAGCGGATTACGCCCGTGGAGATTCTTTGAAGCTGAATATCATTTATATTCAGTTGGGTGATGCCACCCCGCTGCGCCATTTCTGCAAATTGCTGTTTCAGGCTCATCGCCATAAAGGCCTCTTTGGTGTTTTCCTTTGGTGGTTCGTGGGGCGGCGTACAGGAAATAAACCAGAATAGAATCGCCAGCGTACCCAGTAATTTTTGCGTCATACTTATTTCGTTTTTACTCTGCAAAATTACCCGGTTGCCACATACCGGTAAATCCATGAAAACCTACATTTATTGACAGCAGCACTATAGGGAAACCTATAGGCGGGGCCAATCCCGAATGATCAGGATGTTTCCGTTGGCCAGCTCCCGATACCCCAGGTCATATACGAAAAAGCAGGTATTTCCCCGGGGCGTTTGTCGCACATGCGTGAAATAACTGAAGTTGAAATCAGTCAGAGAATTCCGGGTAACGCGGATTTTTTCTGCCGGACAGAGTTGAGCCAGGATATGCCTGTTTTTTCGTAGCGTATGGTTAATGGCTCGCATCGTGTTGTTTCGGAAAGCCGAAATACGGTTATTGTGGGTGTTTCGGCACATGTCAGTGCAAAACTTCTTGTCTGATCTGCCGGTAAGGCGGCGCCCGCACTCCTGGCAGGTTCTGTTTTCGTTTTTCATGTGGGTTTAAGGTTTGTGGAAAATAAGCGCTTATTTAAATGCCTGCGGTACGGCTGAGTCGTTCGGCTGCCGTTTTGAAATCATGGGTTAAGTGATCAAGCAGTGTTTTTACAGAAATTACCTCATTCAGGGTGCCTACACCCTGGCCGGCAGACCACACCGTCTTCCAGGCCCGTGCCTCTGCCTGGGCAGAATCTAACTCTTTGCCAAAGTCAATTTTGCCTGTTTGCAGCCACTGTTCCGGGGTAATGCCATTCTTTTCCAAGCTTTTCTGCATAAAACTGGCGTGTACCCCCGAGATAGCTGCGGTGTATACAATATCCTTCGTTTCGCTCTCCCGGATCATTTCCTGGTAACCGTCAGGGGGGCTGGCTTCCTCAGTTTGAATGAACATAGTACCCGCATACGCCATATCAGCCCCCATGGCAATAGCTGCGGCTATATCCTGGCCACGACTGATACAGCCGGAGAGTAGAATGGTTTTATCAAAGAAAGTACGAATTTCGCCCACAAAAGCCATGGGGTTCAGCAGGCCTGCGTGTCCGCCGGCACCTGCGCAAACCAAAATAAGGCCGTCCACTCCTGCTTCGGCCGCTTTCTCCGCATGGCGTTTTTTGATCACGTCGTGATACACCACCCCGCCATAGCTGTGTACGGCTTCTACCACCTGCGACACGGCCCCCAGCGAGGTGATTACCAAAGGTACTTGATGTTTCACAATGATCTGCATGTCGGCCATGAGCCGCTCGTTACTGGGGTGTACAATGAGATTCACTCCAAAGGGAGCAGCCTTAAGGCCCGTTTCTTCCTCAAATTTTTCCAGAGCACTTTTGATCTCTAGTATCCAGGCTTCAAAGCCTTCGGTAGTTCGCTGGTTAAGTGCCGGAAATGTCCCAGCTACGCCGGCCTTACAGCACTCAATCACCAGTGTAGGGTTAGAAATAAGAAACATGGGCGCCGCCACCAGCGGCAATTTCAGATGAGGGAGCATATCATTTTTCAGTTTTGGGTCGTATTAATCCTTCCTGGGCTACAGAGGCCACCAGGGTGCCGTCACGGGTAAAAATATTGCCGCGGGTAAATCCGCGGCTGTTGTACGCACTCGGGCTGTCGATAGCGTAGAGGAGCCAGTCGTTTACCGTAAAATCACGGTGAAACCAGATGGCATGGTCAAGGCTGGCCATAAACACATCAAAGGGATAGGGACCCTCCGTATGGGGCAGGGTGGCGGTGACCAGTAGATTGTAGTCGGAGACGTAAGTCAGCAGTTGCTGATGAATGGCCAGCGGGGCATCTACCGCTTGTTTGGCCCGAAACCAAACATGCTTAAACGGCGGTTTGGTACGGTTATCAAACAGGTCAAAGCCCTCTACGATTTTAAATTCAAACGGACGGGTATTGATGAGTTCCGCCATACTGTTCGGAATCCATTTTTCGTACTGCCGAATGAACTCTTCGTCTGATTTAAGTCCTTCGGGCGGAGCCACCAGGGGCATTTCAATGGAGTGGTCGTAACCCGGCTGGTTTTTTTTCTGGTAGGAAACCGAAAGAAAAAAAATAGCGATCCCGTTTTGTTTGGCTACTACCCGCCGCGTAGAAAAGCTGCCTCCATCGCGGATCTTCTCCACTTCGTATACGATAGGGATATGAATATCTCCTGCCAGGAGAAAATAAGCGTGAAGAGAATGCGCGATACGCTCCGGATCTACAGTTTGGGTCGCCGCGCTAAGGGCCTGGGCAAGCACCTGTCCACCGAAGACCCTTTTCCAGGGCGACAGGTAGTTTTCGCCCAGGAAAACCGTTTCACTGAGCGCTTTCATTCTAAGCAGAGCAATAAGTTCGCGGATATCGGTCATGGATGCCGTTGCTAATGATGTTCGTAAATTTAATCTTTTTTGGGATAAAGAGCAAG
Organism: Leadbetterella byssophila; assembly: GCA_040394705.1. Classification (GTDB taxonomy): domain Bacteria; phylum Bacteroidota; class Bacteroidia; order Cytophagales; family Spirosomataceae; genus Leadbetterella; species Leadbetterella byssophila_B. The sequence continues at coordinate 4,694 of JBEBRS010000205.1, forward strand.
GAAGTGAAAAGTTAAAAATTACGAAACATTTCTGTCGGAATTCATTCCCGGTTTCGGAGCACACCTCCCGAAAATAAAGAAAAGCTCCCAGAAAATCCGAGAGCTTTAATCTAACCCCTAAAATAAACCACTATAATAATCTCTTATCCAAAAATCTTTCAGTCGTGTTTAAATAAAAACGCAACAAATAGTGAAAATGTTGCATTGCTTTTTAAAATATCTGTTAATGTTATATTAACATTTGCAAAGTTAAACCTTTAAAGCTGTAATCTATTCTAATTTATAAGAAAATATTCAAAATTCAGACGAAAACGTACCGAAAGGGGGCCAAATGGCTTTTTTTGAAAATAATACCGGAAGATATAAATGAGTAATAGTTTTGTGAATGGAAAAGGGCGGCTTTTTGAGCCGCCTTTTTTTACTTCATCCGATCGGCCAGGCTTTTCGCATCAAGCACCACTTTTTCCGCAGACTTCACTTTTTTCTTCACGTCGGACAACTCCTTTTTGAGGTCTTCCAGCTCCTTTTCTTTTTTTTCCAGTTTGCTTTCTGCTTTTTCTGCCTCTTTCTGAATTTTAGATATCTCTTTGTCTTTTTTCTGGGAAGCCTTGCTCAAATCGGATTTGGCTTTGTCGTCAAGTACCGCCGTGCTGTCGGTCGACAGCTGCCCTACGATTTCTTCCTTCTCCGACATGGCTTTGGCCATTAGTTCGGGAGAGGAATCCAGTTTTTTCCCCAGTTTCTGTTGTTCTTTGAGGTTGGATTCTATGGATTTTTCCACTTTCCCCTGCTCTTTTTTGATCTCCTTTAACTCGTCTTCTGCCAGGGAAAGATTTTCTTTTACCAGGCGAGCCTGCTCGTTGTGCAGGGAGAAATCGATGAATTCCTGCACAAACTTTTCTGCCCCTCCGGGGTTCAGCTCATGATCGCTGAGCGCGTTATGCGCATCGTTCAGAAAAAAGAATTCCAGTTTTTCCAGGTTCTTGGTTGATTTCGAAACCACATCGATATAGCTGAGGTCGGTAGAGACCGTATTGCCTTTCAGGTTTTGAATGCGATATATGGTTTTCGACGGCTTAGTGACTTTTCCGAATTGGCCCAGGTATTTTTCCAGATCATCGGCCAGGGTCTTCGAATCCTGGCTACTGAGCATCGTGTAGGATCTCTTCTCCGTGTCATTATGGATATTCAGCCCCACATATACCTGTGCGGAGAGCGGGGCACTTATACTGATCAGTAAGAATACAAGTAGTTTTTTCATGCGTATCAATTTTAGCTGTTAGAAATTAGCT
>JBEBRS010000206.1:0-5956 GCA_040394705.1 Leadbetterella byssophila
GCTGTTTTGTCTCCTGCCCGCCTGTATTTCACTGCTGATTCGAAAAAACGAATTTTCATTACGGCTAATCACGCCATTATTACCCGGTTTGCGTACCTTGATGAATCTCAAAATACCCCCTTGCAACTGGGAGACTATGTACAGGAGAATAAAGCAACCGACATTTCTATAGAAAACCAGGTTTTTGACATTGGAAACCCCACCTTGCCGTCAACCGGTAAGAAAATTCTGAGCGGCCATGTACGATTCAGTGAAACGGGAAGTCCCCTGAGTGCTGTAACTGTTTCTGTAACAGGTACCAACCTGGCGGTACAGACCGATGCTTTCGGGTTCTACTCACTTTCTGTTCCCGAAAAGAGGAGTACGATAGTGTTCACAAGAGCAGGCCTTCAGCAGACGAGTCGCCAGGTGGTGATGCATAACAGTGGCAAACTGGATATACAGATGAACGATCAGGTTTTTGCCCTGAAAGAGGTGGTCATTACGGGGGAAATGGGCAATAGTATTGACCGATCGCGGATGGGGGTGGAAAAATTAAGCGTGAAAATTGTAAAACAAACGCCCGCTATCCTGGGCGAAGCAGATGTAATCAACGTCATTCTCACCTTACCCGGCGTGCAGACCGTAGGGGAAGCTTCGAGCGGCTTTAATGTGCGCGGAGGCGCTACCGATCAGAACCTGGTATTGTTTGGTGACGCCACCATTTTCAATTCTTCCCACTTCTTCGGGATGTTTTCGTCGTTCAACGCAGACGCCGTGAACCAACTGGAGCTTTATAAAAGCAGTATACCGGCCAAATACGGAGGGAGAATAGCCTCGGTACTGGATGTTTCCGCCAAACAAGGCAACAAAAAGAAGCTCTCCGGATCCGGAGGAATCGGATTGCTGACAGGCCGCCTCTCCCTGGAAGGGCCTATCGGAGGAAAAACGGCCTTCCTGATCGGCGCACGTTCTACCTATTCCGACTGGCTTTTGAAAAGAATTCCCAACGAAACCTACCGAAACAGTTCGGCCGCTTTTTACGACGGGCAGATCGTGCTTGACCACGACCTCAATGAAAAGAACCAACTTATTCTGACCGCTTACGGCAGCCATGACAATTTTCAAATGAGCAACGGTATTGAGTACGGTTACGGCAATAAAAACCTGAATTTTAAGTGGAGACACAGCTTTACCGGGAAGCTTTCAAGCCTGTTGACCCTGGGCACCGACCATTATGATTTTAATGTGGGCGACGGATCGTCGATTACCCAGGCCTACGCCCTGAACTACACCATCGGTCAGGAGTTTGCTCGTCTTGATTTCACCCAATCGGCAGGGTCACGGCACAAACTCGCCTACGGCCTTCAGGCACTACGCTACCGGATAAGTCCCGGAACGGTGGCACCTACAGGGGAGGAATCTATGATTTTACCCAAAACGCTGGACAAAGAACAGGCCCTGGAGTCTGCCCTTTACGTATCGGATATCTTTACGGTCAATGAAAAACTTACTTTAGATGCCGGTGTGCGGTTTTCGCTCTACCATTACCTGGGACCCCGCACCGTAAACCGCTACATTCCGGGGTCGCCTCTGAACGAAGATACGTTCATAGCATCGGAACTGTATGCCCGGGGCAAAACGATAAAGACCTACCGGTCTCCGGAGATACGGGCGGCGGTGAAATACGCCTTTAATGATCACCGTTCCGTCAAGGTAAGCTACAATTCATTACGTCAGTACCTCCACATGTTATCGAACACCACCGCCATTACGCCTACAGACGCCTGGAAGCTGAGCGACAGCCACATCCGGCCCCAGTTTGGCGACCAGGTGTCGCTGGGGTACTACCAAACCTTCCAAAATGGGAAATGGGAAACGTCAGTGGAGACCTATTACAAGCGAATCCACCACTACCTGGATTATAAGAGCGGGGCAAAACTCTTAATGAATGAAACCATAGAAACCGATGTCATTCCTACGGAAGCCAAAGCCTACGGCGTGGAATTGCAGGTTAAAAAAGTATCGGGCAAGCTCAATGGCTGGTCGAGCTACACCTGGGCGCGCATTCTTCAACGCACCACCGGCAAATTCCCCGGCGAAAGTATCAACGGAGGGGCGTATTACCCGGGCAACTACGACAAACCCCACAGTTTCACCACCGTGGCCAATTATCGTTTTACCCATCGTTTCAGTGTTTCGGCCGTCACTACGTACAGCACGGGAAGACCCATCACCCTGCCCGTAGGCGTGTATAACTACGCGGGCGCGGAAAGGGTGTTTTATTCCAACCGGAACGAATACAGGATTCCGGATTATTTCCGGATGGACCTCTCTATCAATGTGGAAGGAAACCATAAGATCAAAAAACTGGCGCACAGCTCCTGGACCATGGGCGTGTATAACCTCACCGGGCGGAAGAACCCCTTCTCCGTGTATTTCTTAACCGAAAACGGAAAAATTAACGGGTATAAAACCTCTGTTCTGGGAACTCAACTTCCATTTATCACCTATAATTTCCGATTTTAGAGATGAAATATCTTACACTTCTGGCCGCAAGCCTCCTTTTGAGTTGTACCGAGCCGTATATCCCGGAGTTGAAAGACAACGGGAGTGAGAAAGTACTGATCGTGGAAGGATATATCAATGCGGAAGGAAACTCGGAATACACCCTGGGGTACATCAGCCCCCTGTACCGGGACACGGACAGTTCCTACATCCGGGTCAACCGTGCAGCACTGTCAATAGAGGAAGAAAACGGAGAGGTTTTCGCTACCTCCTCCCCTGCCGGCAATTCCAGGTATATTATTTCCCATCCAGCACTTAACCCCCATTCCAGGTACCGGTTGAGAATCAAGGCAGACGACAAAGAATACCTTTCTGATTTTGTAACGGTTTTGGTAAGTCCTGAAATCCGCAACCTGAAATGGCAGCAAAATATACAGGAGGGAGTACGGTTTTACCTGGATACGGAAAGCGATGACCTCGCCTATTACCGCTGGGAAGTGGAAGATACCTGGAAGTTCCGCGTGCCCAACATGAGCCTTTTCCTCTTTGACGGCACCACCGTAAGGGAAAGAAGCCCCGCCGAATATTACCCGCTTTTCTGTTACATGACTGAAAAGTCAAACGGTATCAGCCTGCATACCACCGAAACCCAGAACGAAAATACGGTGAAAGAATACAATGTCCATTTTATCCCGGTTTTTTCCGAAAAGCTCGGCATGCGGTATTCTCTCCTGGTAAAACAGTACGCATTAACCAAAGAAGCCTTCGCATACTGGAGCCTCGTCAAGAAAAACTCGGAAGAAATCGGGGATATTTTCGGCACCATGCCTACGGAACTCACCGGGAATATTTCCTGCATAAGCGATCCGGAGCAAAAGGTAGTGGGCATGATTGAAGCGGGAAAAATCGCTCAAAAAAGGATTTTCATTGACTACTCCGATTTTCCGATTCCCTGGGCGTACAAATACGTGTATTACGGAAGATGTATCATTACGCCGGACAACATGATCCGAAAACAGGAAGCCGATGCTTTTTTCGCCGCTAACCCGGATCTAATCCCCATTGACGAGACCTCTCCTACTGACCCGGGATCGCTTACCCATTACAGTTATTCGGTGGCCCCCTGCCTGGATTGTTCTTTCAGAGGCAGCAAAGAAGCACCTCACTTTTGGGAGGACCGATAAATTTCAGAAAAAATGAGACTTATAATTCTATACTTACTGATTTCCATACCCGCATTTTCTCAGGTACTGAATACAGAGAATGTGTATGTCCATACCGATAAAAACCTCTACCTGCCCGGAGAGATCATGTGGTTTAAACATTACGTATTAGATCAGGATACCCGAAAACCCCTGTTTGAAAACAGCGTGGTGTACATAGAACTGACCGACCGGGAAGGCAACGCCGCCCTCCAGACCAAAGTGGAAAACAAACCTTCTGCCAACGGCTCCCTGTACATTCCCCAGAATATCCCTACCGGGGTTTACCGTTTAAAGGCCTATACCCTCCGAATGAAAGATCAACATCTTTTCTTCAGTAAAGATATTTCCGTTGTAAATCCCTACCTGGCACGCCCTGAAGCGCCGGCGCAAAACGACTTTGATTTCCAGATTTTTCCGGAAGGCGGCACCTTACTCCACGGCGTTCCGGGAAAGATAGCCCATAAACTCATCAATGCGCAAGGAAAAGGAGAAGCCCATTCCCTCCTGATTACCGAAAACGGGAAACCCCTCGGCCGCCTGTCGGTCTCCAATGCCCTGGGCATGGGAAATTTTACTTTCACTCCTCAAGTCAATGCGGTTTACACGGTGCAGGCCGAGGTCAATGGCCGGGTAGTGGCTTCGGCCGCATTTCCTGAAATACAAACGGAAGGTACCCTGCTGAATGCGACCTCTGAAAGCGACCGTTACCGTATACAGGTGCATTCTACGGAAAAAAGAGGGCTTGTGCTGCAATATGAACGCCCTAACGGACAAGTGCACAGGAGGGAGGTGCAGGCCGGTCCTCAGGGAAGCGCGGAAATAATTTTGAATAAGAATGACCTTGCGGAAGGGACTTCCTGCCTGAGCCTCCTGGATTCCCGTCTCCAGCCCTTGAATGAACGGATACTTTTCAGGCCTCCGGCGGATACACTTGTTCTCCGGCCCGTCTTGTCGGCCACTGCACTAAAAAGAAGGTCTGAGGCTACCCTGGTAATCGAAACCCCTCGGGCGGCCCAAGCCGGCTTTTCGGTAGCCATTCGTCCCGCTGATCTCAGTCATGACGACGATATCTTTACCGCCCTTTTCCTCCGTAAGAATATTCCCGGCCGGATAGAGCGCCCGGACTTCTACCTGTCTGCCCAAAGTACGGAGGCCGACCTGGAGAGCCTCCTTCTTACCCAGGGTTGGCGGAAAATCAAGGAAAGTACGGTCACGGAAAACCGCTATCACCAGATTCAGGCCAGGTTTACCGACCGGGAAACCCGTCAGCCCCTTTCCGCCCAAAACGCCTTATTAAGTGTGCCGGGCGTCCATACCCGGGTTTTCCCGGCACGTACAGACGATAACGGCGTGGCTACCTTCTTTGTGAAGAATATTTATGGCGCTACTCAACTGGCACTCAAACTCTCGTCGAATATGCCCTCCCACGTAGAGATTGTTTCTCCCTACACCGCGCACCCTAAGACTGAATACGGTGGGCTTCCCGAAGTCTCTCCCGAAAAGCTCTCCGCAAGGGCTATACACACACAGATAGAAAACAGTTATTTTGGGAAAGAAAGGGCCGTTTTCAGTACGTCGGCTTTGGCCGATTCCATTCCGTTTTACGGAGAGCCCGATTCCCGGTATTTCCTGGACGACTACACCCGTTTCGTTTTAATGGAAGAGGTATTGCGGGAATACGTGAAAGAGATCCGGGTAAGAAAATCAAGAGACCAGTACGAGCTCCGTATGCTGGATCATAGCCAGAATGTTCTTTTCAAAGAGAGTCCCCTTATTCTCTTCGACGGAATCCCCCTGAGCGATGCCAACGAAATACTCCGGTATGACCCGCTGAAAGTAAAAAGAATAGACCTGATCAAAGACGCTTTCCTTTACGGGGAGGTGCACTACGAGGGCCTGATCAGCTTCCATACCTACGGGGGAGTGCTTGAAAACTTTAAACTTGATGCGGCTACTACGCTTCTGAATTATGACGGAGTGCAATATGAACGGGTATTTTATACCCCGAAATACGGTACGGAGGAAGAAAAAAAATCAAGGAAAGCCGATACGCGAACCCTCCTGTATTGGAACCCGAACGCAGCTCCGCACGAAACCCTGAAGTTTTCCACTTCCGATATCCCCGGCCGCTACCTTATCGATATCCAGGGAATAGACGAGACGGGAAAACCGGGCAGGGCCCTCTCCTACCTGACGGTAGATTAGATCCCCATCTCAATCTGAAACCGGGCATGCCAGTCGTCACCGGTGGTGTTATTGATGTA
>JBEBRS010000207.1:0-5953 GCA_040394705.1 Leadbetterella byssophila
TGTCCGGTAGTTTCCAGGGCGAACACGATAGAAGTAAGAAAGGCCCGGGAGGCGCCCGCGAACATGGCCGACATGCCCACCAGTGCTGCGGCCGGGACGGAAATGCCCGCCTCAGGAAACCAATGCGCGCCCAGGCTTCCTCCCAGAGCACCCACGGCCCCGCCAATGGTGAGCAAAGGGGCCAGGGTACCGCCAGAGGTGCCGCTTCCGAGGGAAATGGCCCAGGAGGCAAATTTCAGCAGACAAAGGGAGAGGACAAACTGAAGAGGCAGGGAACCCGACAGCAGGTCGGTGATATTGTTATAACCCACCCCCATGGTACGGGGTTCGAAATACCCGATAACACCCACGCCCAGGCCCCCGATAGCGGGCCACCAGGCCCAATGTATGGGAAGTTTTTCGAAAAGATCCTCAATTCCATAGACCATTTTAGTGGCGATTACCGATAGCACACCGATGACTATTCCCATCACGCCATAAAAAAAGAGCGCATAATTGGAAGCCGCTTCTAATGCTATCTCCATGGGGAAAACCACGCCCTCTTCGAATAAAAGGTGATGGCCTGCGGCACCTGTAATACAGGCGAGGGCCACAGGTATAAAGGAGCGGGGCGAAAATTCAAAAAGTAATAATTCAATGGCTAAAAGGATAGCGGCCACCGGACTCCCGAAAATGGCCGACATGCCCGCAGTAGCACCTGAAGCAAGTAGGATTTTTCGTTCATTGGGGGTAATTTTCAGGATTTGCCCGAGGGTGGATCCTAGGGCTCCTCCGGTGGCAATGATAGGGCCTTCCGCACCAAAAGGGCCGCCTGTACCTATAGAAATGGCGGCGGAGAGGGGTTTCAGGAAGGTAATGGAAGGTTTTATCCGGCTTTGATTGGTGAGTATCTGCTCCATAGCTTCGGGAATGCCGTGTCCCCGAATCGCCCTTGAGCCGTACAGGGCCATTAAGCCTACAATCACCCCGCCCACTACGGGTACAATGATCACCCATGCGCCGTATTGGTGACCGGCCGGAGCCACATCCTGGATAGAAAACCTTCCGTAAAAGGCAAGATGGGTGATCAGGTTAATAAGATCTACAAGAACCTTTGCTATGCCACTGATCAGCGCGGCTACCAGAACGGCCAAAACCGACAATCTCAGTAAGCGTTTCTTGTCGTATCGCTTTTTGGGTGCCAGGTTTTCTCGGTGAAGAGTGGTGTCAAAAGAGACGGATACGGGTATTCCTTTACTTAACATCCTTATATGTTTTTATCAGACCTCACGCTTAACGGGCTGGAAATTAGAGGCAGGTGGGAAATTTACATCGAATTGGGGCGTAAATTTAAGAAAAAAATGCTCCCCCGGAGAACCGGTCGGCCTTAATCGACAGGCTCCCAAAGCTGCACTTTGTTTCCCTCTCCGTCCAGAATGTGCACAAATTTCCCATAGTCGTAGGTTTCAATGTGGTCCACAATGGTTACTCCTTCCTTGCCTTTCTGTCCCGGCTTTAGCTCAAAACCGTCTGCAATTTGGGGAATTAATGGATGATTTGTATTCCGGATCTGATAAATTTCTATGGTTCTTTGATGTCAATCTGCACTACAAACCGGTACTTGTTAAAGGCAGAAGGTGCGTTGATTTTTTAATTTACTCCCTGCTTTTACAAGCGTTTTCATTCCGGCTTTCCCCGCGGCAGTCCGATCTCGTGCTCCTGGGGGTAGGGGGCGCGGTGGGTCATGCTGACGTCTTCGCGGATCTGGCGGTGGACCTGGTAGGCGCGGGGCTGATGGTGTGCGTAACGGGGATCCGGGATAAATGGCATGCGGGCCATTTTGGTGACGGTGATGGTGGGGAAATGGTAGTCTACCTCTACGGTGCCGAGCAACAGGTAACACCCCCCGCCCTGGAAAGGATATTGCTCAAGACTGTTGGGGAAATGGGCGGTATCAAAATACTGCCCCTCCGCGTCAATCCAGGTGCCGAAATACATGGTGCCCCGCTTGGTGGGTACGTGTTTACGGGCTATGAGGTAGGCGAGCATCCTGACCTCCTGCTTGTGGTAACGGAGGAGGTCACGGACCATGACATCACCCCGGTGGCGGGTTTTAAGCAGGTCAAAAGGCGAACAGGAGACCGGAAAACCAAGTAGTTCAAGCTCGTCAAAGGCGTCTTCAAAGGGCGAGCGCTCCAGTCGGGGCAGCTGGTACTGGCGCACAGGCTCTTCTAATAACAAGGGCGCCCGGTAGGCGGGTTTGAAGTGGACCAGCAGCAGGCGGGCCGCTACGAGTAACTCGTTTTTGGTTTGACCGGTGAACCGGAAGGCCCCGACGAAGATGAGGATTTCAAGGGCCTCAATGCCCACAGTCACCCGGCGTACGAAGTCGGGCAGGGAAGTGTAAGGGCCGTTTTGTGTGCGTTCCGCCACCAACTGCTCCGCGATGCGGGTGTCAAGCCCCTGCAGGTGCATAAAGCCGAGATAGATGGCGGTGCCGTACACGGTGGTTTCATAGGTGCTGCGGTTTACACAGGGCGTCTCTATGATGGCGCCGGCCATCCGGGCTTCGTGTACATAGACCTCGGTACGGTAAAATCCGCCCTGGTTATTGATCACCGCCGTCATAAACTCAATGGGGTAATGCACCTTCAGGTAAAGGCTTTGGTAACTCTCTACTGCATAGGAGGCCGAATGGGCCTTGCAGAAGGAAAATCCGGCAAACGATTCGATCTGGCGGTAGACCTCGCGGCTAAGGTCTTCCGGGTGTCCTTTCTTCGTGCAGGAGGCCAGGAAATTCTCTTTCACCCGTTGAAGAGCCGACAATGACCGCCCTTTGCCGCTCATGGCCCGCCGGAGAATGTCGCCGTCTTCGGCCGCCACACCCCCGTAGTGCAATGCAATTTTAATGACGTCTTCCTGGTACACCATGATGCCGTAAGTTTCGCCTAACTGCTCCCGGAAAACTTCGTGGAAATATTCAAACTTGTCGGGGTTATTGTGGCGGAAGATATACTCCCGCATCATGCCGCTCTGGGCCACTCCGGGCCGGATGATGGAAGACGCCGCCACGAGGGTCTTGTAATTGTCGCATTTCAACCGGCGGAGCAGTCCGCGCATGGCGGGCGATTCGATGTAAAAGCAGCCCAGAGTTTTGCCTTCTGCCAGGCGGGTATTCAGATGAGGCCTATCTTTGGAAAGGGCGGTGTTGCGGATGTCTACCTCCACGCCCCGGTTTTCCCGGATCAGCCGCACGGCGTCGTTGATATGCCCTATGCCTCTCTGGCTCAGGATGTCGAATTTCTCCAGGCCGATGTCTTCGGCAATGTGCATGTCGAACTGCACGATGGGAAATCCCTTGGGGGGCATTTCAAGTGCGGTGTAAGAGGTGAGGGGTTCTTCCGAAATAAAAACCCCGCAGGCATGCATGCTGCGCTGGTTGGGGTATTTTTCCAGCAGCATGCCGTATTTATGTACCAGTCGTACCACCGAATTGGGGTCATGGCTTTCTTTGGGCGAGCTGCTGAGGGAGTCGAGTTCTTCTTTGGGCAGGCCGAATACCTTGCCCACTTCCCGCACAATAGACCGGTATTTGAACTCCACATTGGTGCCGCAAAAGGCCACGCGATCTTTTCCGTAAGTGTCAAAAATGTACCGGAGGATGACGTCACGCTCCTTCCAGCTCCAGTCGATGTCGAAGTCGGGCGGGGCCTTCCGGTTCAGGTTGAGGAAGCGTTCGAAATAGAGGTCGAGTTCCAGGGGACAGATGTCCGTAATGCCCAGGCAGTAGCTGACGATGCTGTTGGCTCCACTGCCCCGCCCGACGTGCATAAAGCCCATGCGGGTGCTGTACTGTACGATGTCCCAGGTGATGAGAAAGTAAGCACTGAAGTTCATTTGATCAATGATTTTCAGTTCTTTTTCCACCCTTTGGCGCGCTGTAGGGTGATCAGAACCGTAGCGCCGGGCCAGTCCTTCGTAGGCCAGCCGGGTCAGTAGTTTCAGATCTTCTTCCTTGCTGGGGGTAAAGTGTTTTTTGTTTTTCGGGATGCCGAACTCAAACCAGAACGTGCAGTTTTCCAGGATATGGCGGGTGTTTTGAATGATTTCCGGGAAATTTTGGTAGAGGGCCAGCAGCTCGGTTTCCGGGCGCATGTATTCGGTAGGTGAACAGGTGTCTTCTGCCGGAAGACGGGAGAGCACCACGTTCCGGTCAATGGCCCGGAGAATACGGTGCAGGTTATATTCGGTTTTGGTACGGAAGGTGACGGGTGCAAGCACTACCATCCGCTCCCGGAAAGCCCGGAGTTCGGGGCGGATGAGGGTGTTCAACTGTTCGGGTCGTACGCCAACGTACTCGTTTTCCCGGAGTTTTTCCGGAAGGTTTTCCAGGGGATAGATGACGAATACCTGGCGGAATTCCGGGGCGGTTTCAGGCAGGGGAGCGCCGTGGCAGTTGTGGGCGGTGAGCAGGCGGCAGACCTCGCCGATGCCTTCGGCGCAGCGGGCCAAAGTAATGTAGAGCAGGCGGTGGTTTTTTCGGATTTCCACACCGGCTACGGCCTTGATACCCGCATCCTTACAGGTTTTGTAGAAATCGTAAATGCCCGTGACGGTGTTGATGTCTGTGAGGGCCAGGGTCTTTACTCCGCATGCTGCGGCCTGTTCCACCAGGTTTTCGAGGGGAATGGTGCCGTAGCGAAGGCTGTGGTAAGAGTGGCAGTTAAGATACATGATCATGAAAGCGGAATCCTTCGGCCCGGCCTATAGCCGCGGTGCCGAAGCGGTTTTTGATACGGTCCATAGCCTGATAGAGGGCGATCATCTCTTCGGTATCTTCAAACAGACGGATCTGGAGGTTTCCCCGGACCAGCCCGGAAAACCGGACACCCACCAGGCGCAGGCGCATGCGACGGTTATACAGTTTGTCGAAGAGGTCGAGGGCCGTTTGGGTAAGCGGATGGTCGGCCGAAGTGTAGGAAACCCGCATCTGACGGCTTTCGGTGTCGAAGTTGGCATAGCGGATTTTTACGGTAACGGTAGAGGTAAGCCATCCTTCCCGCCGGAGCTGGTAGGACAGCTTTTCCACCATTCCGCTGATCACGGCCCGCAGCATGGGGAGGTCGATCGTGTCGGTGCCAAAGGTGTTTTCGGTAGAAAGCGATTTTCGTTCGGCATAGGGCTCCACGGGGGAGTTGTCGATCCCGTTGGCTTTTTTCCAGAGTTCTGTACCGTTTTTACCGATCATCTGTTGAAGTACCTCTACGGGCATGTCAGCGAGGGTGTGGATATAGCGGATGCCAATGCGGGAAAGGAGGCGGAAGGTGACTTCGCCGAGCATGGGTATTTTTTTGATGGAAAGCGGGTTGAGGAAAGGCCGGATATGGTCTTGGGTAATCTGTATTTTTCCGGACGGTTTGGCCTCGCCCGTACCGATCTTGGCCACGGTTTTATTGACCGACAGGGCATAGCTGACGGGCAGTCCGGTCTGCTTGTGTACGTATTCCATGAGCTCCTGGGTCCATTTGTAGGCGCCGAAGAAACGGTCGATCCCGCTGATGTCGAGGTAATGTTCATCAATGCTGGCTTTTTCTACGATAGGGGCGCGGTCCTCCAGAGCCTGGGTGACCTCCCGTGAGCGTTTGGAATATTCTTCCATATCGCCGCGGATCACTTTGGCGTGGGGGCAGAGCCGCAGGGCCAGTTTCATGGGCATGGCCGAGTGCACCCCAAAGTGGCGGGCCTCGTAAGAACAGGAAGCCACCACGCCACGGTCTCCCCCGCCGATAATCACGGGAATGCCGTTCAGCGCACTGTGCTTTAGCCGCTCACAAGACACAAAGAAGGTGTCCAGATCCATATGTACAATGGCGCGTTCCATGCTAGTTCTGAGTGCTTAGTTCTGAGTGCTTAGTTCCGAGTTCCGAGTGCCGAGTTCGGGTGCCTGTCACCCCGAGCCCTCGTCCTGTCACCC
>JBEBRS010000208.1:0-5916 GCA_040394705.1 Leadbetterella byssophila
TAGGAAAGTTGTTGGATTCAAAACCAATTAAAACATCTGTAATCTTTATTTTAAAAATGCTTTGAGGTTTTATTGTGAAAGTTTTATTGTCTTGGCTTACCGTAAACTCGTTTCTTTCTTCAAACGAACTCAAATAGTTTGTAATCTTGCTAATTGGATAATCTAAAAATTGCTTTGCAATAGTTGTTGCTTGTTCAGGGCTTTGAAACTGATACAAATAGTAGTATTCGGGAAGTTTGTTTATCGTCCACCAATTTGTGTAATATAACTCGTTCTTTGAAGTTATTCCATTACTGGAAACAAATTGTTGCTCATACCAACTTCCGAAATCTGTTTGAGTTTCTTGTAACTTTTTAGGAATATTATCTTTTTGAAGTTTCTTTTCCAACTGTTTAAATCCATTTGCCCAATTTTCATAAAATGGAATTTGGTTTAATCTGTCTGCACCAATGAAAAGATTGTAGTTAGAAGTATCAATATTCATCATTATGATGAAATCATTAATGTTGTTCTGCTTACCAATACTTTCAGCAAAGCTATATTCTTTGTAAACACCGTCTTTTAATTTTCCCGCTATCGGATTTCCGACATTATCCTTTTGGAAAATATTTTTTGAATAAACTAAAAGAAATTTTATCGCCTCATTACGAATTACGTTATCAATCGTTTCCCAAAATTTTTCACCGCCAACTAATCCGTTTTTATCAATCCAAACTTCATATCCAAGCAATTCAAGCCGTGAGGCTAACCAAATTGTAAAATCGTTATCCTCAGGCGTTGCGTGGCTTATGAAAATTTTATTTCGCATTCTTTCCATTTAAACTCCTTGCTGATAACTTCTTCCAAATACTATCTGCAAGTTTTATTTCTTAATTTTCGGATTTGCTATTGCAGAATTGAATTGCACTAATTTTTCCCAATCTATTTCTCCGCTTTCTTTGCAGAAGTCAATCGCAAACTCACGAACGAATTTGTTAATTATCTGTGCATAAGATTTTATGAACTCGTCATTCTTCTCTTTCGCTTTATGTCCAAGCGGTTCTATAATTTCTGTATATAGGTCAGTATCTCCCGAGATAAATTCCCAAAATCGTTGTCCACAGTATTTAAAATAATCTCCCTTGTCAGGATTATTGTCCCTACCATAACAACATCCGTTTACGGCAGTAATATTTAACTGAGAATTGCTGGTGCGTAATGTTTTCTTGGCTGTTTTGAAATCAGCCACCATTTTAGCAATTTGAGAACTATTGCCCCAATTAGGACCAGATTTGATAGTTACAATATTTCTTACTCCATTATGGTCAAATTCAAGATCAATACCTGTAATGCCCGACTTATATCCACCGTAAACCTTATTGTTAATAAAAATGGCAAGTCCTTCCAGCCAATCACCAAAAATGGTTTCTTCGTTGGATGATATATGTGCGTCAACAATTCCACGAATGATTTCGTCTGCTGTTAAAACATATTTAGCCCTAAACAGGTAAGGATTTTTACGTCTCAATACCTGTGACAACTTCAAACTATCAAGGCTTTGAATTCGTTTCTGATGAAAGGTACCTATATTTTGTTCAACGTACTGCGATACGTCCGTTAGATTTAACTTTTTCATACTTTGCTTTTGGTTCTAATAAATATAGTTCAACGGGCTTCAATTGTTGCTGTACCATTTCGTAGTATTCGGGAACAATGTCAATACCTATTGAATGTCGCCTCATTCTGTTTGCTACTGTCAATGTTGTTCCTGAACCCATAAATGGGTCAAGAACAGTGTCTTTTTCCTTTGTGAATAATTTGATAAACCATTCGGGCAATTCTTCAGGAAATGCAGCACTATGATTTTTGTTATTGCATTCTGTCGCCAAGTGCAGAACGTTGGTCGGATAGGCTTTATCTCTGTCTAACCAATTTGAAATGTTTTTGCCGAAACCGCTTCCCACT
The DNA here is from genome assembly GCA_040394705.1 of Leadbetterella byssophila. GTDB lineage: Bacteria > Bacteroidota > Bacteroidia > Cytophagales > Spirosomataceae > Leadbetterella > Leadbetterella byssophila_B. The sequence goes on from JBEBRS010000208.1 coordinate 1,945, forward strand.
TTTGAATTGTCACGGATTTTGTCTGTGTCAGATAGTTTTTTAAGTCTTGATTTTGCCCAATCACCCATAGGAACCATAACTTCTTCCTGATACATATTGAATTTACGTTCTTTATTGAATTGGAGAAGCCGTTCCCAGGCATCACGAAAACGATTTGGCCACTTTCCTGGATAACAGTTTTTTTTGTGCCAGATAAATTCTTCTGTCCAAAGCCAACCTTGTTTTCTCATTTCCAAAATGAGTTCCATAACGTAGGTGCTACGTTCTCCTTCAACTACTTTTTCTTTTATGTTTAACACAAAAGTTCCTGTTGGTTTCAGCACACGTAAAAGTTGTTCGGAAATAGGTAAAAACCACTCAACATACTTGTCTGGGTGAATGCCTCCGTAAGTGCTTTTACGTTGGTCAGCATAAGGCGGTGAGGTTACAATTAAATCCACCGAATTATCGGGCAGCAACTTTAATTGCTCTTTACTGTCGCCTAAATATAAGTCCGTTTTTATCTCCATTTAATTTTGCTTTTATGGTATTATACAAAAATCATAGTGCCCCAGTTATCGTCTGTGTGCTTTTAAATATTTAACCCTTTGTTCTGCTACTTTCAACGTTTGGCTGGCGACATCTTCGTCCAAAAGTTCGTAAGCGATTTTTTCACTTAGATAATGGATAAGCAATTCGTCTTTTCTTAGGTCGAGAATATCAGCAAGTTTGATGATTTGTTCTTTTGTTGCTTTTCGTTCCCCACGTTCAACCTTGCTTAGAATTGCCGTGTCAATGTCGAGTAGGGCCGCTACTTGCCTAAGTAACAGCCCTTTCTTTTCTCGGCTTTCCCGCAATATTTCGCCTGTTGTTTTCTCAACGTTCATATTGTCGTTTGAAAATTTATACTTGACATTAAGTGTCAAATTTAGAAAAGAAATTTAGTCTGCCAAAAATTTTAGTCAAAAAGTTATTCACGTTGGGTGGTGGGTGGACTCGGGAGCGTTGGGGCAAAATTAAATGTGGTGTTTTGTGTCGGCTTGTGAGGTAGCAAACACCTCTTTTAATTTTGCGAAGCGTTGGCATTTTTCGTTTTTTTCGTCCGTCCGCTGGTGTTTAGTATTGTCACTCGTCTTGGGGTTGCAGATAACTCCCAAATATACGAACATTCCATTACCAAAGTCGAATCTATCTCTTACTTTTGTAAAGCATTGTTTAGTAGTTAAGTATGGGGGGTGAGTGGCGTATAGTGTATTGTTTTTGATATTTTCATCCATTTTCCGTTCCATAAAACAATGAAAGATGCGAGGTGCGGATAACAGAATAGTGGTGAACATCCTATGTTTAGCCGCCGTTCCGGATTCTGCACGTCGTCAAAATATGATCTTCCACCTCCATAAACTGAAAGAGGAACTCCTGCTCCCAGCCGGGGAAGACCGAGGTGGCGGTGCCGAAACCAGCGGCAAGATCAAATGGGTGTACGTGCAGGTCTGTGAGGAAACTCAGGGGACGGGAGTGGCTGAGCTTATAAATGGCTTCTTTGACGGTCCAGATGACGGTGTGGGTCTGAAGTTCGAATCCTGCCGGGATCACTTCATTCCGGATGAAATAGGATGCTGCTTTTTGTGTTTTCGGACTGACCTGCTCAATGTCGATTCCATAGGCTTGGGTACCGGTATAAAGTGCGGCAAAGGGGGGGGAATGGCTTATGGAAATGTGTCGGCCGTCTTCCAGGAAGGGCCGGCCGTTGGCGTCGTAAAAAACGTCACGGTCGCTTAGGCCGGCTTTTTCGAGGAGCATTCGGATGGCCAAAAAACCGTGGCGGTGGTCTTCCCGCTTCATGCCCGACAGGCGCTTCAGGGAAGCTTGGCTTAAAGCTACCGGGAAATGGGTTTCGGTTACCTTCCAGACCGTAAGTTGCCCTCCTTCCAGCGTTATTTCCCTGTGCAGCGGCATCAGTCGAGTACTTTAACCAATTCCCGGAATAGGAGGGTCATGCGGGGTTCGGCTACGGCTGCGTTGGCAAGAATGTGCTGTAGCTCCGCTTTTTGAAGGGTTTCGGGAATGCAGAGATCGGTGATGACCGATACCGCCAATACAGGAATTTTCAGCTGCACCGCCACAATTACTTCCGGTACCGTACTCATGCCTACGGCATCGGCACCCAGTTGGCGCAGGAGGCGGTATTCGGCCCGGGTTTCGAGCTGAGGGCCGGGTACTGGAAGGTAGACACCCTCCTGAACATGAGGGATGTGCTTTTCCCGTATAATTTTCCGGGCCTTTTCCAGCATTTTCGGGCAATAGGGCTCGCTCATATCCGGAAAGCGATCTCCGGAAATGTTCTTCCCGAATAAGGGGTTATCCGGCAGGAACAGGGAGATGTGATCGGTGATGAGCATGATGTCGCTTTCGGAGAAGGAGGGGTTAAGCCCGCCTGCGGCGTTGGAAATCAGGAGATGTTTTATACCAAGGGCGTGCATCACCCGCACGGGATAGGTGATTTCTTTCATGCTGTAGCCTTCGTAATAATGGAAGCGGCCTTGCATACAGATCACCTGTTTTCCGGCGAGGGTGCCAAAGATCAGTTTGCCCTTGTGCGATTCTACCGTAGAGTGGACAAAATGAGGAATATCTTCGTAGGGTATGGCATACCGTACCTCGATGTCATTGACCAGTCCGGCCAGTCCCGTACCCAGGATAATGCCAGCCTCCGGCTGGAAAGAGGCGGTGCTGGATTGGAGGTAGTTTAAGGTTTCTTGTAACATAATTGTCTATTTCTTCCAGAAGTCAAAATAATTAAACCATTGCAAAGGATACTGTTTCACCATCTCCGCCACGCTTTGGGTATAAGAAGCCAGCAGGGCTTCGGCGTCACGGTGTTTGACGGGCGCCTCGCGGGCATACAGATGGTAGTGGAGACCGGCTTCTTTCATGACGTAGACGTATACCACGGGAACGCGGAGGCGTGAAGCAATCAGGAAGGGGCCGGCCGGGAATTCGGCTTCCTCGCCCAGTAAGGGGGCGGAGAAATATTTGCTGCCTTTCACGTACCGGTCGCCGGTAAAGCACACCAGCTCATTTTGGGAAAGGGCTTCATTGATGCGGAAGATATGCGACATGTCGTCGCGGATCTCGATCAGTTTAACGGAAGGTTTCTTGATGCTCTCCAGGTATTCTTTGATAGCGGAGTGTTCCTGGTCTATGGTGACGAGGTTGATTTGACAATGAAGATCAATTTCGGAGAAGAAGTATTCGGCGATCTCAAAATTTCCCATGTGCGCGCTGATGAGTACAGCGCCCTTTTCTTCTCTAAGCAGGTTTTTAAGCGTTTCTACGCCGTCAAATTCATAGGTGAAGCGGTCGCGAAGCCCCGCGGATATGGCGATTTTGTCAATGATGGTTTGTCCGAAAGTATAATAGCTGCGGAATACCGAGAGCCTGGCTTTCAGGGGCGGATAATTCAGCCTCTCCCGGAAGTAGTAATACATGGACCGGTTGCTTTCACGCAGGAACAGGAAGTAATAGGAGGCGACAAAAAAGAGCATACCGTAAGCGACTCTGACGCCGGCGCTACGAATCAGGAAAACAAAAATCCTGTAACCGAGAACGGTACCTTTGGATTTTCCATCCCACTCACTCATCTTATAATTTTCTTTCTATCAGGCGATAGAAGTCGTCAAATGTAGAAATTCCCGCAAAATCAGCCTCTCCCAGTTTTATGCCGAAGTTGGCTTCTACTGTCACCACCAGATCTACATAGTCCAGGCTGTCTAGCCCCAGTGTATCTTTAAGAATAGCCTCCGGCCGGATGGTATCGATATCCACCTCAAACTCTTCAGACAGAAAATGGTTGGTTCTGCGTATAATCTCTTCCTTACTCATATCTTTTTAACCACTAATGCGGAGTTCGTTCCTCCGAAACCGAACGAATTTGACAAAAATATGTCAATTTTTTCGTTTATGGTATTTTTAGCAATATTTAATTTAGCCGAT
>JBEBRS010000209.1:0-5909 GCA_040394705.1 Leadbetterella byssophila
CAAGGGTTCCACCATCAGCATTAAGCATTCCAATTAATTCTTCAGCAATCTTAGTCGGCTTAATATCTTTTTCTCCTAAACCTTTGCGTTCAAAATATTGATTTTCGCATTGTTCACGTAAATAGGTTAGCGAAATGATTGTGTTTATTTTGGAAATTGCATCACGCATATTTTCTTGCTTATTTTAGTTTCAATCTTGCTTATCGCTTTTAAAGTGCTGAAATTACAGCTTTTAGAACTTATTTCTTAACCTTGCTTAAGGGCTCCAATTCTTGCTTATTTTAGTTTTAATCTTGCTTATTTTAAAAAACACACTGTAAATAAGCTATTTATCACATTAAAATTCACCTTGCTTAACGCTGCTACTTTCTTGCTTAGTGATGCCCTACGCCACCAATACTTCGTTTAGTTCGTTAATGATCTGTTCCATTTCATTGCCAAAGAGTTGGTACATCTTGCCGCGACCGCCTTTGGCATCGAAGGGGTTATAGTCCAGGTCGTCCATTTCCAGGTGGTAGGAACTGACGATATGGTCTTTGATCATCCGCAGCCAGTCTACCTGCTCGGGCGTGAAGCGGTTGTGCTGTCCGGCATTTTGCGCAAATATCCACTGCTTGAAATTGTCGTCGATGGTCTTGTCAAAGGGTTTGAGCTTTTCGTCAATGCCGCAGACCTTGCGCACCAAGGAAACGAGCGCAGTGAGCTCGTCTTTGGGCGCGGTAGCCTCGGTTTCGCCCAGGTTTTTGTAGGCTTCCCAAAGGTGCAGTGGTGCCAGCGCGGGTTTGTTCAGGCGCAATTGCCCCATCAGGTTTTTGATCATTTTGAAGGTTACGTCCTTGCGGCGGTACGGCTGGTCGAAATAAATGCCCAATGCGGTAATCTCGTCCTTATGCTCCCGGATGTAGGCTTCGAAATCACTGATTAGTGCCTGTGCTTTGTCGGCCGTGGTGATATCCCATTCAGCGCGCAGCACCGTGTCGGTGTTGATGTGATCGATGATTTGCTCATGCTGCTTGCGCACATTGTCTATATAGTTGTTCAGTTCGCCATTGAAGGTCAGCGATGCCGCACGGATCAGGTTTTCCTGCGCCCGCGCACGGGCTTCGTCCGCCTGGAGCGGCGTACGCTCGTCCACCGGGATTTGGGCGATGATTTTCCGGGCTTCGTTTTCGATGCGGTCCGGGTCGAAGGCTTCGATCAATTCGCGGGTGATCTGTTTGAGGCTTTTACCTCCGGAGAGTTCTTCCAGCCGTTCTTTTTCCTTGGACGTGAGTTGCTTGTCGAGGCGGATGAGGCGGTTGGCCAGGGAGAGAAACACGTCTTCGTCAGCTACGCCCATCGTCACGGCGCCCAGGAGTTCCTTCAGCGCCACGGAAGGCTGCCGCTCCAGCGGACGGCTGTCGGTTTTCTTGGATTTGGTGGCGCCCACGGCATCCACGATGACGAAGTGGGTTTTGCCCGGCGCATTTTTGCTCACCAGTTGCAGTTTGTCGGTGTCGATAGTGCGGGTGCCCCGGCCTTTCATCTGCTCGAAATAATTGATGCTTTTCACATCGCGCATAAAGAGCAGTACCTCCAGCGGCTTCACATCCGTACCGGTGGCAATCATATCCACCGTCACAGCGATGCGCGGATAGTAGTCGTTGCGGAAGCGGTTGAGCACCGACTTAGGGTCTTCGTCTATTTTGTAGGTTACTTTTTTGCAAAAATCATTGCCTTCGCCAAATTCTTCCCGCACGATCTGGATGATGTCGTCAGCATGGGAGTCCGTTTTGGCAAAAATCAATGTTTTGGGTACCTCGTAAACGCCGTCGTTCCAGCGCTTGGGAAAGATGGTGGTTTCCAGCGCTTTTTTAAATTCTTTAATGATGGTGCGGATCTGCGACACATTCACGACCGCTTTGTCAAGATCGTTGCGCTGGTATGCGGTGTCCTCGTCTTCCTGTTGCCAGCGCTTGGCACGGGAGAGCTTATCGCGGCGGTCCACAAACCAGCCCGACTCAATGACGGCACCGTTTTTGGAAATTTCGGTTTCGATGTTATAAACCTCATACGGCACATTCACCCCGTCGATCACCGACTCTTCGTAAGTGTACTGGCTGACCACATTTTCGTTGAAAAAACCGAAAGTACGTTTGTCGGGCGTAGCCGTGAGGCCGATGAGGAAGGCATCGAAATAATCGAGCACTTGCTTCCAGAGATTGTAGATGGAGCGGTGGCATTCGTCGATGATAATGAAGTCAAACTGCTCGATGGGCACTTTGGCGTTGTATTCCACCGGGATGGCTTTTTTCTCTGCCATTTTTTGTTGCAACCAGGTAGACTGTTCATTGGGATTTTCGGTTTCTGCGCTTTCGTCCAGTTCTTCGCCCCTCAGGATGGAGTACATCCGCTGTATGGTAGAGATACAAACCTGCGATTCGCCCGCGATATAGCTTGAACTGAGGCGCTGCACATTGTATAGCTCTGTGAATTTTCGATTGTCGTCATTGGGCTGGAAAGCCATAAACTCCTGTTCGGCTTGCTCGCCCAGGTTTTTGGTATCCACCAGAAACAGGATGCGTTTAGCTTTGGCAAATTTGAGCAGGCGGTAGATGAAAGTCGCTGCAGTAAAGGTTTTACCGGCGCCTGTTGCCATTTGGATGAGTGCTTTGGGCTTACCTTGTTTAAAGGATTTTTCTAAATTTTGGATCGCCGTGATTTGCGCCGGACGAAGGCCGGTGATGTCCAGCTCGGGCAGATCCTGCAATCGGCCTCGAAGTGGTTTCCTTTTGAGGTCATCTTCCAAGGTCTGGGGTTGGAAAAAGCTAAAAATCTCCCTGCTGCGCGGCTGTGGATCCCGATAGTCGGTAAAGCGGGTGAGGATGCCGGTGCTTTCAAAAACAAAAGGAATGGCTTCAGCACTTTTGAAAAATTTGAGCTGCGCCGTGGCATACCCCCTAGACTGGTCTTCTGCTACGGTCAGGCGGTGGCCTTCATCTTCCCTTTTGGCTTCGATGATGCCGATGGGCTTTTGCGCGATAAACAAGACATAATCGGCCGGCCCTACCGAGGTCGTGTATTCGCGTACGGCAATGCCTTTTGCTTCGTTGAAGTTGATTTTGTCTTTGGACTGCACCGCCCAGCCAGCCGCACCGAGCATCACGTCTATGCGGTCACGGGCGAGTTGTTCAGGGTTTTGATTCATGTTTACACTTCTCAACAGGGTAATTTCAGGTTTTACACTTTCTAGTCCAAAATGGGTTCTTTCCATTTTCACGCTCAATTTACTGATTATCCATGACACCCGAAAATTTCACACCACCCCTACTGAATTTTTAATTTCCCTCACTTTATTGTATTTTGCCCCCTCAATAAAATGAGAACAAGATGAGAAGTCTTTTGATCTTACTGGTACTGGCGTGTACCACGGCGGCGGCCCAAAGCATTATTCCGATACCGGTAAACACCGAAGCGCGGAACGGTGTATTCGTATTTGGAAATACGGTGGAATTTGTGGTGCCTGAGGGTTCACCCGAAATTCGTAAATATGCTGAAAATCTGGCGAAATATGTCAGGATGACCCGGCTATCAGTGGTCAGCAAACAAGGCAGTAACCCTGCAGTGATTTTTCAGTTAGGAAATGACGCCGCTTTGGGAAAGGAGGGTTATGTACTGGACGTAAAAGAACTCCAGATCCACCTCACGGCCAATACTCCCACCGGTATTTTTAATGGCTTGCAGTCGCTCCGGCAACTCCTGCCCGCCGGTCTGGAAGGCAAAGACTTCGGTGGTACGGTAACCGTACCGCAGTGCCGCATCACCGATTACCCCCGGTACGCCTGGCGCGGACTGATGCTGGATGTGAGCCGGCACTTTTTCACGGTAGACGAGGTAAAAGCATTCATCGAACGGATGTCGCATTACAAATTCAATGTTTTTCACTGGCACCTCACAGACGACGAGGGCTGGCGCATTGAGATCAAATCCCTGCCCCGCTTAACGGAAACCGGTGCCTGGAGGGTAGAACGCCACGGCCGATTCGGCGAGGGCCGCCCCTACCCGAAAGAAGGGGAAAAAGCCAGTTACGGCGGCTTCTACACCCAGGAGCAAATCCGCGATATCGTGAAATTCGCCGCGGAACGTCACATCACCATTGTACCCGAAATCGACCTTCCCGGCCACTCCATGGCCCTTCTGGCCGCTTACCCCGAACTATCTACCCGAAAAGAGCCCAAATTTGTGAATCCCGGATCCAAATTCGCGGAATGGTACGGCAACCACGAGTTTAAAATGCTGATTGAAAATACGCTCAACCCGGCAGACGAGAAGGTCTATGAATTTGTAGACAAGGTCATGACGGAAGTAGCCCAGCTTTTCCCGGGCGAATACATCCACATGGGAGGAGACGAATGCTATCACGGCTATTGGGCAGAAGACCCCGCCGTGCAGGCCTTCATGAAAAAGAACAACCTCAAAGATACCAAAGAACTCCAGGCCCATTTTGTAAGACGGGTCAACGACATTATCAATGCCAAAGGCAAAAAGATGATCGGCTGGGATGAAATCCTGGACGGTGGGGGCTTGCCGAAATCTACGGCCGTAATGAGCTGGAGAGGAATGGAAGGCGGAATAAAAGCCGCCAAAGACGGCCACTACGTGGTGATGACGCCTACCACCTTTGCCTACCTGGACTACACCCAGGGCGATAAGTCGGTAGAAAACCCCATCTACGCCGACCTCAGCCTTGCCAAATCGTACGAACTGGAACCTACGCCCGAGGGAGTAGATCCCCAATACATTCTCGGTGGACAAGGCAATCTCTGGACCGAAGTGATCCCTACCCTGCCGTATGCCTTTTATATGGCCTATCCCCGTGCCCTGGCCATTTCCGAAAAACTCTGGTCGCCTAAAAATGCCAGCACCTTCCCGGCTTTCCTGAACCGGGTAGAGAAGGCCTTTGAGCGCTTCGGCGAAGCCGGTATCAGCATTTCTCAGGCCGTGTATGAGCCCGAAGTGAAAGTAACCCGTCAAGACGGAAAATATTTCCTGGAATTGTCTACCCCCGTGCAAGACGCCCAGGTATTTTACTCTCTGGACAACACCTACCCCGTGAAGTTTTCGTCGCGCTACACCGGGCCTGTGGAAATTCCGGAAGGAGACCTGAAACTCCGGACCCAAACCTACCGGAACGGCGCCGAACTGGGCAGGGAGTTGATTATCCCCCGGGATGAACTGATTAAAAGAGCCCGCTAAAATATGTCATCGCACCATGTGGTAAGAGAAAAACAAGAACCCGCGCTGATTATTGCTAACGGCGAGGCCTGCTCTTCCGAGCTCCTTGGACAGTTGCTGGAATGGTCGCCCATGGTTATTGTACTAGACGGCGCCCTGGAGCGCGTTCTTGATTTAGGAATAAAGATAGACGTCATTCTCGGAGATTTTGACGGAAAAGATCCTGAAAGCATACGCGAGAGTCAGTACCCCGTAAAAGTGGTACATACACCGGATCAGTTATACACCGACCTGGAGAAAGCCATTCTTTACCTGCTCGAAGAAGAATTTCCGGCGGCTAATATCGTTTGGGCTACCGGTCGCCGCGCAGACCATACCCTGGTCAATATCTCCATTTTACCTAAATATGCCGACCGGATCAGCCTCCGGATCATTGACGACTATTCTTGTATTTTCCCCGTATTGCCCCTTCCCCATTCATTTGTGAAATGGTATCGGAAAGGCACCAATATCTCCCTGATGCCCCTGGGCATTACCACGGGCATCACCACACGGAATCTCGTTTATCCCCTTCACTCGGAAAGCCTGCATCTGGGGTACCGGAACGGAAGCTCTAACAAAGTGCAGGAAGACGGGGAAGTAACGGTGGAATACGAAGAGGGTACGATGTTGATAATGGAATGTAACGATTAATA
>JBEBRS010000210.1:0-5908 GCA_040394705.1 Leadbetterella byssophila
CGAGGACCAGGGTACGGGTTATGCGGTACGCGTGAGCTCGGTGCCGGCGCGGGCGGGGGAAACCCTCCTTCTGGTGGCCGAATCTACCGGCGGTGAGTCCTTTACGCAGGCTGTAGCCTTGAATACCTCCGGCACAGCCGAATACCTGCTGCCCCGGAACCGGCTTCCCGAAGGCACTTCCCGCCTTACCCTGCTCCGCAGCGACCATACCCCACTGGCCGAACGTATTGTCTTCCGAAATCCCGAAAAGGCGTTGGATCTTCGTCTGTCGGCTGCCCAAAAAGATTTTTCACCCCGGGAAGAAGTAGTACTCTCCCTGAACCAGACACCCGGGGGCCCGGCCGTTACCGCCGACCTTTCCATCTCCGTGAAAAAGCTGGACGACATCCAGCGGCCTTCGGAGGAAAATATCCGGTCTTATTTTTACTTACGCAAAGACCTGACGGGGGAAATCGAAAATCCTGACGCCTATTTCTCAGGGCACCCGGGCGCTGATCTCGATAACCTTCTCCTGACCCACGGCTGGAGGCGTTTCAAAAAGCCGGACAGCACGAGCGAAGGACGCTACCACCGGATACGGATACGGTTTACCGATAAAACCAGCAACCAGGCGATAACGGGCCGGGAGGCTATGCTGAGTATTCCCTCCAAAAGCCCCCTGCTGTATACCGCCGTCACCGACACAGGCGGTGTAGCCACCTTTTGGGTAAGAAACCTCTACGGAACCCAAAACCTGGCGGCCAGCCTCACTTCGGGAGAACCCTCCCACGCGGAACTTATCCGGTTTCAAGCGGAAAGCACCCCGCCCGCCCTGCCCGACATCCGCAGGATTTCCCAGGAAAGCTACAACGAATACGCCATCAATGTACAGGTGGAAAATATCTACTCCGGCAAGAACCGGACCTCCTATTTATTGCCCTCCTCGCTTGACTCTATTCCTTTCTTCGGGAAAGCGGAGGTACGGTACCGCCTCGACGACTATACCCGTTTTGTCATCATGGAAGAAGTGATGCGGGAATATGTGAAAGAAGTGAATGTAAGGAAGAGCCGGGGTAATTTTCATTTCCGGACCCTGGATGCCCCCAGGGGCGTTCACTTCCAGGGTGACCCCCTGATTCTTCTCGACGGGGTACCCGTATCCACTGCCGACCGGATCATGGCCTATGACCCTCTGAAAGTAGAATATATTGATGTGGTGACGTCCCGCTTCTTCCTCGGGCAAAAACGATACGAAGGCATTGTGAGCTACCGCACCTACAAAGGTCTCCTGGAAGATTATACCCTGGACCCCGCCTTTAGTGTGTTTACCTACGAAGGCCTCCAGCACGAACGGGAATTTTATTCGCCCGACATCCCGGGAAAGGCCGCCGTTCCGGATAACCGCACCGTGTTGTACTGGAACCCCCGTGTGGTGCTAAAGGGAGACGAGGGCGCCCGGATCACCTTTCCCACCTCGGATCTGCCCGGTGAGTACGAAGTGGATATCCAGGGAATAGACAGTCAGGGAACCCCCGGAAGTACCCGCCTGCGGTTTACGGTAAAACAGGAGGAATAATACGTAAACGTCCGGGATTTTGTGGGAGATGCACGAGGCTTTTGACACGCTGAATTTCTGAAAGCCGAACGCTTGAAAGCTCACACCAATTTCGTACTTTTATAGCTCATTAAGAAACTAACTCTAAATTTTAATCATGTTGAAGAAAGTTCTATTACTTGTGACGGCATTTACGGTCTCGCTCAGCCTCAGCGCCGATGCCCAAAAGAAAAAGAAAAAAGAAGAGGCCAAACCTGTAGTACAGGAAGTAAAGAAGCCGGAAGCACCCAAAAGACCGGAAGCACCCAAAAAAGGACCGAAACCCTATAAAGAGGTCATAGACAGCACCGCCAAGACCAAAACCGGGCTTCATACCGTACACAAAGTAGGTGACAAATACTACTTTGAGATCCCTGATTCCCTGATTGGAAGAGACATTATTGCGGTTACCCGTTACTCTAAAACGCCGGCCGGCGGAGGAGTTTTCGGAGGAGAGGAAGTAAACCGGCAGGTAGTGAAGTGGGAAAAAGGACCCAACAACAATATCCTCCTGCGCTCGGTGACGTACATCATCATGTCGCCCGACAGTACCAAGCCTATCGCGCAATCGGTGGCCAATTCCAGCGTAGACCCTATCGTAGGGAACTTCGAAATTCAAAGCATTCATAGTGTAGGTAAAGGCAAGAATTATGTGATTGATGTTACCAGTACTTTCGACGGTGATTTTCAACCCTTCTCACTCGCACCTATCCGGAAGCAGTTGCTGAACCTGACCGCTTTCCAGAAAGACAAGTCTTTCATTGAGTCGATCAATACGTACCCGATCAATACGGAGATCCGCACGGTAAAAACCTTCTCGGTAACTCCGCCCCGGATTTCCATGACACCCACGCCTCAGATTGGGGTGAACTTCCCGGCCGGCTACGGCGCAGGTGTGGTGACCATGGAGTTCAATACCTCCCTCCTGCTGCTGCCGAAAGAACCTATGCGCAAGCGTTCATTTGACGCACGGGTAGGTTACTTCGCAAATCAGTACAGCGTATTCGGTGAAGATTCCCACAAATCAGACCGTGATATTTTTGCCGTAAGATGGAAACTGGAGCCCAAAAACGCGGAAGACCTTGCCAGGCTGAAAAGAGGAGAACTTATCGAACCGAAAAATCCCCTCGTGTATTATATCGACCCCGCTACACCTGAAAAATGGAAAAAATATATCAAAGCAGGGGTAGACGACTGGCAGGTGGCATTTGAAGAAGCCGGATGGAAAAACGCTATCCGGGGAGAATACTGGCCCGAAAACGACTCTACCATGAGCCTGGAAGACGCCCGGTTCTCGGTAATCCGCTACTTCGCGGCAGACATTCAGAATGCGTACGGTCCGAACGTGCATGACCCCAGAAGCGGACAAATCCTGGAAAGCCACATCGGCTGGTACCATAACATCATGAGCCTGCTGAGAGACTGGTACATGATTCAGACTGCCGCCGTAGATCCCGCCGCCCGCAACAAGCGTTTCAGCGATGAACTGATGGGCGAGCTGATCCGTTTCGTTTCTTCCCACGAAGTAGGCCACACCCTGGGGCTTCGCCACAACATGGGCGCCAGCAACGCTACACCGGTAGAAAAACTCCGTGATCCTGAATTCCAGGAAAAATACGGTCATACTTCTTCTATCATGGACTACGCCCGTTTCAACTACGTGGCTCAGCCCGAAGACGGCGTGAAGCATCTCTTCCCTAAAATCGGTGATTACGATAAATGGGCCATCAAATGGGGGTACACCTACTTCCCCGATGCCCAATCTTCGGAAGACGAAAAAGCCCTCCTGCATAAAATGACATCAGAAGCGGTTAAAAACCCCAGATTGCGTTTCGGAACAGAAATCAGCGCATACGACCCCCGTTACCAAACCGAAGATCTGGGCGACAATGCCGTAAAAGCATCGGAATACGGGATCAAAAACCTGAAAAGAATTCTTCCTGAGCTGGAGAAATGGTCAAGAGAAGACGGAGAAAGCTACAGCGAACTGAACACCCTGTACAACAGCCTGACCGGTCAATTCAGACGGTACATGGGCCATGTGACCAAATACGTAGGCGGTATCTATGACACCCCGGTGACTTACGACATGGAAACCAACCGGTACGAGATCGTTCCCAAAGAGTTGCAGGTAGAAGCCGTGGCCTTCCTGAATGCCCAGTTGTTCACTACTCCCAAGTGGATCATCGATCCCAATGTACTGAACAAAATCCGTCCGGAGAGCGGGGTAGAATCCATCAAAACCCTGCAAGTGGGTACACTGAACAGCCTGCTTTCTACTGACCGGGCAGCCCGCCTGATGGAAGCCTCTTCTCAGGGAAATAAATATTATTCCCTGGATGACCTGTATACCGGGCTGAAAAGCGGTATTTTCAGTGAACTGAGGTCAGGATCCTCCATTGATATTTTCCGCAGAAACCTGCAGAAAGCTTTTGTATCCAACCTCACGAAGCAGCTGAACGCCAACGCGCTTCCGGGAAGACCTGATTACAATCAGACCGACCTCAGCTCCATTATCCGCGGTACGCTGGTATCGCTGAAAAGCGAGCTGAACAGCGCCTCTTCCAGAATGAGCGACAAAGTCAGCAAATACCACGTACAGGATTTAGTGGCCCGTATCAACGACGCCCTGGAGAAGAAGTAAAAGGTATTTTTAAATAGAAAAGGGTGCTGCCGGTGTTGAGCAGCGCCCTTTTTCGTTGGAGTAGGGAGTAGTGAGTGTTGAGTTCCGAGTTCTTAGTGCCGAGTAGTGAGTGCCGAATCACTTCAGGTCATTGGCGCGGCTGCCGAGGGTTTTTATACCGCTGCGTTCCTCGTACTCTTCCGGACTGGCAATGAAGCCGTCGAACTCGGAAAAACGCGTATATTTCCCTATAAATCTCAACTTGGCGCTGTCTACCGAGCCGCTCCGGTTTTTGGCAATAATCACCTCCGCCAGTCCTTGGGTACTTTCCCCGTTTTCGGTCTCCTCCAGTTGATAGTATTCCGGGCGGTAAAGAAACATGACCACGTCGGCGTCCTGCTCAATAGAGCCCGATTCCCGGAGGTCAGAAAGCATAGGCCGCTTGTCTGGGCGTGACTCTACCGAACGGCTCAGCTGAGAAAGCGCGATAACGGGAATATTCAGTTCTTTGGCAATGGTTTTTAAAGAACGGGAAATGGTGGCGATTTCCTGCTCCCGGTTCATGCCGGTACGGCCATTCCCTGCGGTCATGAGCTGAAGATAATCTACAATCAGCAGTTTGATACTGTGGAAGGCTTTCAGACGACGGGCCTTGGTACGCAGTTCCAGCACCGACAGCGCCGGGGTATCATCAATATAGATGGGAGCATTATCCAGGTTATTCAGGCGGGAGTGAATGGCCTTCCAGTCGTCGGTTTCCAGATCCCCCTTCCGGAGTTTCTGGGAATCTACTTCGGCCTCCGCAGAAATCAGGCGGTACATCACCTGCTGGGAAGACATCTCCAGGGAAAACAGGGCCACCGGCATTTTGTAGTCGATGGCGGCATTCCTCAACGCGGAGACCACAAAGGCGGTCTTGCCCATACCCGGCCGGGCCGCTATAATGATTAGCTCGGTGTTATGCCACCCGCCCGTGATCCGGTCAAGGGTAGGGAAACCGGAGGGTACACTCGCCCCCCCCGCTTCCTGGTCTTCTTTGTTTTTAAGTTCCTGAATGGTCTTTTGTACCACCAGTTGCAGATCGGGAATGTTCTTATTCAGGTTGCCTTCCTGGATATCCCTCAAACTCTGCTCGGTGGCATCGAGGAGGTTAAAAACATCCGTCGTGTCTTCCTGGGCCTTATGCAGCACTTCGTCCATTATACGCATAATGCTGCGCTGAATGGCATATTGCAGGATGATCCGCGCGTCTCTCTCAATGTGAGTGGAAACTTTCCGGGCCGTAATCCTGGCCAGGTAGGCCGGTCCGCCAATGAATTCCAGCTCGCCCGTCTGCCTTAACTGGTTGGTAATGGTTAGCAGGTCTACCGGTTCCGACTTCCCGAAAAGAAGCAGAATGGCCTGGTATATGGCCTCATGCTTTTCCGATATGAAGCTATCGGGCTTCAGGATATCAATGACCATGGTCAGGGCATCCTTTTCCCGGATCACCCCGCCCAGCACAGACGCCTCCAGCTCCACAATATGCGAAGACTGCTGAAACTCCGGGGTCTGTTCCGGGTTCCGCCGCTTTTTTTCCGGTAATCTTCTTCTTTGCGCCATAGATAAGATAGTAGTGCCCTTCGACAGGCTCAGGGTGACAGTTGCACGGGTGCCGCCATTGTCAGTTCGAGCGTAGCTCCGAGAACTGAGTTCCGAGCAGTGCCCTTCGA
>JBEBRS010000211.1:0-5776 GCA_040394705.1 Leadbetterella byssophila
GAGAGAAGCATTGGCCGATGCCACCTGTAGGGTAAAGTTTCCGTTGACGTCGGTCATTGCGCCTTTGCCGGTGGTCACCTCCGTCACCGATACCCCGATGAGCGCTTCGCCCTCAGCCGACAACACTCGTCCGGAGACTGTGAGGTTTTGGGCCGAAAGCAGATAGGCCGGGAGCATCAGCAGTACATAGAGGAAAGAAATGTACTTGTGTTTTTTCATTGTTCATACATGTTTAAGATTGATAGATTAGGGTTGACCTCGTACAAAGATGAAACCACAATCACGTAAAGAATAGGTCAATAAATCATATTTACGTAAAAATAGTCTGGACAAGAAAAAAAATTCCAATTGTACGATAATAGGATAGATTTGGACGATATTTCTATAAGGATACACTGTATTTCGTACTTTTGAATTATTTAAACATACGCCGGTATTATTTTGTTATCGAAAGTAAGACCTTCTGTCCAGAACAAAATGCCAAATCGTTTTCTATTTTTCGCTTTGTTTTTACTCTTGCTACAGCCGGCCCAGGCTCAGAGTCTTTTCTTTGAGCACCTGGGGGTGAAAGACGGCCTGTCTCAGTTTACGGTGCACGACTTCTACCAGGATGAGTTTGGCCAGATGTGGATTGCCACCAGTGACGGGCTGAACCGCTTTGACGGCAGCAAGACCGAGGCCTTCAAGCCTGTGGTGGGCGATACCACCGGTCTTTTCGGGAGTAATATTCAGCGGGTGATAGGCAACGGTGCCGGTAAATTGTACATTCAATGCCAGTCGGGCCTTCTGGAATACGATTTGTACACCCAGAAATTCAACATTCTTACCCGAACAGGCGTAAGCTATATTACCTACGGAAACGGACGGGTATGGATCGGTAGCGGTAATCAGCTCAAATATTTTGATGAGAAAAGCCGCACCATCAAAACTTATAAGGCATTTGGGCCTTCTGTGCAGGTTCGTACTATTCTGGAGTCGGAAGACGGTACGCTGCACGTAGGCACAAACGAGGGGTTGCTGGCGCTGGACCGCAACGGCCGGGAGCTGAAAGTGATTGCCGACGTTTTTGTGGTGTGTTTGTACGAAGACCGGAACAAGAACATTTGGGCTGGAACGCTGGAAGACGGACTTTTTCGGGTCAGTTCGCGCAATGAGCTGGTGAATTACCGGCATGAGCCCGGCAACGCCACCTCGCTTTCCGATAACTTTATACGGGCGGTATGCCAGGATGACCTCGGAGGTTTCTGGATCGGCACATTTCGGGGACTCGACTACCTTAATCCGGAAACCAAAGAGTTCAAAAGTTTTCGACATTCCATCGTAGAAAGCAATTCCCTGAGCGATTTATCGGTGTGGTGTATCCGCAAAGACAGCCAGGGTTCCCTTTGGATCGGTACTTTTTTTGGTGGGGTCAATATCTTCAATCCCGAGTTTTCGTTTAACCGGTTTTACCGGCCCACCGGAAGTCAAAGTGGTCCCAACAGCGCCATCATAGGTCGGGTGGTGGAAGACAGCCGCGGGAACCTCTGGATATGTTCCGATTACGGAGGACTGAACTACTACGATATTTCCCGGAATACATTTACTTATTATAAGAGTGATCCGCGGAATTCGGCTACGCTTTCGTCCAATACCCTGAAAGATTTGCTATTGGATGAAGATAACGGGGTGCTCTGGGTAGGTTCACACCTGGGTGGTCTTGACCGGGTGGACTTGCAGACCCACCGGATCACCCGCGTACCTCTGAAATCGGGAAACCGGAACGTAGACAAGTATGTCCGCACTATCCGGAAATACGGGAACCGGCTTCTGCTGGGTACGCATGACGGCATACAGGTGTACGATATTGGCACGGGGGTTTTGAGTCCTTTGCTGAATGAGGAGAATGACCTGGGCCTGGGTCAGGTGTGGGACATGATGATAGATCACGAGGAAGTTCTCTGGTTTTCGGTGCGCAATGCCATTGGCCGTTATGACCTTAAGAACAACCTGCTTCTTCCGGTTCCGGGTGGGTTGGAACTCAATTCAGCGGTGTTTTTTGAGGACAGCGAGCGGCGGGTGTGGATCGGCAGTGCCGGCAACGGGTTATATTGCTGGGATCGGAAGGCGGCAACCCCGCAACATTATCATACCGGTAATTCGGAATTGGCCGATAACTACATTCTGGATGTGGAAGAGTCGTCGACCGGTTATATTCTTATTACCACCAACGATGGCCTCTCCCGTTTTGAGTCTTCCAAGCAGGCTTTCTATAACTACAGAAACCACCAGTTTTTCCCTTTTGAAGCCTTAAATGAGAAGAGCCTGTATGTAAACCGGAAAGGGGAGATCATCCTGAGCAGCCTTTCGGGCATGATGATCATTTCAGAAAAAGATCTGCTCTATCACCCCAAGCCTTACCAGATTTTGCTGACTTCTCTGAGCGTTAACAATCAGGTGGTGAAGCCCGGTGACAAAGACGGGATCCTGAAGCGGGCAATTACCACCACTGATACGCTGGTGTTAAATGAAAAACATTCCGTAATTTCCTTTGATTTTGCTACTACCAATTATATTAAAGCGCTGAAGTCGGAAATTCAGTATAAGCTGGAAGGTTTTGATGAGCAGTGGATCGAGGCCCAGTCGTTTAATAACATCACCTATACCAACCTGGGGCCGGGTACTTACCGTCTCAAAATACGGAGTATTTATTCGGCCACCGGCGCGGAAATGGCGGCGGCCGATCTTACCCTGATCGTGAAGCCGCGGTTTTACAATTCCTGGTACGCCTGGATATTTTACGCCCTGGTGCTGGCCGGGATATTGTACCTTTTTTACTCCCGCATGCGCTTGAAATATTCCCTGAGAAATGCAGATATACAGTCGCGCCATGCCGAGGAGGTCAATCAGTCGAAACTTCGCTTTTTCATGAACGTGTCTCATGAGATACGTACGCCCGTTACCCTTATTATGGCTCAGCTGGATATGCTTCTGAACGCCACGGGTAGCATTCCGCCCACGGTGCATGCGAAATTGCAGAATATCCGGAGAAACGCGGCCAATCTCAAAAAACTGATCAATGAGCTGTTGGATTTCAAGAAACAGGAGGAAGGCATGGTGAGGCTGAGAGTAAGCCGGCATGACATTGTCAAGTATGTGCACCAGATTTTCGTCTCCTTTCAGGATTATGGTAATTCCTTGAATATCAATACGTCTTTTTTGAGTACGGAGGAAAAAATTGAGGCCTGGTTTGACTCCACCCAGATGGACAAGGTGTTTTACAACCTGTTGTCGAACGCCTTTAAATTCACTCCTCCTTCAGGGTCTATTTCCCTGGTCATTAAACGCGGTGCTGATGCGGTGGAAATCACGGTGGAAGACACCGGGGTGGGTATCCGTGAAGAAAGCATTACCCGCATTTTTAATCGTTTTTACCAGGTAAGGGACACCGATTCTTCCGTTCAGCCCCTCGATCCGGGTACGGGTATCGGGCTGGCGCTGGTGAAAGACATTGTGGAACAGCACCACGGCACCATCAGCGTGCTGAGTAATCTCGGGAAAGGTAGCGCTTTTAAAATCAGCCTGCCCCTGGGCAAGTCGCATTTTAGTCCGGAAGATTTTCCTGAAAACACCTTTGCTGACATTCAAAAGGAGAATGAGATTCCGGTTACAGACGGTGAAGTGAAGCAGAATACCATTCTTATTGTGGAGGACAATGCGGAGCTGAAGACGGTTTTGGCCGAGCTTTTTATGCCCATGTATAACGTGGTGACGGTTTCAGACGGCGCGGAGGTGATGAGAAAGGTAAAAGAGGTGATGCCCGATTTGGTTTTGCTGGATATTATGCTTCCCAACGTGTCCGGCATCGAAATCTGTAAGAAAATCAAATCCGATTTGGCTACACGGAATATCCCGGTGGTGTTGCTGACCGCGGCGGTGGCGCCGGAAAAGAAGCTCGAAGGGCTGCAGATTGGCGCAGATGATTACATTACCAAGCCGTTTGAAGCGCGTGAGCTTATTATTCGTTGTAACAGCCTGATCAATAACCGGATTCTGCTGAAAGATGCGTTGGCCCCGGTCTCAGACAAAATTTACTCCAGCAATAAACAGCACCGGCAAATGATTCATGACGCCACCCGGGTGGTCCTGGATCATCTGGACAACCCGGGATTCAGTATCGATCAGTTCGCAGCCGAGCTGAATATCAGCCGCAGTTCATTGTTTACCAAAATAAAGGAGATTACCGGACAGACTCCCAATGACTTTGTAACGGAGATCAGGCTCCGGCGTAGCCTGACGCTGCTGAAAGAGAACAAGGAGGAGGCCGTCAGTAACATCGCTTTCTCCGTAGGATTCAGTGACCCCTCTTATTTCATTAAACAATTTAAGAAGTTTTACGGGGTAACGCCCGGGCAGTACCGGGTGCGGGAGTAAGAGTATCTTTAGATAAGCTCAGTATTGTTAAATTGACAGCATGGAATCCGACTTGCAAAACCGTTATAAGTACATTTTTGACAGCACAACCAATACTTACAACTTTACTACAAAAAACAATATCTGCTACCGGGTTTCTTTTGTAGTTGATGAGACATTTTCTACCCTCAGAGGGCAGGTTGCCCCGCACAACTTACACGAGTTTCATCCGATAATGACCTGAATCCCCATTTCTTCGAGCGCCTTCACGCTCTCTTGCGGAGCCAATGAATCTGTAATCACGTACCGTACGGTTTCCAGATCGCAGATTTTGGCAATTCCCCGGCGGCCAAACTTGGTATGGTCGGCCAGGATAGCTACCGACTGGGCCGTGCTGATCATTTTCTGGTTCAGACCGGCTTCCGTGAGGTTACTGATGGTAAACCCGTAATCGAGGTCAATGCCGTCTACACCGAGGAACAAAATCCCGCAGGACACACTTTCCAGCATATATTCGGCGAAGTTTCCGGCTACGGAAGAAGAATTCTGGCGGATCACCCCGCCCAGTTGAAGTACCTCGATATTCGGTTTGTCGGAAAGCTCTATGCCTATTTTTAAAGCGGGTGTAATCACGGTGATAGGGTTGGCCGGGTTAAGTTGCCGCGCAAATTCGAAAATGGTGGTTCCTGACCCCAGCATCAGGGAGTCGTTCCCCCCAATGATGGAGAGTGCAGCCCGGCCGATGCGCTGCTTTTCCTGGCTGTTGATGTGCTGCTTCTCATGAATGGGTCGCTCTGTTGCGTAGGGGTTGTTCAATGACGCGCCGCCGTGGGTTCTGAAAAGCAGGTTTTTTTCTTCCAGTATTTTCAGGTCTTTACGTAGGGTAACCCCCGACACCTCCAATTGTTCAGACAGGTCCAGGATACTGATACTTCCCTTGTTTTGTAGTTCTGCCAGGATATACTGGTGCCTTTCTGTAATGGTCATGTTGTTTAAATGAAATAAAATGAAAGCAATTATAAGGTAAAAAATCGATTTTTGGAAGGTTTGATATTATAAAAACGTTAATTCTTACCTCTGAATATTATTTTATGATTAAAAAAGATTAAAAAATGTTTCGTTTTGTTTTGTTTTCTTTTGTTTTGTGCTTTCATTTGTAGTGGAAATAAAATATATCATCTTTTGTATGGGAATATTTCTATTTCGTTTAAAGGTTGGGATGCTGTTATTCCCGGTCTTACAGAAAGGAAAGAGCGGCACAAAGGATGAGTCCACACAAATGGAAAATGTGATCAATTAACCTTAATTTTTATTTTTTATGATGAACTCTTTATTAAAACGAAAAAGCTTTCACCCGCCGAAAGTTCTTCTGGTTTTGATATGC
>JBEBRS010000212.1:0-5731 GCA_040394705.1 Leadbetterella byssophila
TTTCCTTCTATATTCTCTCCCGACCGGATGGCCTGGGATACCTTTTCGTAGGATTCCGGAGTGAGTAGTTCCTGCATCACCTCGTCGGTAAACGTATTGGTGCTGTAGTATTCACTCACTTTTCCCATAGGAATGTCAACTTCAGGAATAGTTCGGGATTGAGCTACCTGAATGGCTTTCGTTCTAAGTTCTGACATAAGAAAAGGTATTTTTGTAGGAAGTATCTATATTTACAGCAAAATAAATACCTGTTTCTTTTATTTTAAACTAAAAGTCAAAATTTAATGCGGGAGAGGCTACGTTTTTTGTTGCTCTACTATGGTTTTTGGGTGGTGTTCTTTGTGATGGCCCGCGTCATTTTCCTGGCATACCACATTCAGGACTCCCGTAGCCTCACCCTGGAAGAAGTATACGGCATATTCCGTCACGGTATCCGGATGGACCTGGCCATGGCGGCCTATTACTCCCTGCTTCCGTTTTTGTGGGTCACCTTCAGTAATTTTATAGACAAAGGCGTCTTTCAGAATACCTTTTTTTCCTATACGTTTATCCTGCTTACCCTCACCAATCTCATTGTGGTGGCCGACCTCGAGGTATACAATACCTGGAATTTCCGGATAGACAGCACCCCCTTAAAGTTCCTGAGCAGCCCGAAAGAAGCCTTTATTTCGGTCAAAAGTTCACCGATTCTCCGGCTTTTTCTGAGTTACCTGATCTTATTGGCGGTGGCCAGTATCATGGTGTACCGTATTGTGGCCAACAAGATATACGACTGGAAGCACATTCGCCACTTCCCTTTTATCCTGTACGGACTGGCCATGACCGCTTTACTGATTCTGCCTACCCGGGGCGGTTGGGGAAAAGAACCTCTGAAACAAAGTTCGGTGTATTTTTCCACCCGTAATTTTGCGAATGTGGCCGCCCTGAACGCACCGTGGAATTTTTTCAGTTCCCTGCTGAACCGCACGTCGGTAAAAGAGAATCCGTATACGTATTTCCCCCGGGAAACCCTGGACAAGCACCTGAAAAACCTTTTCGTTTCGGAGAAAGAAACCGGCCCTGCGCTTGTATCGGGCGAGAAACCGCACGTAGTGCTGGTACTGGTGGAAAACCTGACGGCCAAAATTTTGGATTACCGGTACCAAAACGTGGAGGTTACACCTTTTCTGAACCGGCTGAAAGAAGAAGGCGTCTGGTTTGAAAACCTGTACGCGGCGTCAGACCGCACCGATAAGACGGTGGTAAGCGTGTTGAGCGGTTACCCGGCCCAACCCAAGGAGGCCCTCGTGGAATATTCGGAAAAAATTAAAAAACTACCATTTTTAAGCAGTAGTTTCAGCCGGGACGGTTATTCTACCCAGTTTTACTACGGCGGAGATGCCGGTTTTCTCAGCCTCAAAGAGTATTTGTTCGCAAGTAATTTTGAGAAAATAGTGGAAAAGAACGACTTTGAGGAAACGGCCGGTTTGTCTTCTTTGGGAGCGCCTGACAGCGTAGTGTACCGGAAGTTTCTGGACGATCACCGGCACCCGCATACGCGTCCCTTTTTCAGTACCGTTTTGACTTTGTCCAGCCACGAACCTTACGGCATTCCCGGCGAGGGCCTGTTCGGAAGCACGGGCGCGCAGGAGCAGTTTTACAATTCCCTGCATTATGCAGATCAGAGCCTGGAGAGGTTTCTGGAAGAAGGGAAAAAGCAGGAATGGTGGGAAAACAGCCTGGTCATTGTCTTGGGAAACCACGGGCATAAGTGGCCCGACACCAAAGAAAAGGCCGACAACTTCAAAATTCCCATGATCTGGACGGGCGGTGCGGTCAAAACTGCAAGGAAGGTCAAAGGAGTGTATAGCCAGACCGACCTGGCCGCCACGATCTTGCACCAGTTGGGCATGGACGCCGGAGAATTCCGATGGAGTAAAAATATAGGGGGCACCCCTTCCTGGGCCTTCTTTGTATTCAATGACGGGTTTGGGTACGTGACCGACCAAAACCGCCTGCTTTTTGATAATGTGGGCCGCCGGGAAATCGAGGGGGCCGTTACCCCGAAAGAAGTGGAAGAAGGGAAAACCTTGATGCAAAGAACCTACCAGAGCTTTTTAGATCTTTGAAGGGGGTATTAGCTATCAGCAATCAGCTGTTAGCTTTCAGCTAAGGGGTGATTTCAGATGGCTACCGGGGCTTTGATACCGGGATAGGGATCATAACCGATCAGTTCAAAATCATCGTACGTAAAATCAAAAACCGACTTTACCTCCGGATTAAGTTTCATTACGGGCAAGGGCCTGGGTGTCCGTTCCAGTTGTCGGTTGACCTGTTCCAGGTGATTGGAATAGATATGGGTATCTCCCCCGGTCCAGACGAAATCGCCCAACGCCAGGCCACATTCCTGGGCAATCATCAGCGTGAGGAGGGCGTAAGAAGCAATATTAAAGGGTACGCCCAGGAACACGTCGGCACTGCGCTGGTATAGCTGACAGGACAGTTTTCCGTCTGCCACATAAAATTGGAAGAGGGCATGACAAGGCATCAGGGCCATCTGGGAGAGTTCTCCCACATTCCAGGCCGATACCATGATTCTGCGGGAATCGGGATTCTGTTTGAGCTGCTTCAGTACCTCTTTAAGTTGATCTATTTCTCCATTTTCAGTAGCCCATGCCCGCCATTGTTTTCCGTACACCGGACCCAGGTCTCCGTTTTCATCGGCCCATTCGTCCCAGATGCTTACCCCGTTTTCTTTGAGGTAACCGATGTTGGTATCGCCCTTGATAAACCAGAGCAGTTCATGAATAATGGATTTCAGGTGCAGCTTTTTGGTGGTGATCATAGGAAAGCCTTCCGACAGGTCAAACCGCATCTGGTAGCCGAAAACGCTAAGCGTACCGGTGCCGGTGCGGTCTGTCTTTGGGGTTCCTTCCTTTAAAATATGTTTTAAGAGATCGTGGTATTGCTGCATTCCCTGAATTTTTGGTTACAAAGAAAGCAAATATTTCAGACAGGGCGGCAATGTAGTTCTCTGAATTTTACTTCACCATTACTCCTTTGCTTACCAGTGTTGAAAACACCCGGCTGAAATATTTTTCTTCTTCTTCGGTGGCGGCGTACCGGTTCTCAAGCAGGTAGATCTCTTTGATGCGGGGCAGCTCCAGGAGGAAATCAAGGTCGCCCGTTACCTGATTATGACTGTAGTCCAGCGAAATCAGGTTCTTAAGGGGCTGAACCTGTACAGTTACCTCCTGAATCTGGTTGTAGCCTACGTCTAAGGTTTCCAGACTGGCGGGCAAGAGCGGTAATTTATGAAGGAAATTGTGGTGGGAATAGAGCGTTTTCAGTTTGTTCATTTTATGTATTTCAGCGGGAAGTTCCTCCAGTTTATTGTAAGACAATGCCAGCGTTTCCAGGTTTTTCAGGCGGGTAATGGCCCGGGGCAGGTCGGAGATTTCGTTTCGGTATACATCCAGTTCTTTCAGTTTTCTCAGGCGGGAGATCCGCGGGCTGATTTCCGTTAATTTGTTGGCATAAAGGTTAAGAGAACGTACGTTTTTCAAATGGCGGATGTCTTTTTTGCTTATCCGGTCAATGGCGCTGTTGGCTAGGAACAGGTGCTGCACTTTTCGGTGGGTTTTCGGAATCCGGGTAAAGTGATTGTCCGTCAGATTGATAATTTCGGGTTTCAGGCCCCCGGTCAGTTTCAGCCCCCCGTCTCTCAACAGATTATTTTGGAAAGAAAGCGAGTTCAGATTTGGATAATCCTTTTTATCGAGGGTGGCCGTGCGAATAAAGTTGTTTTGCAGATTAATACTTTTAAGCTTTCGGAAGCGCCTGAGCTGGTGGGGAAATTCCCGCAGCCCGAAATCACTCAAATCAACCGATTTCACATCGGCGGGTTGTGCGTTCAGGTATTCCTCCAGATTTTTCTTTTTGTGGTACATTAAAATCATGCCTGAACACGTAAACTGCTCCGGTCTTTCAATATAGAATTCCGACAGAACAGACAACCATTCTTTTTCCAGGCGGTCTTTAAGGTCTTTTTCCAGCATAGTATACAATTGGTCCCGCCTTTGCGGCGGGGTCACTCTACGCGCGGTGTCTGTGCTTACCAGGTAATAGGCAAGGCTGTCTATCCGCCCCGAAGGGTTAACGTAGGCTTTGAAATTTGCCCTTGAGAAGCTGACCTCACCCACATTCCGACTCACATACGTGAGTTCTTTTCGCAGAATGGTGGCGTGGTCATTGCGTACTGAACGCACCACCGGAGCTGCGGCCCAGCTCCCGTTGGCAGAATGCGGGTCAGCGGGTAAAGCTACGGTTGGGCGTTGAATAAAATGAGCCTTTAAAGCCGTGGAGTCGCGTACGTAAATGATCTTTTGCGCCTGTATGCCGGGGCTGAGCAAGATCAGCAGGAATAGTAGATTCTTCATGATTTCAGCAGATTGAATGCTGCAAATATATAATAAAACTAAATAGTTAGTTTAAAAGTGTACAATTATTTCATTTGAATTGCTGAAAAGGTTTTAATTTTGCGGAGAATATCGCTTCTATGCTCAAAAAACTTCTTTCCTTTTGTCTGTACGGTATTTACCTGCTTTTGTTTGTGGGTTTGGGGCTGGAATTGTTTCTGCGCTTTTATTCTCCTATTGAGGTGCGTGTTTCTTCGGGAAAGACGGTTTTGCCTAAAAATCAGAAATACGTTTTACCCAATAAGAGTTTTGATAAATTAGCGAAAAACGCTGTTCATACGAAAAACTCCTGGGGTTTCCGGGGCGAAGAGTGGGATCCGGCGTCTGAGCGGGTGAAATTGCTTTTTGTGGGCGGCAGCACCACCGAATGTTATTTTGCAGATGACAAAAATGTATGGACGGACCGGTACGCCCGTCTTCTGGGGAAGGATTACCTGGTGAACAACGCCGGTTTAAACGGACATTCTACCATTGGGCATATTTCCCTGCTTACCCAGTATATCGGCGATATCCGGCCTGATTATGTGTTTTTCCTGGTGGGGGTCAACGATATGGCGGTGGCGGAAAACGGCACCAACGCCTTTGACCAGCAGTTAACCGGTAAAAACAAGGAAAGTTTGCTGGTTCGTTTGGAAGAAAAGTCGAGGTTGCTTAACCTGCTTCATTCTTTTTACCGGAGCTACCAGGCCTGGAAACTGGACCTGGCAGACAATATGCAGTGGAACCTGGAAGACCGGAAGAGCAAATACCTGTATTCGGAGAAAGAAAAGCGGGCTATTTTCCGGAAGCATGAGGAGGCCCAGGCGGTGTATGCCGGTCGCTTAAAGGAGCTGATCGCACTTTGCCGGTCGGTGAAGGCCACGCCGGTATTCATTACGCAGCCCTTGCTTTTTGGTGCCGCTACTGACCCTTCTACCGGCCTGGACCTGGGCGCTTTCCCGATCTACGGCATGACCGGGCTGGAGTATTACCGGAAGCTGGATTTTTACAACCGTACGCTGAAAGAAACGGGTGAGGAAAACGGTGTGCAGGTGATTGATCTGGCCGAATATTTGCCTCACGACAGCCGGTATTATACAGACGATATGCACTTTTCTGACGCGGGTTCAGCCAGGATTGCGGAAATACTATACGATAAAATTTCCTTTGATTCGCACAAGAAGTTGCATGTTAAGGAATAAGTTTGTATTTTTGCACCTCAAAAAATTAATTTACAAATCATATGTACGCAATCGTAGAGATCGCAGGCCAGCAATTTAAAGTAGAAGAGGGTC
>JBEBRS010000213.1:0-5715 GCA_040394705.1 Leadbetterella byssophila
TAATTTCTTTATTTCTTTTTGTCGTTTTCAGCCGGTTTGGCTTGCGCGTTTTTATCCTCTACCTTTTTGCCTTCTTCCAGCCGTTTGGAAACTTCAATAAACGGCCCGGTGATCACCTGCTCGCCAGCCTTCAGGCCGGTGAGAATTTCAATACTGCCGGTGGTGATGTCGGTGATACCGGTGGTCACTTCCCGCTTTTTGGCTACACCGTCTTCGTTCACAAACACAATTTCTTTAGGCCGCTCGGCTTTGATTTGGTCTGTCGTAGTAGTGGAGGTGTTTTCACTTTCTTCCGCTTTCTCCGTGCGGGTGGTGACGGCCGAGATAGGGATGGTCAGTACACCGCTTTTCTTTTGAGTAATGATGTCTACGGTGGCGGTCATGCCGGGTTTAAAGGGATACTTTTTGCCCTGGGAATGGTCAATAAGTTCGCGGTACGAGTCAGGGAGGATCTTGATCCGGACCTCAAATTCGGTCACCGACTCGGTGCTGTTACTGGCGGCGGCGGTGAGCGATCCGCCGGAGCCGATGGCGGTATTCGCTACGCGTGTCACCACGCCTTTGAATTTCCTGTTCTGATCGCTGTAGGCGTCTACATCCACCAGTACGGTATCGCCCATGTCTACCCGGATGATGTCGTTCTCATTCACATTTACCCGTACTTCCATGTCGTTTAGGTTGGCGATACGCAGCAGTTCGGTGCCGGCCATTTGGGATGTACCCACTACCCTTTCGCCCAATTCTACGGCCAGTTTGGAGACGATACCGCTCATGGGGGCGTAGATATTGGTTTTCCGGAGGTTTTCGGAGGCGTCTTTCAGGGCGGCTTCCGAGCTGTTTATCCCGAAGCGTGCCGCATCATAGTTGGCCTTCGCGGAGGCGAGGTCCTGGCGGGCCGCCAACAGGTTTGCTTCGGCCGTCTGGAAATCAGAAAGAGAAACTACCTTATCTTCATACAGTTTTTTCTGGCGGTTAAACTCGGTTTCCATGCGGGTGAGCTGGGACTCGGCCCGGGCAATGGCTGCTTTGGACTGTTCGGCGGATGCTTTGCTTTGGTTTACCCCCGCTTTAGACCTTTCCACCAAGGAAATATAGTTCTCGGGCTGGATGCGGAGAAGCAACTGGCCCTTCTGCACCGAGTCGCCTTCTTTCACGTAGAGGGCGATGATTTCGCCCGGAACGTCGGGAGATATTTTCACCTCTACTTCAGGCTGAATTTTGCCGGAAGCGGAAACCGACTGGGTGAGATTTCCGGGGGCAACCTTCGTGATTTCTACCGCTGTGGGCTTTTCGGCACCTATCCAGCCGGCTTTTTTCCCGATGATCAGGAGCAGTACCAGGGCGGCCAGCAAGCCGGATATCCACCATATCATTTTTTTAGACTTCTTTTTCATATCACTTTGTCGGTTTAGAATTCAAGCGGTTTGTTCTGATAAAAATCCAATACTTTGGTTCTGAAAATATAATCGTATTTGGCAATCACCAGGTTGGTGTTGGCCCGGTCAAGGTTGGTTTTCGCCAGGTTATAATCTACGAAAGTGCCCGCGCCCGCGTTATAACGCTTTTCCGCGGCAATAAAAGCTTTGTTCAGGGCTTCGGCCTGGGCCAGCGTCGCGGAGTATTTTTTTCGGGCGTTGAGCATATCAATATACGCCTGGTCAATGTTTTGTCTGATCTGTATCTCCGTGGCCTTATTCTGAAGATCGACCTGCTTTTTCTGAATCTGGGCCGACTGGGTCTGGTACTTCACATTGAAACGGTTAAAGATAGGTACGTTCATGGAAAGACCGAAACTCAGGTTCTGGTTATTGCCCAGCTGATTGAAATACGGGATATTTTCCATCGTGTAGCTGGTCTGAGGCCAGTTAATCACCAGGGGAATGGTTTGTCCCTGGAATTCCGCGGAAATAGGAATCTGCTGGGAACTACTGACGCTGCCCGCCGCCCTTTGTGCCATACTCGAATACGCGGTACCCCAGTTGGTACTGAAAGAAAGGGTAGGGTGCCCAAGCCCGCGGGCAATAGCAATGTTATGGTCTGCCATGCGCATGCGGATCTTCCCTGCTTTGATTTCAGGTAGAAAAGTGAGCGCCGTCTGGTAAATCGAGGAAGAAGACGCTTCCATTGCCAGCATCTCCGGATCGGGCACTTCGCTCTTCACAATACCGAACATCATTTCAAGCGGAGCGTTCATGGTTCTTTTCAGGGCCAGGAATGCCGACTCGCGACTGTTTTCTGCGTTGACCAGGGAGAGTTCGTCGTTGGCCCGCTGCGCATCCAGATCAAACAGGTTGGTTTCCGCTAGCGCCCCGCCTTCCACCAGTTTTTGGGTCCTTTCGTATTGCAGGCGGGTCACCTCCAGCTGTTGGCGGGCCACTTCGATGAGGTCTTCCGCCGAAACCACGTTGAGATAGGCCACCGCTACCTGGAGGCCGATATTGTTTTTCTGGGTCTGCACATCAACCAGGGAGGCTTCCAGGGAAAGTTTATCCCGCTCTACCGCATTTTTCAGTCGGTTCCCCTGGTATACGGGAAGGCTCAGCCCCACTCCCATATTATTCGTTCCGATGGTTTGGGTCACAATCCCATTGGTAAAAGGGTCGACGTTTCGACCGGTATTGGCGTTGCCGCTCATAAAACCGTTGACGGAAGGCAATCTCTGGGCTTTCGACTGGTTCAGCAAATTATCGCTGTTTTCTGCGGCCGCTTCCGACTGCTGAATCACAATATTATGCTGAAGCGCGTATTCTATGCAATCGCGAAGTGTAAATGAGTCCCCGTTCTGGGCGGACACCCCCTTCGAAATCACCAGGAAGAGAAGAATATACAGGTACTTCATATCAGATAAAATTTCAACTTTTTCTCACTACTCACTACTCACTACTCACTACTCATAGCTCACTGCAATTTTACTACAATATTATTTCCCCGACAGATATTTTTATTTGAACGGTCAAATACAAAGGGTGAATAGACATTGTACGGGGTGAGTGCAGGCACACTAAATCTTCTTGGGCGTCACACCGAATCTTTCCTTAAAACTTTTGATAAAATGCGATACGGAATCAAATCCCACCGCTTCCGCTACTTCATCCACCGTATTCAATTTATTTTTAAGCAGGAAATGCGCATGCTCCAGTTTTTTGGCCCGGATACGCATGGCGGGCGATTCCCCGTACTTTTCCGAGAACTCCCTTTTAAAAGCCGAAAGGCTCCTTCCCGAGATTTTGGCCAGGTCTGCAA
The DNA here is from genome assembly GCA_040394705.1 of Leadbetterella byssophila. Lineage (GTDB taxonomy): Bacteria > Bacteroidota > Bacteroidia > Cytophagales > Spirosomataceae > Leadbetterella > Leadbetterella byssophila_B. The sequence continues at coordinate 3,244 of JBEBRS010000213.1, forward strand.
TGGTCAGGTTTTTCAGGTAAAAGGTATTCAATACATAGTCCAGGTCTATCTTCTTCCCGCTGAAATTTTCAAGGAGGAACTTCCGGAAGTTTCCTTCCGCATCGGCATTGATCAGGTGGAGGAGGAGTTCCTGGGCCTTTAACCTCAGGAAATGATCGAGGTAACGCGTTTCGGTACGGAAATAGGGCAAGACCGACTCCACGAACTTCTCAAAAGATTCATCGGCCGTGAGTTTCATCACCCAGGAGGGCGACTGCCGGGGCGGGCCTTCCTGCAAGATACCCGTATTCTGATTGACAAATTCGCGGATGAGCGCGCTGTCAATAAAAAATACCAGGCTCTTGTACCCGGCGTTGGTCGATTCGGAATACAGGTAATATCCCTTGCGGATAAAAAGGAGGTCGCCTTTGCGCACCTGAAACTCCGTCTTTTCCGAGCGGAAAATCTTGTCGCCCTCCAGGATATAGATCACCGTATTTTCTTCGAAGAATACCTGGTTATTGAAAGGATAGAGGTTGCTGCGGAAGGCCACAAAAGTATTCTTCCGGAATTTCAGGGATTCGAAGGGCTGAGACGATATTTCGGATGGGATTCGAAGCATCTGCGCATCTTTAACATCTGCTAAGTTAGGTACTAATTTTCCGAATTCAAGCGGGAAAGTACAAGATATTCCGCCAGGAAGGCCTTTTCGTGAAGATCGGAACGCCAGAAGATCTGGTAGGCGGGGCGGGCGGCCCATCGTTTTGTCCAGGTAGAAGCATAGGGGGCGAAAGGCGCGCCTATAAAGGTATGGAAGCCCCTGGAGTGGATCTCATGGAGAGGAAGCGGGGCCCTCTTTTCTCCGAGGCGGAGGAGGGCAGATTCCAGGATGACCCGGTTCATCATCACCTTTTCTGTACGCAGTACTTTTTTCGCGGATGCGATGATCAGGGGACGGACGGGGTCAAGAGAAGTGCTGAACCGGCTCATGAAGCGGCTGTAATGGTAAAGGATCAGGGCAGGGGAGGCGTAGTGCCGGGCAATTTCAAAAGGGTGGGTCAGGATTTTATCTGCGTTCTCTTTCAGGAAGTCCAGGGTATCCTGATCGGTACGGGTAAGAGGTAACCGGTAAGCGTGGAAGAGGTAAAGGAGGTTGAGCAGGGCGCAAACGTCTTGTTCTTTCGGCATGGTCTTGCCGTACCAGGTAGAATAGACCCGCTTTCCCGAGGGGAGGTCTTCAGCGAATGTTTCCGTCAGGGTTTTCAGGGCCTGTACTTCCGCTTGCGGCGGGTTAAGGGTAAAGGTGATGAGGGCGGTGTCGTCAATGTCGTCGGGCAGGCGGAAATGGTCGAACCTGCGCATGAACAGTCCGTTCGGGAAATGCCCGGAAGGCCGTGTAGTATAGAAGTTATAGGTAGCGCGACCGTCTTTGTTGCGGAACCGGGGGTATTCACGGAGAATAAGCCTGCGGATCTCGGCTGTTTTTTTTTGCTGTGCCTCAGAGAGGTGGGGATGAAGTTCGTCCAGTATAAATAAGGTAGAAGCCAGGGTAAAAACGTTGTTTTCCCGCCTGCGGTAGTGCCAGAACGGGGAAAAACGGACGGCCCACCGGTCGGGGTGCAGGCGGAGCAGGGTTTCGATTTCCGAAATTATTCGGGTAAGCATTTTTTCAAGGTAAAGATAAGATACGTATATTTGTGATTCAGTTTTTTACAAAAGTAAGCATAATGGAAGTTTCAGGAACCATAAAGGTGATTAATCCGGAGCAGCAGGTCAGCGCGTCGTTTAAAAAGAGGGAAGTGGTAGTGACTACGGAAGAGCAGTACCCCCAGCATATTCTGATTGAATTTACGCAAGACCGCACGGATCTTTTAAACGCGTTTAATGTAGGCGATGCGGTGAAGGTATCGATTAACCTTAGAGGCCGGGAGTGGGTAAATCCTCAGGGAGAAACCCGTTACTTCAATAGTATACAGGGCTGGAGAATTGAGAAGGCAGGGGCCGAGGCTCCGATGGCCGGATCACCGGCTGCGGGTATGCCGGCCGCAGGTACGCCTGTTGCGGGTACGCCAGCTACACCAGTTCCGGGTTCCCTGGAGGGAGAGGATGACCTGCCGTTTTAAAGGAAAGGAGAGCGGCGCGAAGACCCCTTAATTTTTTTTGTAAAAAATTTTGCGGGAATCAAATAAAGCTCTAATTTTGCAACTCCTTAATAAAAGGGTTGCGTTCTTTGAAGGTAGGGGGGTGTACCAGAGTGGCCAAATGGGGCAGACTGTAAATCTGCTGGTGTATGCCTACGGTGGTTCGAATCCATCCGCCCCCACACAGAAAACAAGCGGGAGTAGCTCATTTGGTAGAGCGATAGCCTTCCAAGCTATAGGTGGCGGGTTCGAGCCCCGTCTCCCGCTCAGAATTCCATCAAGCCTTTGTAGCTCAGCGGTAGAGCACTTCCTTGGTAAGGAAGAGGTCGGCAGTTCAATCCTGCTCAAAGGC
>JBEBRS010000214.1:0-5678 GCA_040394705.1 Leadbetterella byssophila
TTTCCGGTGTCTTAGCCTTGTCGGTAAACGTTGTCTGATACATGGTTTCTAGTAATCAGTGGCTTTTTCCGTAACGATGGCCAGTTTCTTCCGGTGCCGGTCTTCCGTGAGGTAAAGATACACATCTCCACCGTCTTTCCATTGTAATTTTTTCTTAACTTCTTCCGGTTTCATTGGGAAATTCCGGCAGATAATGTTGGCCTGCTGGCCCGGAACAATACTATTGAGACGTTTTTTATCAAAGGAAGTCACTTCTTTAATTTTCATTACGCGGCCGGGGTACCGAGAAACAAGCGTTTCATGGGTATACAAATGGCTGTTAGGCGCTATTTTTTGCAGTCCGAAGCGGGTGGCCGATACGTGGAACGCTCCCCCCTTCATGAGTGCGGCGTTGGGTTCATAAAGGTAGTGAGAGGGCGGGCCGTAGGCCGGCACCGCACTTTTTTCTTCGTCCAGGGTAAAGCTGAATTCAGGGTGGACGGTACCCAGGTTTACACACCGTACCGGCGGATGCGCACAGGCCGCTTTCCGCAGGATAAAAATCAGCTCTTTGACTTCGTTACGTTCGGCCAGTATCACGATTTCATGAACCGTTTGAAGGCGGTCAAGCGCCAGGCGTATATCCAGCATAGGCGAGTACTTGACCATAATGGCATCTGTATGCTGGAAAATCCGGTCACGGAGAGCGGGGAGGTCTGGCAGGCAGTCTTCAGGCAGCACCAGTTTCTGGCGATTCGCATTTCGGCGGGAGGGGTCGAGGTACACCCAGTCGAACGGCGCCTCAGGCCAGGAAAACTCTTCCGCAGCAGAAGTAGAAAAATCGACGTTTCCCACACCCAATGCCTGAAAATTGTGACGCACTACTTCAGACAGCCCGGTATCGGGTTCATTGTGGGTGAAATGGTCGAATTTTTGGGAGAAAAAGTAACTGTCTACCCCTAACCCTCCACTTAGATCAAGCCCCCTTTTTCCCCCCAGATACGTGGCCTTAAAACGGGCGGTGAGTTCGGAAGAACTCTGTTCCAGGTTAATGCCGGTAAACGGAAGGGTCTGCCCATTCTCAAACCAGGCAGGTATTTTTTTTTCTATGTTTTGAAGATAGGCGAGATGTCCGGCAATAAGGTGAAGAAGTTCCGGCGGGTATTTGCCGGTATTTCTAAGGGCGAACGTGCCAGGGTCTGTCCGGCCGTTTTCGGCCAGGGCGATATCACGGGCCTGTATGCGAAGATCGAGAGACATGGGCGATGTGAGTTCCGGGAACGGCGTGCGATGCAACGCAGCACTCAGTCGTGATTACGCTCCCTGAGCCGGTCAAGCAGTACCTGGTTAAAACGCTCTTCCGATACCAGCATAATGCCGTACTGCTGTTCGGAAATGACCTTCAGGAAATCGGTTTTGTATTTTCGGGTAAGGTCCAGTTCCTTTTGTTTCAGTTCCTGTATACGTTCCTGTTTGGTGTAGGCGTCATCGTCTTCTGAAAAATTGCGCGATAACAGCCTTATTTCCCGGCGAATGTCTTTGCGTTGGTTATTGAACGCGTGATACACCGGCCAGAACTTTTCCGCTTGGGCTTTGGTGAGCTTCATGTCACTGGTCAGCTTGGCGATTTTCAGCTGGAGAATGCGGTCTTGCTGGTTGGAGGTTTGTGAATTCCTGACGCTTGTTCTCCCTGACGACACCTGTGAAAAGGCGGTTAGAGAGAACAGCAGCAAAATTCCTATTGAAATATATCTCATTTCTTCCCCGTAGTTCTATTAAATGTTTATCCCGTTTTCCAGCAAATAGGCGGAGATTTCGCTGTCAGAAATCTCTGAAGCCATGAAAACGTCGTCTTCGTCCAGCACAAAATTCAGGTCTTCTTCCATTAAAGGTTGCTCGGAAAGATAGGCGATCATGGCGGCAGAGCTGATATTGGCCAGCTCATCTTTGGTCTGGGGAGTATCTGCCAGGCCCCAATAGGCAGCTAAGCCGATGATGGCCGCGGCGGCGGCGCCCCGGAGTACCCTGATGTTCCGGAACAATATAAATTTCCCTTTGGGAGCATCCGCAGTCTTGTTCAGTATGGTGCTTTCCAGGGTTTCAAAATACCCTTCGGGTACGGCCGGCTGTTTCAGGCCTTCCAGGTGAACTTCTGCCAGGATACGCGTCTCCAGCTCCGCGAAGTAGTCTTTTTCTACGGCAGGCTGTGCGAGCCCGTCAATCTTCACCCGGCTCAGCACCTGTTCTTCCAGCATATCAAAATACTGTAGAGGTGTAGCGGGTTGCAGAGAGGAGATGCGGGCGAGCGCGATCATGCGGTCTTCGAGGGCCTCAAAATAACCCTCAGGTACGGATAATTCAGGCAGCCCGGAGATTTTAACCTCCGATAAAAGCCTTTCTTCCAGACCGGAGAAGTATCCTTCCGGAACGGTAAAAGGGGCTTTTATTTTGCTGCTTTCCAGGTTCATCGTAATTAATAAATCTTTTTAAATAAGACTGTTGAAAACGCAAATGGTTTAATTACGTGTTAAATATTCCTCAATTTTCTTTACCGCGAAATGGTAAGTGGCTTTGAGGCCGCCCACGCTGGTCTCTGTAATCTCCGCGATCTCCTCGTATTTCAGATTTTCGAAATATTTCAGGTTAAATACAACCCGCTGTTTATCTGTGAGTTGAAGCAGGGCTTTTTGCAATTTTAGCTGAATTTCGTCTCCGTCGAGATAGGCATCGCTGCGGGGAGACTCCAGGCTACCCACCAGTACTTCGTTGTCGTCAATAGAAACCGAATTGTCTTTTCTCTTTTTCTGGAGGAAAGTGAGGGCTTCATTGGTGGCAATCCGGTAAAGCCAGGTGTACAGGCGGGAGTCTCCCCTGAATTTATCGAGGTTTCTCCAGATTTTGATAAACGTTTCCTGGGTCACATCGTCGGCATCGTCGTGATCTACCACAATTTTCCGCACGTGGTAATAGATTTTTTCCTTGTAGGCTTTCAGGATCATCCGAAAGGCCTGCTCGTAGGTTTCCTCTTTCCCAAGTAACGCTATGATCTCCTCGTCTTTCATTGCTGTGGCAATTCCCTTATTTTTTCTTTCTGGCGATAACTTTTTGCGCCGCGGCTACAATGTGGTCGGCTTTTAACCCGTATTTTTCCATGAGCTGGTCAGGTGTACCCGATTCGCCGAAAGAGTTATTTACTGCAATGTATTCCTGGGGCGTGGGCAGGTTTCCGGACAGGAACTGGGCTACCGCGTCGCCCAGACCTCCATTGGCCTGGTGTTCTTCACAGGTCACCACGCAGCCTGTTTTCTTTGCCGACTTCAGAATGGCCGCCGTATCCAGGGGCTTGATGGTATGAATATTGATGATTTCAGCCGAAATGCCCAGGGCTTCCAGTTTTTCGCCCGCCTGAATCGCTTCCCATACCAGGTGGCCGGTTGCAATCAGGGTCACGTCGCTTCCTTCGTTCACCATCCAGGCCTTACCGATTTCGAATTGCTGATCCGGAGCGGTGAATACGGGTACCACCGGGCGACCGAACCGAAGGTATACCGGGCCATGGTAGTCGGCAATGGCTTTGGTAGCGGCTTTGGTCTGGTTGTAATCGCAGGGGTTGATCACCGTCATATTGGGCATGGCCCGCATCATGGCCAGGTCTTCCAGGATCTGGTGGGTGGCCCCGTCTTCGCCGAGGGTCAGACCGGCATGCGAAACGGCGATTTTTACGTTTTTATCGGAGTAGGCTACCGACTGGCGAATCTGGTCATAAACCCGGCCTGATCCGAAATTGGCAAAAGTGGTGGCGTAAGGTACCTTGCCGGAAATCGACAGACCCGCCGCGATGCCCACCATGTTGGCTTCGGCAATACCCGTCTGAAAGAAACGTTCCGGATGGTTTTTGATAAAGTTATCCAATTTCAGTGAACCTACGAGGTCGGCACAAAGCGCTACCACGTTGGGGTGAGACTGGCCCAGTTCTGTCATGGCGTCTCCAAAGCCGGAACGGGTGTCTTTTGATTCGGTATATGTATATTTTTTCATTGATATAGAATTTAGCTGTTAGACATTAGATAGTAGATTGTTCGTGAGGGGCTCTCATTCACCATGCTGGTGAAGCATCGCCCGAGTGTCTAATGTCTAGCTGCTGCAAATTTATTAATAATCACCGAGGGTTTGGGGCAACTGTGCCAGGGCTTTTTCCAGCTGCTCATCGTTCGGAGCCGAGCCGTGCCATTTGTGCGTTCCCATCATAAAGTCTACCCCGGCACCCATCTCCGTATGGAGCAGGATCAGTACGGGCTGGCCTTTGCCGGTCATCCGTTTTGCCTTCCGGAGGCCGGCAATACAGGCTTCTATCTGGTTTCCTTCTTTGATTTCCATCACATTCCAGCCAAAAGCCTTGTATTTGGCTTTCAGGTCACGGTTGGCCATCACTTTTTCGGTGGGACCGTCGATCTGCTGGAAATTAAGGTCAATGATGGCCACCAGGTTATCTACTTTATGGTGAGGCGCGAACTGGGCGGCCTCCCAAATCTGGCCTTCCTGCTGTTCGCCGTCGCCCATCAATACATATACAGTACGTTCATCTCCGTCCAGTTTTTTGCCCAGGGCTGCGCCTGTAGCTACGGAAAGCCCCTGACCGAGAGAGCCGGACGCCACTCGGATACCGGGAAGCCCTTCATGGGTGGTAGGGTGCCCCTGGAGGCGACTGTTTATTTTACGGAACGTGGCGAGTTCTTCCACCCCGAAGTATCCTCTACGGGCAAGTACGGAGTAAAACAAGGGAGAAATGTGTCCGTTGGAGAGAAAGAACAGGTCTTCGTCCCGGCCTTCCATTTTAAAGCTCAGATACCCTCCTTTTCCCTTGCGGTTGGAGATTTTCATGTGCTGAAAATACAGGGCGGTCAGGATATCGGTACAGCCCAGCGAACCGCCGGGGTGGCCTGACTTGCAGCCGTGAACCATTCTTACGATGTCTCTTCGAACCTGTGAGGCGATGTCCTGAAGTTCTTTGATTTGCATTAATTAAGAGTTTAAAACTCTGCAAAAGTATCCATTTTCTTCTGATGAGTGAAATATTTTTAGCTATTAGATGTTAGAAATTAGCTATTAGAAGTTAGAAAGTAGCTATTAGAAGTTAGAAATTAGCTATTAGCTATCAGAGATTAGCCGTTAGCTATCTAAAGCCACCTAAATTCTAACTTCTAACATCTAATAGCTAACATCTAATAAGCAAACAAAATAAAAGATTTTATTTGGAAACTATGATAATAGTTATATCTTTGGAATGAAAAACCAATTTAACTGTATTATGTCAGAAAAACTAAGAGAATTAACAAGGGCCGAAGAGGAGATTATGCAGATTTTGTGGGACAAGGAACAGGCTTTCGTGAAAGAAGTGGTAGAAGTTCTTCCTGAACCCAAGCCGGCGTATAATACGGTATCCACTATCGTCCGTATTTTGCAACAAAAAGGGTTTGTGGGGCATCAGGCCCTGGGCAAGACGCACCGGTATTTCCCGGTGGTGAGCAAGGAGGAATACAGGAAATTTGTGACGGGCAAGCTGATGCTGGGGTATTTTGATAATTCCGTAGGCAACATGCTTTCTTTCTTTGTAAAGGAACAAAAGGTCGACCTTCAGGAGGCCGATGAACTTCTGAAAATGATAGAAGAGCTTAAAAACAAGTAAGGTCATGCATTAT
>JBEBRS010000215.1:0-5668 GCA_040394705.1 Leadbetterella byssophila
TTTGTGGCCGTCGCACAAAAAAAAGTGGTGAATGAAGAAATCAATATTACCAAAGAAAGAGAGGTGAGCGTTCCCAAAGCCACTAAACTTACGGAAAAAATTCCGCAGTCGAAACCTGCCGTTACCGAGAAAAAGATGAATTATTCTTTTTTTGACCGGAAGCCTACAGGTATAGAGGAAGTAGCATTTACACCTAACGTGATTCCGCCGCTCGACAAGTCGCGGAGCCGGGAAGATGTACTGGGTTTTGACAATTACCTGAAACTGGGAGCGGGAAATTACGGTCGCCTCTTCGGGGAACTGTTCGTGAACTCCAGCCAGGACAGGAAATTTGTGTACGGGTTTTCGGCCCTGCATAATTCTACCCGTAAGGGTCCGGTAGACGGGAATCTTTCGGGGCAGTCTTTAACCCGGATAGGGCTGGACGGGAAATACCACCAGGATACCTACGAGCTAAAGCTGAAAGCGGGTTTTGACAGCAGAAATTACCATTTCTATGGATACGATACCACGGCTAATTTTGAATATACACGTACCGACCTTCGTCAGCGGCTTAACGTCTATAGTTTTGCCGCTACGATAGAGAACACCCGTCCCAAACCCAAGATTGACTATAAACTGTCTACCGGGGTATACGCGTTAAACGACTTTTATTCGGCGACGGAGCTGGACTGGGAAACACGTCTGAATACATTTTTCCCCATTTTCGAAGATAAGATCAAGGCCGTGGTTAATGCAGAAGCTTATCTGACACAGATGTCAGACGACCAGATCGATAATCCCACGCGAAAGAGAAACCTGTTCCGGATTGAACCCGCTTTTAATTTTGATTTCGGAAGTTTTTCGGCGCGGGTTGGGTTTAAGGCGGTGAGCCAGTCGGATCCGTACATTCAGACCAATATCACCAAAGGGTATCCCACCGCGATGCTCACCTATAAAATGCCATCGATGGTTTATATTTTCGCGGGTGTAGACGGCGATATTGCGCGAAATACGATGCGGTCTCTGCTTACGGAGAATCCCTGGCTGAAAGAGCAGGTAAGTATTCAGAATACCTACAAAAATCTGGATGTTTTCCTGGGCGCGCGCGGAGATCTTTTTTCCGGAGTGAGTTTCAATGTAAAAGCGTCTTACGGGAAATACCAGGACCTGTATTATTTTGACCAGTACGAGGGTTCTACCTTTTCACCTACGGGAAAACCCCTGCACGTCACCAAATTCGATGTGATTTATGACGAAGAAGAAACCGACTTCGTGAACGGTTCACTGGAAGTGGGTTATTCGGGAAATGAGATCTGGAAGCCCGTACTGAAAGTAGATTATAACTATTACGCCAAAGGCACTTTTGAGAAGCCCCTGCACCGGCCAGCGGTTAACGCCCGTTTGGGAAATACCATTAGTCTGACCGACAGATTGGTATCTTCTGTTGATTTTTATTATATTGGCGGTATATTTGCCAGAAATACAGGTGCGATGAACGGAACGTATGATCCCACACAGTCGGTAGTAAAGTTAAAAGACATAGCGGATATCAACGCCGAATTTACTTACCTGTTTACAGATCATCTTGCGGCATTTGTGAAACTGAACAATATTCTGGGTAAGAATTATCAGCGGTATTATAACTACCCCCAGCTGGGGCTTAACTTCCTGGCGGGCATAAACATAGCCTTGTAAGTATATGAATATTCAGTCGGAAATAAGAGCGTATATCCTGTCTCATGACTTTGTAATGCTGCCGGGCATCGGTGCGTTCGTAGCTGAATATTCCCAACCTTATTTTGATGAAAACGGAGAGATTGTACCTTCAGAAAGAAAGCTCCGTTTTAACCCTCTTCTGAGAAATGATTCGGATGTAGATATCCTCCAGGTATTCAAAGAGAGGATGCACATTTCAGACGAGGAAGTGCAGGAACAGTATTTTAATTTTCTCGATACGGTAAATGAACAGTTAGGGACCTTTAACCGGTATTATTGGGAAGATTTCGGGATTCTCCTGAGCGAGGGTCCGGGTAGCGTTCTCCAGTTTCTGCCTTTCCGCCCTTCTGAAAATACGGGAGAACTGCCGACTGGCGCTGCGGCACTTTCGGAAATGGCTGCCCCCAGGGAAGAAAATCCGGGTACGGAAGCGTTTACCGGAGCGGAAGTGGCAAGCGACTCCGAGGAGATCTATGAAGAAGAATACGAAGAAGAAAGGGGGGGGAACAAAGCGATGAAATACCTGGTGTTCGCCTTGCCTTTGGCCCTGCTGACAGCGGCTTTGGTCTATATGGTATTTTTTAAACCTTCTCAGCGAAATAATGTCAAAGAGGATGGGGCTTCCTGGCATGAAGCGGATCTGAACGGAGAAGAGGTGACCATCGATACGTTGTATATAGAGCCGGCTCCGGCAGAGGCGGCAGTTCCCGCACCGGAAGAACACGTGGTGCGGATAGGAATTTATAAGTGGTCGAAAGATGCGGATAAGATTGTCGCTTTTCTAGCCAGCAAGGGCTATGAAGGGAAAATACGTCCTCACGGACCACTATTCAAGGTTTACCTGGTGGCGGAGACCGAAGATCAGGCACTTCGCTACATTAAGGAAGTGGAGCGCTTAATTGACGATACGCCTATTTACGAAAGAAAAAAGAGTAATGGATAACTATATCGAAACTAAAAATATTCAGACCCGTGCCTGGAGTTACAGTGTGGTGGTCTACGCAGCTTTGCTGCTGCTGCTGTACTTTATTAAGATTGTGTACGAGCCACCCCAGGAAGAAATGGGGTTGGGTGTAGATCTCAATTACGGTGTAGATCTGGTAGGGTCAGGTGATCTGCAGACCATGAACAAGGCCAACGCATCTACAAACGCATACGATGTAAAGCCGGAAGCGGGTACCCGGGCGACTGTGAAAGCTACGCCCACACCCAGTGTTCCCAAACCGGAGACTAAAAAAAGTGTGGCGTCTCCCGTGGCGAAAGTACTGACTGCGGATGAAGATACCAAAGTCACGGTAAAAGAATCCAAGAGTAAGCCTGAAGCAAAGCCCGCGGCGGAAACTTCAAAAGCTACACCGGCCAAAACTACGCCGGCTCCTGTTCAGCCTCCACGTACAGTAGATAACAGTTCCATCATGAAAAAATCGTCAGGTTCAGGCGGCAGCACCGGGTCTAACGGTACTACAGGTACGCGTGACGGTGTGGGGGGAAATAACAATGGGGACGGAAAACCAGGAGAAGTAGGCGATAAGGGAGATCCCCGGGGTACACCTGACGGAAAAAGCCTGTACGGTAACCCCGGCAAGGGCGGCGCCGGATCGGGGGGCTCGGGAGGTAGCGGTACTTCCGTGAGTATTTCCGGATGGAAAAATAAGGGAAGTCTCCATATCAACAAAGACAACTCCAGTGAAACCGGAACCCTCATCTTTGATGTGGTGATCAACGATTTCGGTGATGTCATTAATATTAAAAACCGGGCTACGTCCCTGAGTCCTTCGGTGGTAAGCTATTACCGCGAACAGGTACGTTCCAAACTAAAAGCGACTTTGCAGGCGGAAGGCACTCCGCCCAGCCGTTCTACCGGCACCATCACTATTCGTATTACGAGAGGCTGACATGACCTACCAGGAAACCGTTGACTATCTGTATAGTCAATTGCCCGCTTTTCAGAAAGTCGGGAAAGAGGCCATCCGGCCTAAGCTGACCAACATTACCTGTATGTGTGAAATCCTGGGCAATCCCCAGGATTCTTTCAAAAGTATACATGTGGCCGGAACCAATGGGAAAGGGAGTACATCCCATTTTCTTACTTCTATTCTGATGGAGGCCGGGTATAAGACCGGACTTTACACTTCGCCTCATTTGAAAGACTACCGAGAACGCTTCCGGATCAACGGAGAGCTGGTGCCTGAGAATTGCGTAATTGAATTTGTCCGGGACTATGGTCAGGAATTTCAAATTCTCAGGCCGTCGTTTTTTGAGGTATCCGTGGCCTTGGCTTTCAAAATTTTCGCGGATGAAAAAGTCGATGTGGCCGTGATTGAAGTCGGCCTGGGCGGAAGGCTGGATTCGACTAATATAATTAGCAATGTGGATCTTTCTCTGATTACCAATATCGGGTTTGACCATACAGATGTACTGGGCGATACGCTAGGCAAGATCGCGTACGAAAAGGCGGGGATTATCAAGTCGGGCGTACCGGTGGTGGTTTCAGAAGATTTGCCGGAAACGCGACCGGTATTTGAAGAAGTAGCCCAAAAGCAGGGTGCTCCTCTGTATTTTGCCCGTGACTATTGGGAAAGTACGGTGGTGCAGGAAGATATGGAGCATCTTTGCCTTCAACTACGTCACCGGGAAAGCGGAGAGGAGCTTATCCTGGATTCAGGATTGACGGGTAGTTACCAAAAGTCTAACATGATCGGGGTAGCCGAAGCGGTAGCGCAGTTGCGCAAGAAAGGCTATACGATCAGCGAGGCGAATATGGAAGAGGGCGTACGTAAGGTCACGCACAATACCCACCTGAAAGGACGGTGGCAGATTTTAGGGAGAAATCCCCTGATGATCTGTGATACAGGGCATAATGATCACGCTTTCCGTATTACTTTACAGCGTATTGCACAGGAACCGCACCGGCAGCTGTTCTGTATACTTGGCTTCGTAAAGGACAAAGATATACTGGGATTGAGCAGCTATATTCCGGAAGGAACGGTGCTATATCTCTGCGAATTTGACCTGTTCCGGGCATTAAAAGCAGCAGACCTGGAACAACTTCGTTTTAATAATACTAACAATATTAGCATTTTCAAAAATGTAAATTTAGCAATTGAGCAGGCCAGGAGAGAAGCCGGTCCGGAAGATATTATTTTCATAGGCGGCAGTACGTACCTGGTGGCGGAAATAGAAAATTTGTAATTAAAGTGGCAAGAAGAAAACTAAGCAGGTTCCGGCATAATTCGGCAGCAGATAACGTGATTGAGCGGGGAAAAACCCTGTATACCACTATAAAAGGGAAGTGGAATGAGGTCTATTTTAAGAATGATCACCCTATTGTACTGGAACTGGCCTGTGGAAAGGGGGAGTATACCGTGGGGCTGGGTAGTCGTTTTCCGGAATATAATTTTATAGGTATCGACATCAAAGGCGACCGGATAGCGAGGGGAAGCGCGCGCGCAGACGAACTGGGACTTAAAAACGTAGCGTTTCTGCGTACCGGCATTCAGTACCTGGATGAGTTTTTTGAGGAAAATGAGGTATCGGAGATCTGGTTGGTACACCCTGATCCTCAACCGCGCGACAAAGAAGAAAAACGTCGTCTGACCAACTCCCGTTTCCTTAACCTGTATAAAAAATACCTTAAAGACGGGGGGATTTATCACCTGAAAACCGATAGCGAGTTTCTGTTTGATTATTCCCTGGAAGTCATGAAACATGACCCTGAGTTTGATATAATAGATGTGACACACGATTTATACCAATCTCCGTTAAAGGAAGGGCATTTTGAGATTGTGACGCATTATGAGCGCTTTTTTACCGGCAAGGGAGCCAGGATTCATTACCTGAAGGCCAGGTTACATAAAGTAGGAAGATGAGATCGGAGCGATGTCGAGAAGTTCGTCCTAATGAAGTTTGTGATTCTCGACCACGCTCTAACTGACATGCTTAGCACTTGTCATATCGAGCGCAGTCGAGA
>JBEBRS010000216.1:0-5657 GCA_040394705.1 Leadbetterella byssophila
GCTTCTTGAGGGTAATCTTACTTTTGTCAATGGGTAGGTTCAGATTGGGAAGTATAAGACTGGTAAAATAAAACTTCGCGCCGTTTTTTAGCTCCACCAAAGAGTAATGATAATCATCCCACGGCATCCATGTAGTACGGTTTTCTGCTTTAGGATAGGTCTTATATTCTGTTACTGTCCGTATATCTACCATTCCAAATGTAGTATCACGCCCCTTGTCTGTAACTCGTAACTGCCTCTTTGGTTCATCATAACAAACTACCATATTTTTATTGGTAAAGTAATAGTTCAAATACATCAGTAATTTGGGGGTAATTAGAAGTAAATATACTCTAGATCCCAAGCTAATTACTATGTTAATATCCCAATACCCCAACTTATAATAACTTAGTAATGAGAATGCAACAAACGAAATAACTATATATCTCAAAAGACTCATAATAAACCTCAAATGTTCTTTAAAAGTTATTCTGTAGGTACTCATATTATTTAAATTTCAGCCATGAACTCGTTAAGGTTCTTTTTAAATTGATAATAGTTATTTACTATTTCTTTTCTTGCAGGTTCTGTGACATCATAAGTCTTTTCTAATCCTGTAAAAACAACCCCTAGTACTTCTCCATAAGGGCCGCCTAAGTAAGATGCTACTACTATGGAACTCGTAGTTCCTATACCTCTATAAGTTAACCTGCTATCCATAAACGCTGCAATTTCTTCAGCAACGTCGGTAAACAATCCACCTCCCAATTGTCGGATTATACACCCTCGCTCCCAAATCAACCCTGTTGAGTTAAAAGTACTTTCTTTTTCCTTCCCCTGCAACTCCCACCGATTCTGGAAAGCACTCACCGCCCCGTACCATTTAAACGTTTCGGGTCGGATCCGAGTCTCTTTGAAAAAGGACTCGGATTTCTATTATGAATTAAAGGTGCCGCCGAGTCCCCTGCGGGAGACTCGGCTAGGACATAAATGTGACGGGCATTGGAACGACGCAGGTCATCAGCTTGTGGCCGACTACCTGATGAACAACAACGATTACAAAGAATTTATGGGTTTTAAATAGATCATTCTCCTTTCGAAAACAACTGCCTTATTTTTCCCAGAGGCTTCATCCAAAGGGTATACCACCGGGGTTTCAGATCATTGATTTTCCAGGCGCGACGATCTTCGCGGTTGGCCCTTATCCGGTGCTTTAAGGAGGCGCTGCTGGTGCCGCCCACCCGCATGGTCATGAGGGTAGCCGGAATATACTGGCTGCTCAACTGATTTTTATACAACATTCTTAGCATCAGCTCATAGTCGCCCGCGCAGGTGAATTCCGTTTTGTAGAGACCGTATTTTTCATAGGCCGATTTCCGGAGATAAAAGGCAATATGAGGCGGCATCCAACCTTTTAACCAATTCTCTCTTGCGTAATCCTGATCTTTCCAAAACCTGACGATCTTGTCCGTATCTTCCGGATCTACAAAGCGGACATCCCCGTAGGCCGAGTCGGTATCGTTCCGGCTAAACGCCTCCGCCACGCGGGTCAGTACTTCACTGTCCGGGTAGAAATCATCGGCCCCGATAATGCCGATCACTTCGCCTTCGGCCAGACGTACCCCTTTGTTCATGGCGTCGTAAATCCCTTCGTCTTTTTCAGAGATGTAACGAAGCCGGTCTTTGTACTTTTCCAGGATTGAAACCGTACCGTCTTTTGAACCGCCGTCTACTACGATGTACTCAAAATCAGGATACGACTGACCCAGAACACTTTCGATGGTTTGTTCTATGGTTTTTGCCGCATTATAGCAAACGGTGACGATACTTATCTTCATGCGTATGTGTTTGAGCTGTGAGCTGTGAGCTATGAGCTATGAGCTTTGGGGTGCGTAAACCAATTACGACATTTTATGGTTCAAAATTACAATTCGTTTGCTCAAGTTCCTTCTGTTTGCCGGTTTTTCGCGGCGGGCCTTGCCCACCTGCTGTTGGATTTATGGGCAGGAAGGTCTATTTTTGATCCGTACTAACCGCGTTTCTCGAAAAAATCATGAGACCGACGGAAATAGCAACAAATGGGCCGGCTATTTCGTATTAGTACATAAAGGAAGTGTTATGACCCGATACGAATTTCTAAAATCGTGTGGTTTTACAGGCGGCGCGCTCTTTGCCCTTCTATCCTGTGTATCTGAAGAAGACAGTTATGTAGCGGCGCTCACCCAAAATCCGGACGGCACGTTCACCAATCCGGACGGCACCCCGGTGGGCGGAACGACGGGAACCGGGCCGGATGAAAATTTTCTGGTCAGTACGGAAGAGTTGGAAAATATCGATTTTTTGTACCGGGTGGATGTAAACAATCCGCTATATGCCCGCCTGTTGACACGAAACAATTATATAGTATTGGGGAATACCTTTGTACTGGCGCTTTCACGGGATGGGAAATACATTGCCGCCACCGTGGTGTGTTCGCATGAAAACAACCGTACGGTGACCTACCGGTCGGGAGAGTGGTATTGCACCACCCACGGTGCCCGTTATTCCATGAGCGGGTCGGGACTTAACGAATACGGTGCCAAGGGAATTAAAGTGTACAAAACCGCCTTTGACGGTCAAACCATTGTGATCTATGAATAGTATTATCACCTTTCTTTTGCCCCTCTTTATGGTGGGAAACGGCTGGGGAAGCGACCTGGAAAAAGCCCTGACGCGGGCGGGTGACTCCCACAAACTGGTAATCCTGAATTTTTCGGGGTCAGACTGGTGCGCCCCCTGCATCCTCTTAAAAAAGGAGGTTTTTGAGTCGGCCGAATTCAAAACGATGGCCGACGGACACCTGGAGCTGGTGCGGGCCGATTTCCCCCGCCAAAAGAAAAATCAACTTCCCGCAGATCAGGTAAAATACAACGAAACCCTGGCGGAAAAATACAATTCTTCAGGCAAGTTTCCGCTGACGCTTCTGCTTTCTCCTGACGGAAAAGTGCTGCAAAGCTGGGAGGGCTACCCCAAAGACCTGACTACGGGAAAAATGATCCAAACCATTCAATCGCATCTCTGAATGTTCTGGTCCCGGAAATTAAAACTCATGGGAAACCGCTTTGTCATCAGCATAGAAGACGAATCGGAAGAACAGGCGCACGTGAAGATCGACCGGGCCATTGAGGAGATTTCCCGGATAGAGCAGGTTTTCACTACCTTTTCCGAGCACAGCGTCACCCACCGGGTCAATGCCCATGCCGGTATACAGCCGGTAGAAGTACCCGAAGAGTTTTTTCTCCTGGTGCAGAGAGCCGGGAAAATTTCGGAGTTGACACAAGGTGCCTTTGATTTGTCTTACGGCTCTATGGATAAAAGATTATGGAATTTTGACCAGACCCTGACGGCCCTGCCCACCGCAGAGGCGATGAATAACCTGAGGCTGATTAACTACCGGAATATTATTCTGGACGAAGGCCGCCAAACCGTGTTCCTGAAAGAAAAAGGCATGCGGATAGGTTTTGGGGGAATAGGCAAGGGGTACGCGGCCGACCGGGCCAGTCAGGTGCTGAAAGATCTGGGCGTGAAACACGGAGTAGTGAACGCCAGCGGCGACCTGAAGACCTGGGGAACCTGGAACGGAAAGCCCTGGACCATCTCCGTGGCCGACCCTGATGCGCCGGCTTTTCCCTTCTCGGAGCTAGAAGTGGGGGAAATGGCCGTGGCCACCTCGGGTACCTACGAGAAATTTACCGTGATTGATGGAAAAAGGTATTCTCACACCATTAATCCGCGTACCGGCCTGCCTGTGTCAGGCATCAAGAGTGTCACCGTGGTTTGTCCGCACGCCGAGCTGGCCGACGCCCTCACTACGCCCCTGGCCATTCTCGGAACTCAAAAATCATTGCAGCTGATCAATCAAATGCAATCGATTGCGTGCATTATAATTGACGATGAAAACCGTATCTTTACTTCGAAGAATTTGCGGGAGCGGTGAGCGGTGAGCTATCAGCTATCAGCTATCAGCTATCAGATGTTAGACATTAGATGTTAGATATTAGACATTAGATGTTAGATATTAGAAATTAGAAAACTGGCGTGCTAAGTGGCTCATAGCTGAATGCTGATAGCTGAATGCTGATAGCTGATAGCTGATAGCTGAATGCTCAAAGCTTAACTTAATACATTATGAAACTTATTGTACTCTTTATTCTCCTCTTTGCCTGCTCTTGTGTGCCGGTGAAAGAATACCAGAAAAGCAAGATCAATGACGCCGAAATGTCGCTCTCAGACCGGACGGTGGAACGATTTGAAAATAGTTTTTACCTTTACCGTGAGGGCGGTGCAGGAGCCAACGGCGGAAAAAGCGGGGGCGGTTGCGGGTGTAATTAGGGGTTAGATATTAGATGTTAGATATTAGAGGTTAGATATTAGA
This sequence comes from Leadbetterella byssophila, assembly GCA_040394705.1. Lineage (GTDB taxonomy): Bacteria > Bacteroidota > Bacteroidia > Cytophagales > Spirosomataceae > Leadbetterella > Leadbetterella byssophila_B. Next base: position 4,394 of record JBEBRS010000216.1, read on the forward strand.
GTTTAGATATTAGAGCTTAGATATTAGAGTTTAGAAATGAAAAAACTCGTACTTACGGCCGGTCTTCTGGCTTTTTGCTGGTCTTCTGCGCTGAAAGCCCAAACGCTTTCCGACAGCACCGCTATGCGTAAACTGACCTTTGAAGAAGCCAACCTGGTGTCTTCTTATTACCATCAGGACGGCCATAACGCAGCCGTTACGGGAGGTGCAGGATCGGAAAAACTGACCGATGTGGGGGCCGGTTTCAACGTCACTTTCTCCATGCTGGATAGAAAAGCACGAAAGAATACCTTCGTTCTGGATGCCTCTGTGGAAAAATATACCTCGGCTTCGTCTGACCAGATAGACCCTACTACGGTATCTTCGGCCTCCCATACCGATGAACACTTCTACCCTTCTCTGCTGTGGACCCGGAAGAACGAGAAAACGGGGCGCACCTTCGGGTTTAACGTGGCCTATTCTACGGAGTTCGATTATAAATCGTACGGAGGAGGCTTTCTTTTCACCAAGACGGCGCCAGATAACAACTCGGAATTTACCGCCAAACTGAATCTCTTTTGGGATGCCTGGAAAGTCATTTTGCCCGTAGAATTGCGACCGGAAGGTTACCCTACCGGCGCCCTCGGCGATTCAGAGGGCATTCCCTACAAACCCCGCAATTCCTATAACCTCAGCCTTGCGTATTCCAGGGTGATCAACCCCGATCTGCAGCTCATGTTCATGCTGGACCCCTCCTACCAGGAAGGCCTGCTCAGCACACCTTTCCACCGGGTGTATTTTGAAGATACCTCCCTGAGAGTAGAAAAACTCCCGGGAAAACGGCTGAAGTTACCGGCCAGTATCCGGGCCAATTACTTTGCGGGAGACCGCCTCGTGCTGCGCAGCTTTTACCGCTTTTATACCGATAACTGGGGCATCACCGCCCATACGGCCAGCCTTGAAACCGCCTGGAAAGTGAACCCTTTCTTCTCGGTCACCCCCCACTACCGCTTTAACGCCCAAAGCGCTATGAGGTATTTTGCACCCTATGGCGAACATTCTCCCGAGGCGGAGTTTTACTCCAGCGACTTTGATTTGTCCAAGTTTTCGAGTCATTTCGGCGGGCTGGGCTTCCGTTTTTCTACACCGGGGGGTATACTGGGAATAAGCAGCTGGAAATCAATGGAGTTAAGATACGGCTACTATCACCGTTCTACCGGACTGGCGGCCCATATCCTTTCCGTTTCTGCCCAGCTGAAATGAGTCATTAAAACCTTAGGATTGG
>JBEBRS010000217.1:0-5648 GCA_040394705.1 Leadbetterella byssophila
CCGGAAAGGGAACTGAGGTCGGGTTTCGCCGAGGTCATCAAACATTGCCTGATCCGCGACCGGGGCATGTGGGACCGGATCCGGCGGACTGAACTGGGTGATATGCCCCTGTCGGAGCTGATCGTACACTCCGTGGCCATCAAAAAGGAGATTGTAAGTGAAGATCCTACCGAAAAGGGCCTCCGGAAAATTCTGAATTTCGGACATACTATCGGGCATGCCGTCGAAACCTTCTACCTCGAAAAAGAGCGTCTGCTGCATGGGGAAGCCATTGCCATCGGGATGATCTGTGAAGCCTATATTGCCTATTCCCGGAATATGCTGACCGAAACCGAGCTTGGGGAAATAGAGGAATACCTCTTTTCCGTTTACGGGGCCGTGCGCCTCGACCCCCAGGATTTCACCCCTATTGCGGCATTAACCGCCCAAGACAAAAAAAACCGGGGAAATGTGGTGAGGGCAGCTTTGCTGGAAGGTATCGGCCACTGCGCGTACGATATCCCTATCACAAAAAAGGACATTCTCAAAGCATTGAAATATTATTGTGGAATTATATAATTATACAAATGTCTAAGAAATTTTAGATATTAGACATTAGATATTAGCTTTTAGACTCTCTGGTAGCTAACTTCGAATGGCTAATATCTAACTTCTAATATCTAATTTCTAACATCAAACGGCTAAATTGTGCTTGTTATGTCGACCCAACGAAAGCTGGTGATTTTGCTGTTCGCGTCCCTCTTCGCGATCATTCTGCTTTTCAGCGGGTTTATTTACTATAACCTGATTGAATATTCGTATGCCGATTTTCACGCCCGCCTTCATACCCGCGCACTAACTACGGCCAAAATTGAGTTGGAAAGTAACCAGGAGGCCGATTATCTGAAACAGTTCAAAGCGGAATACCTGGAAAAATTAACGAATGAACAGCACCACATCATCAAAACTGACACGCTGAACCTGGAATCACTCAGCGACCTCACCCACCTTCCCGAAAGTTTTTTAAAGGAGGCTCTGCGCGACGGGGAGCATTTTTACAAAGACGAGAATACTTTTTATAACGCGGTGGTGACCCGTCACGAGGCGGGGGAATACCTGGTCATTGTATCCGCAGAAAATTATTATCATACCCATCACGAGGTATACCTCCGCCAGTTACTTGTGGGCACCATTATTTTCGCGGTACTTCTGATCTTTTTTCTCTCCTACTGGATTTCCAGCCGAATCAGCAAACCCCTGCATGAGATCAGCAGCCGGGTGAATGAAATCGGTACCGACAAACTTCACCTGCGTATTCCCGAAAATGATCTTCCCCGGGAACTGGAAATTCTTTCCAAGTCGTTTAACATCATGCTCGACCGCCTGGAGACTTCTTTTGAAGCACAGAAAAATTTCGTTTCCAACGCTTCCCATGAGTTCCGCACCCCTCTTACTTCGATTATAGGAGAAGCCGACCTGGCCCTGGCGCGGGAAAGGGCGCCCCGCTTTTACCAGGATACACTCCAGGTGATTCTCAGGGAAGCCGAAAAACTTAACCATAAAACACAGGCCCTCCTCTTTCTCGCACAAACCGGTTTCCGAAAGTCGAAGCTCCCGTTTGAACCCCTTCGCGTAGACGAAATTCTCCTCGGCTGCAAAGAGACCTTCCATAAAATTGATCCGGCCAATAAGATCTCCCTCCATTTCAGCAACCTTCCCGAGCAGCACCAAAAGCTCCAGATCCAGGGAAACCGGCAGCTTCTGACCCTTGCCCTCACCAATATTATGGGCAACGGACTGAAATATTCCAAGAACGAAATCGTGGATGTCTGCCTGGAATGGGAAAAAGAAAATATTATCATTATCATCCGGGACAAAGGGATCGGAATACCGGAAAGCGAGCTGCCCTTTATATACGATCCTTTCTTCCGTGCTTCCAACACCGACGACTTCGAAGGCTACGGTATCGGCCTGCCCCTGGCCCGGAATATTATCCGTCTGCACAAGGGAGAACTGAGGGTTATTTCGGCTGAAAATGCTGGAGTTACCGCTGAGATTAAAATCCCATTAAGACCGAATTAGAATATAATTAGAATGCTTCCAAGCCGGGTTTTTCATGAAACCTGCGGTATAAACCCGGCGTTTAAACCTTTGGAAAGGCGTTACTAAATGCGTCTGAAATGTTTAAACTCATCTTATGAATTAGAAGTATCTAAGAAATCTGAAGTACGATTTGCCCGCGGGTCTGGTGGTATTTCTTGTCGCCCTGCCCCTCTGTCTAGGCATATCGCTTGCTTCCGGGACGCCTTTTTTCAGTGGCATTATCGCCGGAGTAATCGGCGGATTGGTCATCGGAACACTTTCCAACAGTCAACTCAGCGTGAGCGGTCCGGCGGCCGGCCTGGTGGCTATCGTCATTTCCGCTATTGCCACGCTGGGCGGCTTTGAAGCCTTTTTAGTGGCGGTAGTCCTCTCCGGTCTCTTCCAGATTATCCTGGGCTTCATTAAAGCCGGTGTACTGGCCTACTATTTCCCTTCCAATGTGATCAAGGGAATGCTTTCCGGGATAGGGATCATCATTATACTCAAACAAATCCCTCATGCCCTGGGCTATGATGCGGAAACCTTCAGTGAGTTAACCAGTTTTTTCAAGAAAGACGGGAGCAACGCCCTCCAGGCCGTTTGGCAGTCGTTTGAACAGATCAACCCCGGTGCGGCCCTCATCTGCCTCTTCGCCCTGGGTACCATCCTGGCCTTCGAAACCAAAAAGCTCAAACCGATTTCCAGGATCATACCCGGCGGACTGGTAGCGGTGGTGATCAGTGTATTGGTCAGCGAACTGATTTTTAAAAATATTCCGGCGCTGGCGGTCTCCGGCGACCACCTCGTGAATGTGCCGGTAGCCAACTCCTTTTCAGAAGTAATCGGACTGTTCACTTTTCCTGATTTCTCGGTGATTATGAACTCCCAGGTATGGGTGGTGGCCCTGACCATTACCGCGGTAGCTTCTATAGAGACCTTATTGTGTATCGAGGCCGTAGACCAGCTTGACCCCCACAAAAGATTCACGAACAATAACCGTGAACTGATTTCCCAGGGCATCGGGAATATGGCCTCGGGGCTGATCGGCGGACTTCCCATTACTTCGGTGATTGTGCGAAGCAGCGCCAACCTGAACGCCAATGCCCGCACGAAAGTCGCTACCATTTTTCACGGTGTACTGCTCTTTGCCTCCGTACTGCTCATTCCCGTGGTCTTGAACAAAATCCCCCTGGCTTCCCTGGCAGCCATCCTGATTCATACCGGTTATAAACTGGCCAAGCCCTCCATTTTCCGGGAAATGTTCGGAAACGGGAAATACCAATGGAAACCTTTCCTGGTTACCGTAGTCAGCGTAGTCATCTTTGATTTGCTGGTAGGGGTCGGTGTGGGACTGGCCTATTCCGTATACTACATTCTGAAAGGAAATTTCAAAAATGCCTTTTTCTACGACAAGCCCGCCCCGGATTCTTCCGAACCTATCCGGATGATCTTGTCGGAAGAGGTTTCTTTCCTCAACAAAGCCAATATCAAAGAATCCCTGGAGGCTATTCCCAAGAACAGCGCCATCGTGATAGACGCCACCAATTCTTCCTACATTGATTTTGATGTATTGCAGGGAATCAAAGAGTTTGTGGATTATAAATCGAAATACCGGAACATCGATTGCCGCTTACTCGGCTTTGACAAGCAGTTTTCCCTGGAAGAAGTACCGGCCGCTACCCATTAAATACACACGGGTATTAAAAAAGTAATGTTTAGAAAAAAAACGGGAGTTTGTGGCTCCCGTTTTTGAATCTGTTTACACAGCTTAAACTTTGAATAGGCCACTTATGCAGGAAGAAGATTCTTTCTACGCAATATGGATTCAAAAAGCTTCTGGTCGTGTTCCGAAGTAAATACTTCGTTCCGGAAATGAAGGAATTGTCCCCTACCCATGTGGAGGTAAAAGCCGGTTTTATCTTTTTCGGCTGATTTCACCATATCCCATTTGATTACACCGCCTTCTTTGGCGTTCAGCTTCACCAGGATCTGGCGGCTGTCTACCTCATACGCGAATTTATCAAACATTTGTTTGTTCTGGTCCATCTGGGTAGCCGCATAAAATTGCAGGTACCAGAAAGCGGCAAAAAGAATGGCTCCTACAATGGCTGTCACCAGGATCCACCAGTTTTTATATACCCCTGTAAAATTCAGGACCAGGCCCAATACAGCCACCGCCGCAGGCACCAGGAACCAAATTTTCACCCGGTCAATCTGGCCTGTAAACGCCTTTTTGATGTAGTGTTTCTTGTCTAAAGCAAATTTCTTGGTTTTAACTATCATATCTGTTCGTTCGACCTGCAAAATTAGGAAAAACCGCCCGAATAGTCCCGGCCATTGGAAAATATATTTCCCCATATTTTAAAGTATTTTCAGGTATACAAGCAAGTATTGGTTATTTTTGCAATCATGTTATTTCCAGAATATGTCTAAAGCCTTGCTACTCACCCGTGAAAAAACTCTTCAGAAAGCAAAACGAATGGCCTACCAGATCCTGGAGAACAATACCGGCGAAAGCGAAGTAGTCATAGCGGGTATTGGGGGAGAAGGATATTACCTGGCGGAAATTATTGCGGAATACCTGCGTGAAATCTCCGGCCTGAAGGTGACCCTCGCCAAAATCAGTTTTGACAAAGCGGCCACCTCCCAGCCTGACATTACCATTGAAAGCGAGGTAGATACATTCCGGCACAAGTCTGTGGTGATCGTAGATGACGTACTTAATTCCGGTAAAACCCTGGCCTTTTGCCTGAGGCCTTTTCTTTCTATTCCCCTGAGGAAATTACAGGTAGCCGTGATGGTAGACCGGAATCACCCCCTGTACCCCATCAAAGCGGATTTTGTAGGCTACAGCCTGTCGACTACCTTATCAGACCACGTACAGGTGGTGCTGTCTGACCCGTCTGCGACGGGCGTCTATTTATATTAAAAAACGGATAAATGGAGGCAATCAGCTCTTTCTTTACCTATATCATGAACTCGGAAGAGATCATACAAACCGGCGGACTACTGGCTATCCTGCTGATTGTGTATATAGAAAACGGTCTTTTTTTCGGTTTCTTTCTACCCGGCGACTACCTCCTGTTTCTTACGGGTGTTTTTGTAGCCTCTCAGCATCTCGACCAACCTATTCTGCTGGTGCTCATCGGGGTTTTTATTGCAGCGGTATTGGGAACCTACTCCGGCTATATTTCCGGGCGTTTTTTCGGAGAAAAGATCCGAAACAAGAAAGATTCTCTCTTTTTTAAACAGAAATACCTGACCCGTACCGCCAACTACTTTGAGAAATACGGCAACCGCACCCTCATTATCGCGCGGTTTTTGCCGATTGTAAGAACCTTCGCGCCTATCCTGGCGGGGCTGGTCCGTATGAATTTTGTGCAATTCAGCATTTACAACTTGGTGGGGGGAGCCATCTGGGTTTTGACGCTGGTAGGCGGCGGCTACCTGCTGGGAAATCGATTTCCTTTTATCATCGACTATGTGCACTACATCATTATGTTTTTCCTCGCCATCACTACATTCACGGTGATTAAGGGATACCTGAACGCGAGGAGAGAATTTAAGGATGAGTAGGGAGTGAGTTC
>JBEBRS010000218.1:0-5647 GCA_040394705.1 Leadbetterella byssophila
TGGGTTTTAATAAATACCCGGGCGGAAAGGGAGTCTATAAAATTATATTTGCCGGTCACCGAATTCACCACCGGCTTATCCACATTCCGGGGCATCTCTTCTTTCACAACGGTTTCGGCCGGCTTCTGTACCTTACAGGCCGAAAAAGCGGCAATCAACACCAAAAACAGTATTCCTCTCTTCATCAAACGCGTATTGATGTCTTAAAAACGTTTCAAGGCCCCGTTTAAGTTTTGCACCCTGAACTTATTTTCATGCAATATAGCATTTTTTCTCAAACCTTACGCCCGATTCCCTTGTTATAGGGATATGACAACGCCAAAAGCCGAAGAGCGGAAAGACATTACCAACCGGGAAGACCTCCGCCTGCTGATCGACATTTTTTATGACGGTGTGCTGAGCGACCCGCTGATGCGCCCTGTCTTTGAAGATTCTCTGCCCCACTGGGACCATCACAAAGAGCGGGTGGTCAATTTCTGGGAAAACTGGCTTTTTCAGACGGGGGCGTATGACGGAGGCATGATGTGGAAGCATTCTGCACGGCACCAAACCCAGCCCATGACCACCGAGCGTTTCGAACGCTGGCTGGCGTACTGGATCACCACGGTAGACCAGCTTTTCGCAGGGGAAAAAGCCGAATTCATTAAAGCCAAAGCCCTGGAGATCGGTAAAGTATTGCACCATAAACTGAATATTAATGGTTAATTGTTAATGGTTAATGGTTAATGAAGGAATAACTCCACATCTATCGATTTCACAATCATTAACCATTGATCATTGACCATTAACCATTAATAATTCTTCCCTATCTTTGCGCCTTAATTCAAAACGAGAATGATTTCGGTAGATAACGTAACGGTAGAATTTAGCGGGCAGGCCCTGTTTTCTGACATCACATTTAACATTAACGAAAAAGACCGGATTGCCCTGATGGGAAAAAACGGCGCGGGAAAATCCACCCTCCTGAAAATCATTGCCGGCGTAAACAAACCCACCAGGGGTAAGATTTCCGCACCGGACGATGCCGTGATCGCCTACCTGCCCCAACACCTGCTGACCGAAGACGACACCACCGTTTTTGAAGAGACATCGAAAGCCTTTGCCGGCGCCCGCGCCATGCAAACCGAGCTGGAAGAATTGAACCGACAGCTGGAAACACGCACCGACTACGAATCGGACGCCTACATGGACATCATTACCCGGGTATCTGAACTGAGTGAAAAATTTTATTCCCTCGAAGAAGTAAATTACGACGCCGAAGTAGAAAAAGTACTCAAAGGACTTGGGTTCAGTCGCGCAGACTTCAGCCGCCAGACTTCCGAGTTTTCGGGCGGCTGGCGCATGCGGATCGAACTGGCCAAGATCCTCCTCCAAAACCCCGACCTTATCCTCCTGGATGAGCCTACCAACCACATGGACATCGAATCGATACAGTGGCTGGAAGATTTCCTGGTGAACAGCGCCAAAGCGGTGATCGTGATCTCCCACGACCGCGCCTTTGTGGACAACATCACCAACCGCACCATCGAAGTGACCATGGGCCGAATTTACGATTACAAAGTACCTTACACACATTACCTCCAACTCAGGAGAGAGCGCCTGGAGCAACAGCAAAAGCAGTTTAACGACCAGCAAAAGATGATTGCTGAAACCCAGGAGTTCATTGAGCGCTTCAAAGGAACCTACTCCAAAACCCTGCAGGTACAAAGCCGGGTGAAGATGCTGGAAAAACTGGAAATTGTGGAAGTGGACGAAGTAGACACCTCCGCCATCAACATCAAATTCCCTCCGGCACCCCGCTCGGGCAACTACCCCGTCATTGCCGAATACGTAGGCAAAAGTTACGGAGATCACCGGGTATTCAAAGACGCCAGTTTCTCCATTGAAAGAGGACAAAAAGTGGCTTTCGTAGGCCGTAACGGAGAGGGAAAGTCGACCATGGTCAAGGCCATTATGGGGGAAATCGACTTCGAGGGCGATCTGAAAGTGGGCCATAATGCGGAGATCGGCTATTTCGCCCAAAACCAGGCCTCCCTGCTCGACGGCGAACTGACCGTCTTTGATACCGTAGACCAACTGGCCGAGGGCGAGATCCGCACCAGGATCAAAGACCTCCTGGCGGCCTTCCTTTTCCGAGGCGATGACCTGAACAAGAAGGTCAAAATGCTTTCCGGTGGGGAAAAGACCCGTCTGGCCATGATCAAACTCCTGCTCCAACCCGTGAACCTGCTCATTCTCGACGAACCCACCAATCACCTCGACCTCCGCACCAAAGACATCCTGAAAGATGCCTTGCGCGCTTTTGAAGGCACCATTATCCTCATCTCCCACGACCGCGACTTCCTCAGCGGCCTGGCCGAAAAAGTCTTTGAATTCGGAAACCAACGCATCCGCGAGCATTTTGAGGACATCGACAGCTTCCTGAAAAACAAGAAGATGGAAAACCTGAAAGAGATAGAGCGGAAAGCCTGATGACGTAAGTTTTTACTGTCAAGGAACCTAAACAGATATCCATTGGGAAGTAGGCACTTCGCCCCCTTCCACATTCACCGCTTCCCTTCCCTCGGGTAGCCCGAACCTTCGTACTTTCTCCTTAAGGCAAAGTCATTCAGACACCCTATCCTACCCCTTTCAGACAGGTGGGTTTTGGGAAATATACTTGCCTGCTTTCTTTACAATTTCTTAAACTCACATTAACGCCCAGGTATTTTCCAAGGTCTACTTTTGCGCCTGTTTTGAAGTCACAGTCTGTCTCCGATATACTGTATTTTACCTGTAACAATTTTATCCAAGTATATATGCAAACCAAATTTTACGTAGTTGCTCTGCTCCTGATGTTGGCGATGAGCCTGGGGGCAAGGGCGCAGTTCAAAGTCATTACCGGCACCGTGACTGACAGCAGAGACAATACCGCTTTGCCTGGCGTTAAAGTACAGGTAAAAGGCAGCACTATGGCTGTTCAAACCAATGCAAACGGAGAATACTCGGTGAATGTAACCGATGCAAACTCCGTTTTAGTATTCTCTTTTGTGGGTATGGATACCGCAGAAGAAGTAGTGGGCAGCAGATCAGTCATCCATGTTTCCTTAGACATGAATGTGGAGTCTCTTTCCGAACTGGTAGTGGTAGGGTATGGTACGCAAAAGAAAGCCAACCTTACCGGAGCCGTTTCGCAAATTGGTGCCGAAGTGCTGGACAACCGCCCCCAGCCTAACCTGACCCGTATGCTTCAGGGTACGCTGCCTAACCTGAACTTAAAGATGGCAGACGGTAGCCCTACACGCAGTGCAGTATACAACGTACGCGGAACCACCTCCATCGGTGCAGGTGGAAATGCCCTGGTGCTGATTGACGGGGTAGAAGGCGATCCGAACCTGGTAAACCCCAACGATGTGGAAAGCGTAACGGTCTTAAAAGATGCCTCTTCCGCGGCTATTTATGGGTCACGTGCCGCTTTTGGCGTGGTGCTCATCACTACCAAGGCGCCTTCCCAGGACAAATCTTCCATTGACGTCCGGATAACCCAGTCGGTTAATCAGCGGACCGTGGTTCCGAATCTGGTCACTGACGGCTATACCTGGGCAAAAAACTTTGATGACTCATTTTATGCCTGGTACGACTACAAGACCCACCCCATAACCGTGAATGCCAACTTTCCTTTCTCCTTAGAATATTTGGAAAGGTTGAAAAACCATGATCCGTCAAAAGGCGATGTGGTGTATAATGAGTCATTACGGCGGTATGAATATTTCGGAAGTACCGACTGGTTCGCGCTATTGCACAAAGACAATATGCCGGCTACCGAAGCGTCTATCAGCGCTTCCGGTGGAAGCAAGAAGGCCAAATATTACGTTTCAGGACTTTACTATCACCAGGACGGAATCTTCAGACACTCTTCAGACGACTTCAACAAATGGAATGTAAGAGCAAAGGGAGAAATTAATTTCAATCACTGGCTATCCATGGAAAACAACGTGGACATGAGCACCTATCAGTATGCTTATCCCCTATTGGCCAACGGTGATGCCGGAATCTGGCGCTATTATGCCGTGGGTGGATTCCCAATGGCTACCATGTACAATCCGGACGGTACATTTACCCAGCAAGGTTCGAATACGGGCGCTTCATTTATGGACGGAAGTAGTCGTTCGGATCAGAACAAGTTTTTTATCAGAACCACTCCGGCCATCACAGCCACTCCTTTCGGTGATTTGGTAACCTTCAAGGCCAACTTCACTTACTCAAAAACGTTCAATAAAGATGACCGGTTCAATAACTATGTCTATTACAGCAATGCGCCGAATACCACCGCTCGTTTTGGTAATAGCATGTACCGTACCCTGTCGGATAACAATACCTACTGGGGTTCAAACATTACCGCTGATCTGAAAAAAACGTTTCATAATGTCCATGATCTCGGTGTATTGGCGGGTTACAACATTGAAGCCAACCGGTGGGAAAACCTGGACGTACAGAGAGACGGGCTTCTGGTGCCGGGAAAACCGGATTTCAATTTGATGGATGGTCTGAATTACAATATTGTAGGTGGTGGAAATGAATGGAAATACCTGGGTCTTTTCTACCGGCTCACCTACGCCTACAATGACCGGTATTTGTTGGAATTCAACGGTCGCTATGACGGATCTTCCAAGTTTCCAAGCAATCAGCGCTACGGTTTCTTCCCCTCTGCTTCTGCGGGATGGAATATTTCGGAAGAAAAGTTCATGGCCAATACCCGAAACTGGCTGACCCACTTGAAACTGCGTGCGTCTTACGGCTCGCTGGGAAATGGAAACGTAAGTCCCTACCGCTACATGGAAACGATGTCTGTGGCCAAAACAGGGGTCATCTTACAGGGCGTGCAGAAACCGTATACTTCTATTCCCGGTGTGATTCCGGACGGTTTAACCTGGGAGAGATCTACCACCTTTAACCTTGGTGCAGACGCTACCTTTTTGTCAGGACGCTTAAACTTTACATTTGACTGGTACAACCGCAAAACCACAGACATGTTCACCAGCGGCCAGCCCCTGCCCAATGTATTCGGTGCATCGGTGCCTTTTGGTAACTATGCCGACTTAAAGACTACCGGTTGGGAATTAACCCTGGGCTGGAAAGACCAGTTTTCCCTTGCTGAAAAACCCTTCCGTTACAGCATCTCCGGATCACTCTGGGATAATCAGTCCGAGATCCTGAGATTTAACAACCCCACCAAAATTCTCAGCACCTATTATGAGGGCATGAAAGTGGGAGAAATATGGGGTTATGAAACCCTTGGATTCTTCAGCTCTGACGAAGAGGCCGCCGCATGGGCAGACCAGTCGTTCCTCCTGAACTCCAATACCAACGAATACCTGGCCGGCGATTTAAAGTTTGCCGACCGGAATGGCGACGGCGTAATTAACCAGGGTAAAAATACCCTCGAAGACTCCGGAGACCGCATGCTGATCGGCAACAACGCCCCCCGATACCAGTTCGGATTTAACCTTTCGGCCAACTGGAGAGGATTGGGACTTTCCGCTTTCTTCCAGGGCATAGGCAAGCGCGACTGGTACTTTGCACCTGAAGCGGATCTTTTCTATGGTCCGTATAACCGGCCTTACGGTTTTCAACCCGTGGTCATGATGGACGATTACTGGACAGAAGA
>JBEBRS010000219.1:0-5626 GCA_040394705.1 Leadbetterella byssophila
CGGAAAGATGTATTCATGGGTAGGGCGAAGTTCGGAATTTTCGGTGACGGGAAAGAGCTGGCTCAGCTCGCTCTTGCCAAAGTGTTTAACGCAGGAGACTACCGGTCGGGGTACTACCGCGACCAGACCCTGCAGGTAGCGATTGGCGGACTTACCTGGCAGCAGTTTTTTGCCCAGATGTATGCGCATGCTCACCTTGATCATGATATAAATTCGGGAGGAAGAGCCATGAACGGCCACTTTGGAAACCATTGGATAGACGAAAATGGAGACTGGCTGGAACTGAAAAAAATGAAAAACAGTGTGATGGATGTCAGTTCTACCGCCGGTCAGATTCCCCGCTCTCTCGGTATTGCTTACGCCTCCAAACTCTACCGGCATGTGCCGGAACTACAGGGAGAAAACCCTTTCTCCGAGCAGGGGACCGAAGTGTGTTATGCCACCATCGGTGACGCCTCTACTTCCCAGGGAATGTTCCTTGAAGCCATCAATGCCGCCGGGGTACTCCAGGTGCCTCTGGTCATATCCGTGTGGGATGACGGCTACGGAATCTCCGTGCCGCTCGCATACCAGACCGTAAAAGAAAGTATTTCCAAGGCGTTAAAGGGCTTCGAAAAAGAACCCGGCACCAACGGTCTTCGCATCATTACCGTGAAAGGCTGGGATTACCCCGGCTTGATCCGTGCTTACCGGAAAGCCGAAAAACTGGCCCGCATAGAGCACATTCCTGTATTGGTACATGTAGAAGAAATTACCCAGCAGCTGGGCCACTCCGCCTCGGGATCTCATGAACGCTATAAATCGGCGGAGCGCCTGCAATGGGAACTCGATTTTGACTGTAATCCCCGCTTCAGAGAGTGGATCCTGGAAAACGAGATTGCCTCGGAAGAAGAACTCGTTCGCATAGAAAAAGACGCGGAAGAGTTCGTAAAGAAAGAAAGAAAAAAAGCCTGGGACGCGTACAGGAAAGAGATTGACACGCATAACGGCCGGGTAAGGGAAGTGGTGGAAAAGTACGCGGACGGTGTCGGCGGATCGCCTGAAGTGCTGAATAAAATCCGCGAAAAACTGGCTCCGGGGGCATTGGCCACGCGCAAAGAAGGGATTGCCGCCCTGAAAATGTTCATACGGGCCACGAAATCGGGGCGAGACCAGGCAAAGTTACTTCTGGAAGAACTGGAGAAAGTGAACCGCGAAAAGTTCAGTACGCATCTTTATTCCGAAACCCCTTATTCTCCCCTCCTGGTGAAGCGGGTAGACCCGGTGTATGCCGAAAATAGTGAGATGGTAGACGGAAGAACCATTATCAATACCTATTTCGACAGCCTGTTTGCCTCCGACCCCCGGGTATTTGCTATTGGGGAAGATATCGGTAAAATAGGAGACGTCAACCAGGGGTTTGCCGGCCTCCAGGAAAAATACGGGGAATGGAGAATTACCGATACCGGTATACGGGAAACCACCATAATCGGACAAGGCATAGGGGCGGCCATGAGAGGGCTACGGCCTATTGTGGAAATCCAGTATTTTGATTATATTTATTATGCCCTGGCTACGTTGACTGACGACCTCGCTTCTCTGCGGTACAGAACCGTAGGGAAACAGCGGGCGCCCCTGATTGTCAGAACCCGCGGACACCGCCTGGAAGGAATCTGGCATTCCGGTTCACCCATTGCCGTGATGCTCGGTTCCCTGAGAGGGATGCACGTGGTGGTGCCAAGAAACTACGTGAAAACAGCCGGTTTTTACAATACCCTTATGAAAGGTGATGACCCGGCCCTTATCGTTGAAAGCCTGAACAGCTACCGGGTGAAAGAAAAAATGCCCGTGAACCTGGCCGAGGTGTGTGAGCCACTGGGTGTACCTGAGGTCATCCGGGAGGGGAGCGATGTGACCGTGGTTACGTACGGTTCCATGTGCCGCATCGTGGAAAAAGCGGCAGAACAGCTGGCCCTGTTTGGTATCAGTACCGAAGTGATTGACGTGCAGACCCTCCTGCCTTTTGATATTCACGGCATGATCCTGAACTCCATCAAAAAAACAGGTCGGGTGGTTTTTGCCGATGAAGATATGCCGGGAGGTGGTACCGCTTTCATGATGCAGCAGGTGCTGGATGAGCAGGACGCGTATCATTACCTCGATTCCAAGCCCCTGGCGGTAAGTGCCCAGGCCCACCGCCCCGCTTATGGAAACGACGGGGATTATTATTCCAAACCCAATGCCGAAACGGTGTTTGAGGCGGTGTATGCCCTGATGAGCGAAGCGAAACCGGAACAATATCCGCCGTTTTGACCTGGTCGTGAACGGTGATAACCAAGCAAGCGCGCCGCTGAAGACTAGTGATTGTGGCCCGCTCAAAACTCAAATTGTACAGATTAAATTTATAATTACATGAACGAATACATCCGGTCGAATAAGCAACGTTACCTGGACGAGCTCTTTGATTTTTTGAGGATCCCCTCTGTCAGTGCCGACTCACGCCACCAGGGCGATATGCAGAAAGCAGCAGAATATATTCAGGGAAAACTTCTGGACGCGGGTATGGATAGTGCCGAAATTTGTCCTACCGCCGGCCACCCCATCGTCTTTTCAGAAAAGACGGTAGATCCCTCCCTGCCCACCGTGCTGGTCTACGGCCATTACGATGTGCAGCCGGCCGACCCCCTGGAGTTGTGGAACAGCGCCCCCTTTGAGCCGGTGATTAAAACCACGGCCGTACATCCGGAAGGGGCCATCTTCGCCCGGGGCGCCTGTGACGACAAAGGACAAATTTACATGCATGTGAAAGCCATTGAAGCCATGCTGAAGCACAATGCGCTTACCTGCAATGTGAAAATCATGTTTGAAGGAGAAGAAGAGGTAGGTTCAGAACATTTGGGTGAATTCGTCAAGGATAACAAAGAAAAACTGAAAGCAGATATCATCCTTATTTCCGATACTTCTATCATCGGAAACGATATTCCTTCGGTAGAAACGGGACTTCGCGGACTGGCCTATATGGAAGTAGAAGTAGAGGGCCCGAACCGTGATCTTCATTCCGGCGTATACGGAGGGGCGGTGGCTAACCCCGTGAATGTGCTGACGCAAATGATTGCTTCCCTGCACGATGAAAACGGCAAAGTGACCGTGAAAGGATTTTACGATAAGGTAAAAGAACTGACCGTGGAAGAACGGGATGCGCTGGAAGCAGCGCCTTTTGACCTGGAAGCCTACAAAGAAGATCTGGGCATAGCGGAAGTAAGCGGAGAGAAAGGCTACACCACCCGCGAGCGGGCATCGATACGCCCTACACTGGACGTGAACGGTATCTGGGGCGGGTATACGGGAGAAGGATCCAAAACGGTACTACCGTCCAAAGCCTTCGCCAAGATATCAATGCGCCTCGTGCCTGACCAGGACTGGAACGAAATTTCCGACCTGTTTATGGTTCATTTTAAGTCCATTGCGCCGCCTACGGTAAAAGTGAAGGTAAAACCTCACCACGGCGGGCAGCCCTATGTGACTCCGACAGATTCGGCCGGATATGCCGCTGCGTTCAAAGCCATGGAAAAAGGATTTGGCAAAACGCCGGTACCTACCCGTGGCGGAGGGAGTATTCCTATTGTGGCCCTGTTTGAAAAAGAACTGGGACTGAAGTCTATTTTACTGGGTTTTGGCCTCGATTCCGACGCGCTTCATTCGCCCAATGAGCATTACGGGGTGTTCAATTTTATGAAGGGAATTGAAACCATTCCTTTGTTTTACCAATATTATAGCGAAAGTTTTCAATGAGCGGGATAGACCTTACAGGGCTTTCTACGGAAGCCTCATCGCGACATAGCGACCTCGAAAAAAAATCGGTCCGGGAAATACTGGTGGGTATCAATTCGGAAGACAAAACCGTACCCCTGGCAGTAGAAAAGGCCATTCCCCAGATCGAAAACCTGGTGAACCAGGCGGCGGAAAGGATGAAACAGGGCGGCCGGCTATTTTACATCGGAGCCGGTACGAGCGGTCGCCTGGGCATTGTAGACGCTTCCGAGTGTCCGCCCACCTACGGCGTACCGTTTGACCTGGTCATCGGTCTGATCGCCGGGGGAGATTCCGCCATCCGCAAAGCGGTGGAGAATGCCGAAGACGACCCGGAACAGGCCTGGAAAGACATGGAAGCGTATGGTCCCGGGCCAAACGATACCGTCGTGGGCATCGCGGCATCCGGCCGCACGCCTTACGTGATTGGCGGCTTGAAGGCGGCCAACGCGAACGGACTGCTCACCGGCTGCGTGGTGTGTAACGCGGGAAGTCCCGTAGCGGCCGCGGCCCAGTTTCCTGTGGAAGTGGTGGTAGGACCGGAATATGTGACCGGATCTACCCGTATGAAATCGGGTACGGCCCAAAAACTGGTACTGAATATGATCTCTACTTCCCTGATGATCCGTTTGGGCAAGGTTAGAGGCAATAAGATGGTAGATATGCAGCTCAGCAATGAAAAACTGGTGGAGCGCGGTATCCGCATGATCATGAACGAGACGGGTACGGATCACGCTACCGCCCAGGCGCTGCTGCAAGAACACGGAAGTGTTCGCGAAGCCGTCGATTTTTACCGGAGTAAATGAACTGGTTTTCACTTTATTGGTTCTATCCTGAAACCCTGTTGTCTTTCTATTGGGCCAACGGCTACCTCTTGTGGCTGCTCGGACTAATCCCTTTTTTCTTCTTTCTGAAATGGGTTTTTACCTCCCACCGGAAGCAGGTCCTCTTGCTTTCGGTAGAAGAAAAAGTCCAGGGCCTTTTGGTGAAATTCAGGTTCCTGGTTCCGTTTTTTTTTATGCTGGGTGTATTTTGCCTGGTGCTCGCTCTGGCCCGTCCGCAACTTGCCGGTTCGGGTTCGGAGAATTTTACCGAAGGTGTGGATATTGCCATAGCCGTAGATATTTCCGACTCTATGCTGGCCGATGACCTTCAGCCTAACCGACTGGAAGCGGCCAAGAATATAGGCCTCAGTTTTATAGAAGGAAGGATAAACGACCGTATAGCCCTGGTGGCTTTTGCGGGAGAAACCGTGACGCTGAGCCCTTTAACTACAGATTATAGTTCCCTGAAAGAATACCTGGGCAGGCTGGAGACCGGGTTGATCCGAACCTCAGGAACCGCCATCGGCATGGCCCTGGCCTCTTGCGTCAATAAACTGCGTGACGTGTCGGGAAAATCAAAAGTGGCCATTATCATCAGTGACGGCGACAATACCGCCGGGGCAATCCCGCCCGAAACCGCTCTGGAACTGGCCCGGTCTTTTGGTGTGCGGGTGTACGCCATCGCTATAGGCCAGCCCGGAGGCAGGGAAGTGGTAGACGAAAAAACCCTGAGTATGCTGGCCGGCGGGCCTGACGGTCGTTTCTTCCGGGCCACCGACAATACCGCCCTGAGCGGTATTTTTGAACAGATTGACCGCATGGAAAAAAGCCTGGCAGAAAATTCCCGCGTGTACGAGAGAACCGATTATTATTACCAGTATCTGAACTGGGCCATTCTTTTCTTCCTGATCTCGCTTTTTTTACGATTTACGCTGCTGGGAAATTTGCTGGAGGATTAAATGTGGGGATAGGAGCGGGGGAAAGAATGAAAGTAGAGGTGGAATAATAGTGCG
>JBEBRS010000220.1:0-5613 GCA_040394705.1 Leadbetterella byssophila
ATTTCATAGTTTATTGGTTTCAATTTTCGCACCGTTAGGTTCCGGCTTTGCCGCTACTAAAACCAGGGCTTACTTGGCGGCCAGATAAAAGTATGCGCATGGTCTGATAAAGATTCCATCCGTAAAATATTCCGTTCACTAAAAGTAAGCCTACAACCAAAACCTGGGGACCCTGATAGACCAATCGACTAATTTTCTTATCTTTGAGTTTCCGGCAGAAAAGCTGGAAGAGTCATCGGTCGGCATCGACCACAAGCTATACAAAATGAGTACAAACAGGGGCAGCAACTCACCGGGACAACTATTCCGGGAGGCCATGCGAAAAGAAAATCCGCTTCAGATTGTAGGGGCCATTAACGCCAACCATGCCTTATTGGCCCAACAGGCCGGGTTTAACGCCATTTATCTCTCGGGGGGTGGAGTTGCCGCGGGCTCTTTAGGCGTGCCTGACCTCGGGATTACTACCCTGGAGGATGTGCTGATCGATATTCAACGCATCACGAACGTCTGCGACCTGCCCTTACTGGTGGATGTAGATACCGGATTCGGCCCTTCGGCCTTTAACGTGGCCCGAACCGTAAAATCGCTGATTAAAGCGGGAGCGGCAGCCCTCCACATCGAAGACCAGGTAGGGGCCAAACGCTGCGGACACCGCCCGGGCAAAGAAGTAGTGAGCCTTGAAGAAATGACCGACCGACTGAAAGCGGCGGTGGATGCCCGTACCGACGAACACTTTGTGATCGGTGCCAGAACCGACGCTTTTGCGGGCGAAGGACTGGAAAAGACCCTGGACAGGGCGGTGGCCTATAAGGACGCCGGAGCCGATTTTATTTTTGCCGAAGCCGTGCCGGATCTGAGCTTTTATCGGAAGTTTACAGAGGCTACAGGCATCCCGGTATTGGCCAATATTACCGAATTCGGGATGATTCCCATGTACACGGTTGACGAGCTGAAGGAAGCGGGTGTAGAACTGATCCTTTACCCCCTCTCGGCTTTCCGGGCCGCCAACAAAGCCGCCCAAAACGTGTTTAAACACATCCGGCAAGACGGCACCCAGTCGCGGGTACTCGACACCATGCAAACCCGGGAAGAACTGTACCAAAGCATAGGTTATTACACCTACGAAGAAAAACTGGACAACCTTTTTAAAAAAGAGAAAAATGGCTGAAGAAACGTTTAAACCCAAAAAAAGTGTAGCGCTTTCCGGCGTAGCCGCCGGCAATACGGCCCTTTGCAGCGTAGGAAAAAGCGGGAACGACCTCCACTATCGGGGATAAAACATCATGGACCTGGCCGAGAAAGCGGAGATTGAAGAGACGGCCTACCTGCTGATTCACGGGATATTGCCCACCATGGCCCAACAGAAAGCCTATAAAGCCCGCCTCAAAAGCCTGAGAGGCTTACCCCAATCCCTGAAAAACATACTGAAAAACCTGCCGGCCGCCGCACACCCCATGGATGTTCTGCGCACTGCCGCCTCGGTCTTAGGCACCCTTCAGCCGGAAAAAGACGACCATAACGATGCCGGAGCCCGCGATATCGCCGATAAATTACTGGCTTCTTTCGGCTCGGCACTCCTGTACTGGTATCATTACACCCATAACGGCCGGGAAATTGAAGTGGAAACCGACGACGACACCATCGGCGGACATTTCCTGCACCTGCTGCACGGCCAAAAACCGTCGGATTCCTGGGTAAGAGCCATGCAGATTTCCCTGAATCTCTACGCCGAACACGAATTTAACGCATCTACCTTTACCGGCCGGGTGATTGCCGGAACAGGATCAGACATTTACTCCGCAGTGACCGGAGCTATCGGTGCATTGCGGGGGCCTAAACACGGGGGAGCCAACGAAGTGGCCTTCGATATCCAGAGCCGTTACTTCTCTCCGGATGAAGCCGAAGCCGATATCCGCGAGCGCCTGGGCCGAAAAGAGGTGATCATCGGCTTCGGACACCCCGTTTATACGATATCCGACCCCCGGAATGCCGTGATTAAACAGGTCGCGAAAGAGCTATCCGACGAAGCCGGAAATACACTCCTGTATTCCATAGCAGAACGACTGGAAACCGTGATGTGGAACGAAAAGAAGATGTTCCCTAACCTCGACTGGTTTTCTGCGGTATCCTACCATATCATGGGCGTTCCAACCCTGATGTTCACGCCGCTATTTGTGATTTCAAGAGTCACAGGTTGGAGCGCACACGTGATTGAACAGCGCCAGGACGGTAAAATCATCCGGCCCAGCGCCAACTATACCGGACCGGAAAACCGGGAATTTGTATCCATCGAAAAACGATAAACAATTGTCAATTGTCAATTGTCAACTAAATAACTATCTACAAATGAGTTACATTTCAAATGAACGGCCGCAACCCGATCAGGTACTCACCGACATCGCGGATTACGTTTTAAATTACGAAATCACCAGCGACCTTGCCTGGAAAACCGCCCACTATTGTCTTTTGGACACCCTGGGTTGTGGGCTGGAAGCCCTGACTTATCCCGCCTGCACCAAGCTGCTCGGCCCGGTAGTAAAGGGAACCGTAGTGCCGAACGGTGCCAAAGTACCGGGTACCCCGTTTCAACTCGACCCCATACAGGCGGCATTCAATATTGGTGCCATTATCCGTTGGCTCGATTTTAACGACACCTGGCTGGCCGCGGAATGGGGTCACCCCTCCGATAACCTGGGCGGAATTCTGGCCACAGCCGACTGGCTTTCCCGAACGCAGATTGCCGAAGGAAAAGCCCCTTTGAAAATGAAACAGGTACTGGAAGCCATGATCATGGCCCATGAAATACAAGGAGTAATGGCCCTGGAAAACTCTTTCAACAAAGTGGGTCTCGACCACGTGCTGCTGGTGAAACTGGCCTCTACTGCCGTAGTCGGAAAACTGATTGGCTTAAGCCGCGACGAACTGATTAATGCCATATCCCTGGCGTTTGTAGACGGGCAGTCGCTACGTACCTACCGCCATGCCCCCAACACCGGAAGCCGGAAGTCGTGGGCTGCCGGCGACGCTACCGCCCGCGCCGTACGCCTGGCTCTGATAGCCCAAACCGGCGAAATGGGCTACCCTTCGGTGCTGACCGCCAAAACCTGGGGATTCTATGACGTGTCCTTCAAAGGAAACGCATTCCGCTTTCAGCGCAGCTACGGCTCTTATGTCATGGAAAATGTGCTGTTCAAGATTTCTTTCCCTGCCGAATTCCACTCCCAAACCGCCGTGGAAGCCGCTATGACGCTTCATCATGCCCTGAAGAAAGCGGGTAAAACCACCGGCGACATCCGGAAAATTACCATTCGTACACACGAAGCGGCCATACGCATCATCGACAAGAAAGGCCCCCTGAACAATCCCGCCGACCGCGACCACTGTATCCAGTATATGGTAGCCGTACCCCTGATTTACGGCAGGCTCACGGCCGCAGATTACGAAGATAATATTGCCGCAGATCCGCGTATTGATCCCCTAAGGGACAAAATGGTATGCGTGGAAGACGAACAGTTTACCCGGGATTATCACGATCCGGAAAAGCGATCGATTGCCAATGCTTTAACCGTAGAATTGAATGACGGCACCGTTTTAGAGGAAGTAGTGGTAGAATACCCCATCGGCCATAAACGCCGGCGCGAAGAAGGGATTCCCGAGCTGATCAAAAAATACAAAATCAACCTGGCCCGCATTTTCCCCGAAAAACAGCAAAGAATCGTACTGGAAAATAGTCTGGACTACGACCGGCTGATCGGTCTGGACGTGAACGAATTTATGGATTTAATGGTTATTTAGGCATTAGGGGCGGGTAAAACCCGCCTCCTTAAAGTCTTTTTGCCAATTCAAGCGCTATTTCCGGCTCATCAGTGGTCAAATAATCGATCCCCTGTTTCAGTAGTGACTCCATCATTTCGGCCTTATTGACCGTCCATACATTCGTGCTTAAACCCAATGACTTTGCCTTTTGCAACCATTCCGGATTCTTCTCAAAAACAGAAAAATGGTAGTCCAGACCCGGCACTCTGGCGGCTTTCAGCATCTCCGGCGACTTGTCGCCGCTCAGGTATTGCACCTTCGCTTTTTTATCCAGCTCTACCAGGCGCGTCACCGCATCGTAACTGAAACTGATAAACACCGTACGCTTCAATACCTTGTATTTTTTGGCCATCTTATACGTGGCCTCTGCCATCTCTGCCGAACGTACACCGCCGGAAGGCGACGGCTTCACTTCGGCAAACAGTACGGTATTCGGATACTTCACGGCCATTTTGAAAAAGTCTTCCAGCAGCGGAAGATCTTCGCCGTTTTTCAGCTTGGTCTTATTGAGCTCATCATAAGTAAACTCTTCTATCTTCGCCCCAAAATAATCCGTATCATGATTGATCACCAACACGCCGTCTTTCGTCAGATTGATATCAAACTCCGTTCCGCCGCATTTCATTTCGAAAGAATGTCGCAGTGCTTCCAGTGAATTCTGGGGAGCACCCGTATTTTTCCATGCCCCGCGGTGGGCTACTATCTTGTTTTGGGCAAAAGCCGGTGATAACATCATCATGAATAACAGGAAAGAAAGAATTCGCATAGCCATTTTAATTTTTAACGCCTAAAGATAAAAGAAGGATACCGGATTATCCGTAAAATACAGGTAAAATGTATATTACCTTTCCTCATCCACACGGGAATAATTATGAGGGCCGAGACATACAAAATCAAAGGATTTTACTATTTTTGCTGATTCTCATTCAAGAACACATTATCAGCTAAGAAAATGAAGTTTATCGTTTCAAGTTCAGAACTTTTAAAAAACCTTTCCTATATAAGCGGGGTGATCGCCCCCAATCCAATCGTTCCTATACTAGAGAATTTCCTTTTTGAACTCGATAAAGGCAAGCTGATAGTAACGGCCTCCGATATGCAGACCGTGATGGTAGCCGAGCTGGAGGTGACCTCTTCCGATTCCGCTTCTATCGCTATCCCGGCCCGGCTTTTTATGGACACCCTGAAAAGTCTCCCGGAACAACCCCTCACTATCAATATCAATACCGATACTTTCGGCCTGGAGATCATCACTTCTACAGGACGCTTCAAAATAGCAGGTGAAAACCCCTTGGATTTCCCCCGCCCTCCCCAGGTAAACCGGAATTTCAACATTGAATTGGATTCCGATGTGCTGGCGGCCGCGATCAACAATACCTTGTTTGCGACCAGCACAGACGACCTCCGTCCGGCCATGACCGGGGTTTTTATTGATATTCAAAGTGACAATACCACCTTTGTAGCCACCGACGGGCATCGCCTGATCCGGTACAGAAGGACGGATATTCAGTCGTCTACCGAAAACCGCCTGATTCTGCCGCGAAAAGCCTTGAACCTGATCAAGACTTCTTTGCCCTCTGAAACGGTGCCGGTCATCACGGAATTCAGCAGTTCTAACGCATTCTTTAGTTTCGGAAATATTAAATTGATTTGTCGCCTGATCGATGAAAGGTACCCGGATTACGACAACGTGATCCCGAAAGCCAACCCGTATAAGCTGATTGTAGAGCGGGCCACTTTCCTGGCTACCCTGAAAAGGATCTCCATCTTCTCCAATAAAACTACGCACCAGATCCG
>JBEBRS010000221.1:0-5546 GCA_040394705.1 Leadbetterella byssophila
CAATCAAAACATTAATTTACAAATGGAAATAATATTAAAAACAGATATTGCCGGGCTCGGTTATAAGAACGACATCATCAGCGTTAAGCCTGGTTACGGACGTAATTACCTGATTCCTCAGGGATATGCGGTTTTAGCATCTGAATCCAACAAGAAGATTCTGGCTGAAAACCTGAAACAAGCGGCACACAAAGCCGAGAAAATCAAATCGGACGCGGAAGCTATTGCCGCCCAGATCGGTGACACCGTAGTGACCATTGCCACCAAGGCGGGTGAAAGCGGAAAAATCTTCGGCCGTGTAACCAACACGCAGATCGCGGATGCCCTGTCTGAAAAAGGCATCTCGGTTGACCGCAAGAAAATCACCATTGGCGACATCAAGTTTGTAGGCGACTATACTGCCGTAGTGGATCTCCATAAGGAAGTGAAACACGAAGTAGCAGTAAAAGTAGTAGCTGAGGCGAACGAGGAGTAATTTCCGACATACAATATTTTCAAAAGAGGCTGCCCGAAAAGGCAGCCTCTTTGTTTATCTGAACCGCACCCGCAGCACCCGCGCATTCACCCCCAATTCCCCGAAAGTCTTGAGCCAAAACAGTTGCTGGTTACTGAGGGTATCGTTGGGCGACTTGATTTCAATAAGTTCGTAGCGGGTGTCGTCCCAGATCAGCAGATCGGGCATACCCCGGGAGTTTTCGACGAGGTTTTCCGCCATGATCCGTACGATTTTTCGGAGGGAATCCAGGGGGATGCGGGAAGCCAGCACTTTGACCATACCCCAGATTTCGGGATCCCATACTACAAAAGGGTTGGCCGTACCGAAATGGAGTTCAAACGTCTGCCACAGGGAGGCCACCAGCTCATCCGCATCCTGAAATTCGAGGAGACGCGCCTGCACCTGCTCTTTACGTTTCTCGTAGAAATCGGGAAGGTAGAGATCGGAAGGACGGCGCTGGAAAGGATGATGGAACGCCACCAGGGAAGGGTCAAAGATGATATCCCAGAACCACAATCCGAACAGGGCGCGCCAGGAAAAATTCTCTGAAAAGCCACCGGAATACCCCTGCTCCAGGAAATAGTCAAGACTCCCCAACTCCACACTGTGCCGGTACTCCCCGCTTATGCAGATCTCTTCGGCTTCTTTCAGCCAGGCGGTGGTCTGTTTCCTGTTCTTCTTGCCGGAAAGGCCGGGCAGGAAATATTCGGCAAAATATTCCTCGTCTACATTGAAGGGGGCCAGGAGGATCTCTTCGCACACGGCCCTTGCTTCTTCATAGCATTTCATCCGGGCCAGGCTGCGGGCCTTTCGTTCGCGTGCGGGCGGAACCCGCGCGTCTTCGTATACTTCTATGGCCAGGTCAAACGCCTTGTGACGCTCCAGCTGCCGGCCTATGGTAAGCTGAAGTTTTTGAAAAGCCGGCATGGCTACTGCGCTCAGCTCGGCATCCCGGAAACCGCAATACCAGTCAAAGAGACGGCCCGCGTCGTAGCTGTCCTTTATTTCGGAAAATACCAGGAACTGCTCAGACACCCGCCACTTGTCTTCGGCTTCACGCCGGGTGGTAAAGCGGGCCACCAGGTTATCGTCATTTTGCCTGTAATATTGCACCAGGCCTAGGTCACGCAAGACAAACTCGGTCATGTCCATGCTGCGGTTCCCGAAAAAAAGAAATTTCAGGAAGGAGACTTCCTCTTCAAAATTCACTTTGACAAGGGGGAATGAACGGCTGACCACCTCCACGATCTCTTCCGCGTCCAGGGAAGTTTTGAGGTATTCAGTGATTTCTTCCTTCTTGGCGGCTTTCATCTCCGCCATTCCGAATGCCCTCAGCAGTTCATTCCGTGTCAGCAGGGCCAGGAGTTCATTGATCCACAACCGGTGGTCTTCAAAGTTCACCGGGGTAATAAATCCCCTCTCTTTCAGCAAGTGAAGATTTTCGGGAATATCCTCTATTTCGGGATACTTCAGGATATTTTCCTTAAAAAAGAGGCCTTTTCTATTGGCAAAACGAATGAACAGGCACTGGGCATCTTCCGAAAGGGAATAGTATTTGCGCAAGAACCTCCACTCGGTCTCTATAAGTAAGTCCGCATATTTGTCTTTGACGAAGTCCAACAAATATTCAAAATTCTCATGGTAATATTTGGGTGGAAGTTCGGTCATATTTTTCAGTTCTCCTCCGGCAAAGCCTCGCGGCTCTGCTGACGGTAAAAGAGGTACAGTAATCCGGCAAAAACGAGGGTGGAAAAGACCACCCACGGCAGGGGTATGGTATCCATTTTCTCCAGTTCTGGCGACACCACTCCTTTGTGCACCAGATGAAAGAGAATAACGGCCACCGTATTATTGAAAATATGGGCCGCTATCGGTATCCAGATGTTCCCCGTCCACACATACAGGTAACCAAACAAAGCGCCCAGCATGGCGCGGGGCAGGAAACCGTAAAACTGGAAGTGAATGGCGCTGAAAATAATGGCGGAAAGCCACACGGCCACATGCGTGTTGTTCAGTCCTTTCAGGAGCTTCCGGAGTACGACCCCCCTGAAAATCAGCTCCTCACCTATTCCCGCAATCACCCCGATAACCAGGATATTCATCAGCAGCTGGGGCAGGGTATCTGATTTGGCCAGAAATTCTGTAATCTCGGCGGCAGACTTCTCCATCTCTTTCAACTTATTTTCCAGTTCGCTCAGCCCGGCAGGCAGCTGGATATTTTCATTGATGCCGGCCAGGAAGGAGTTCAGGGGCAGAAAGGTAATCTGCAAAACAAACACGGATAGAAACACCACCGCCAGGGGCGCCCGGCGTGAACTAAAATCGGCTACGGTCTTTCGTTCCACCCAGTACCAGTAGGCCAGGGCGGTCAGTATAAATAATACTATGGAAGAAAGCCCCTGCATGATCACGAGTGTCCACCACCCCGAACGGGAATTCATCAGGCTGTTCATCTCTCCGGCCAGGCCATTGAGATCCAGACTCCCGCCTGATTCTTTCATCATGGCCAGAATCAACAAGCCGCCCTGAATCACGGAAGCTACTACAAAACCCAGGCAAATGAAACCAAAAAGAATAAGAAGAGAAGACATGGGGTCTCTTTCCCGGGAGGCTTTCACAAAACGTACAAAATCCATACGGCGATGTTTTTTTGCAAATATCGTTATTTCCCGGGAGCATTTTAACCTCTTCTTTGTTTCGGTTTGAATTTTTCTGCGTTAATTATGTACTTTTGTAAGTAAGACCTAACTAACTATTGTGAATGGCAAATTTTAAACGCGAGATCAACCTATACGATGCAGTAATGCTTGTTTCCGGTACCATGATTGGTTCCGGTATTTTTTTAGTTTCTTCTGACGTGGCCCGGCAAACCGGCGACGCCGGCTGGCTTCTACTTTCCTGGCTTATTGCCGGCGCGCTCACCATGATGGCCGCCCTTTCTTACGGGGAGCTGGCTTCCATGTTTCCCCAGGCGGGCGGGCAGTACGTGTTCCTCCAGAAAGCGTATAACCGCCTGGTGGGTTTCCTGTATGGCTGGTCGTTTTTTACGGTGATCCAGACCGGAACCATTGCGGCGGTGGCGGTAGCCTTTGCCAAGTACACGGGAGTACTGGCCCCCTCCATTATCAACGATGATCCTATTCTTAGTATCTACGGCTCTTTCCAGATCAGTTCTCAAAGGCTCCTGGCCATTGCCAGTATTGTGGTATTGACGTATTCCAACACCCGCGGAGTGAAACTGGGCAAACTGATCCAGAATATCTTCAGCAGCACCAAGATCATCGCCCTCGCTTTCCTGATTGTAGCAGGCTTTATTTTTGCGAATTCCGAGGTGATTGCCGCCAATTTCACCCATATTTTCCAGGCTAACCCTACCGCTAAAATTAAATTTGACGGACAATGGACGGCTACTGTGATCGGAGGAATGGGCATTGTTCTGGCCCTGGGCGTCACCCAGGTAGGCACCTTGTTTTCCAGTGACGCGTGGCACGGACTTACCACCGCAGGAGACGAAGTGATTAACCCTGAAAGAAATATCCCGAGGGGACTGGCCATTGGCACCCTGTTGGTCACCGTCTTGTATTTGCTCACCAACGTGGTCTATCTGATGATCCTGCCCCTGGAGGGCAATCCGGAGGCGGTAGATGCTATGGGCAGAGGAATTCAGTTTGCTTCCCAGGACAGGGTAGCGGCAGCGGCTACGGAGGCCATCGGCGGGCCGTCTATGGCCATCTTTATGGCGGTGCTGATTATGATCTCTACCTTTGGCTGCAATAACGGCTTAATCCTGACCGGTGCACGCATGACATACACCATGGCAAAAGACAAACTGTTTTTCAAAAATTTCGGAAAACTGAACAAGGCTGCCGTACCCAGTACCGCGCTCTGGTGGCAATGCTTCTGGGCGGGGGTTTTATGCCTTAGTGGCAAGTACGGTGACCTCCTCGATTACCTGATGACGGTGGTGATCCTGTTTTATGTACTGACCATTATCGGTATCTTTATTTTACGGAAGAAAATGCCGGATCATCCGAGACCTATCAAGGCGCCATTGTATCCTATTCTGCCTACACTTTATGTCATTGTGGCCACCGCCATTATTCTCATCCTTATTAAAGAAAAACCTCAGTTTACCTTCCCGGGCCTGGCGATAGTGGCGCTGGGTGTTCCGGTGTATTTGTGGTTTAAAAAGACGCAGGAATAAATTTCAGGTTCTAGCCGGCAAAAAGCCGGCTAGAACCTGAAATACTACTCGCCCGTATTCAGGAGTACCGCTACCTCGGCGGGTAAATTAACCGCCCGGTTTTTCCGGGCGAGATCATGTGCACCCAGAATAATATCGGGGCGCCCGTCGGCATTTACATCACCCACTTCCAGGGCCATCCATTGTCCGGAGGTTACTTCCGGGAAAGTAGAAGGAAGAAAATTGTTTTGTCCTTTGTTTTCGAAATATACAAAGCCCTCCCGCGCGTCATTCCTGTAATAGGCAATGGCGGCAATATCCAGGTCACCGTCTCCGTCAAAATCTGCCGCCCGGGCCTTTGTAGCTCCGTAAAGCGGGAAAAACCAGGCTTGCTCAAACCGGCTCTTTCCCTTGTTTTCAAAAATCCGGATACCGTGGTAGTTCTTCAAAGTAATCGAGTAATCGGCATTATCTCCGTTGGCATAGAGGATATCCGGCAGCCCGTCTCCGTTAAAGTCTCCCAGTTCAAACCAGGAAGAACCGTACACCGGTGAAAACTTCAGAACTTCTTTCTCCTTAAACTTCCCCTTTCCTTTATTCAAGAATACGGAAATGCCTTCCAGACCCTGGGCGTACAGTACCACCAGGTCTTCCCGGCCGTCAGCATCCATATCTTTCAGCACCAAATTCCGGGCCCCGGGCATTTCCTTGATGAGGGTTTCCTTGCGGGTCTTTCCGTCGTACCAGGCCAGATTACCCGTCTCGAAGCCGAAGTTACAAACCACGATATCGTCAGTTCCGTCTCCGTTAATGTCCAGGAAAGCGTAATCTGCCGGCTTATGGAGGTTTTCGAGTACCTCTTCGCCT
>JBEBRS010000222.1:0-5523 GCA_040394705.1 Leadbetterella byssophila
TCCGTCTGAAGCGATTCGAGCTTCTTTCGTATCCGGTTATCAAAATCTTTCTCAGACATATTTCGTGCGTATATTTCTTCGCTATACTATCTATTCGGGTACTGGCCCCTATTATCCATGTTCATTACCTTATCTGCTGCATACAGTTTTATCCATTCCTGGAGTTTCCCACGCGCTTTAACGAGGTTTGACCTGGAGGTGCCCTCGTTGATATTCAGCATTTCCGCGATCTCCGCATGCGAATATCCGTCTATCACAAAAAGCGAAAACACCGTACGGTAAGAGGGCGGAAGTTTTTGAACCAGCTCCAGTATCTCCTCCGCACTCAGCTGGTCCAGCACTTCGACCTGGTTTATCTCCAGCTGGGGCATTTCATTCACATCCACGAGGGCTACTTTAGGGCTGTACTTCCGGTAGTAATCAATACAGGTACGTACCGTAATGGTTTTAAACCAGGCGTGAAAACTCTGCATTTCATTGAAGCTGTGAATGTGATTAAACACTTTCAGGAACGCATCATTGACCATTTCTTCGGCCTGAACATAGTCCGAGCCGTAGCGCATGCAGATTTTTTTAGCATATCCGTAGAAACTTTCAAAAAGGATTTTCTGGGCGGAAGCTTTTCCGTCCTTACACCCCTGGATAGTTGTCGTTAAATCACGTCCTGCACTCACATTGTGAACAAATATACTCACCTACCGTGTTTATGTTACCGGTACGCTCGGGTTTCATCGCCGTTCTTTAACTATGAATACGAAATAAAATTAAAAAATGCTGCCCCGCCCCTTACATTTCTGTCATCTGGGCTTCCTGTTTTTCATGAAGCTCGGCATACAAACCGCCCTTCCGAAGCAGTTCTTCGTGTGTTCCGATATCGATAATCTGTCCTTCATCCATCAGGATAATCTTATCCGCCAGGCGGGCGTTGGATACCCGATGGGAAATCAGCAGGGTGGTTTTACCTGCCATCACCCGTTTCAGGTTGCTCAGAATGGTATTTTCGGTTACCGTATCTACCGCCGAAAGGCTATCGTCCAGGATCAGGATTCGCGGTTGACGGATAATGGCCCTGGCAATAGATACGCGCTGCTTTTGCCCTCCCGAAAGCGTAATGCCCCGTTCCCCCACTTTGGTATTAAAACCATCCGGAAAATCCATGATGTTGGTATACACGGCAGAGTCTTTCGCTGCCTGCACCACTTCTTCGTCGCTGGCTTCTTCTCTCCCGAAACGGATATTGCTGCTAATGGTATCCGAGAACAAAAACACCTCCTGGGTCACATAACCTACCTGGGCCTTGTAATGACTCAGATCCAGGTCTTTTATGTCTACCCCGTCTATCAGAATCCGGCCTTCTTCTACATCGTACAGGCGAAGGAGGAGATTCGCCAGGGTGCTTTTCCCGGAGGCCGTGGTACCGATAACGGCCACGCTTTCTCCGGCGTGAATATCAAGGGAGACATTCTTCAGCGCCCGGATACCCGTATCGGGGTATGTAAAGGAAACGTTCTCGAAACGGATATCGCCCTGCACGTCTACGCGGATATTCTGCTGCGACAAAATATCGTTTTCCAGTTTTAAAAACTCATTAATTCTTTTCTGGGAGGCGGCGGCCCGCTGGATCTGGCCGGAGGTCCAGCCCAGGGCGGCCATAGGCCAGGTAAGCATAAACACGTACATCACGAATTCTGCGATCACCCCCAGGGAAATCTTCCCCGCAATCACTTCCTGTCCGCCCACAAACACGCAAATAATGGTACTTAAACCAATCAGGAAAATCATCAGAGGGTGGAAAAGCGAATCTACCCGTGCCAGTTTAAGAGATTCATACTGGTATTTCAGGCTTTCTTTCTCAAACTGGCGGTAAAACTTTTCTTCCGCCGCGAAAGATTTGATGACCCGGATACCCGAATACGTTTCCTGGGCGTTGGTAGAAAGATTGGCCAGGCTTTTCTGAATGCGTTCTGAACGGCGGTTAATGATACTGCTGACGATGAAGATACTGAGGGAAAGCAATGGCAGGGGAATGAGTACGTACCAGGTCAGGCGGGCGTTGACAGAAAACATATAACTTAGTACCAGCACCACCAGCACAAACATGTTCAGGAGGTACATGATGGCCGGCCCCAGGTACATCCGTACTTTTGACACATCTTCCGTAATCCGGGCCATCAGGTCACCAGTAGAATTTCTTTTGAAAAAGGCCAGGGAAAGGGTCTGGTAATGCGCATAAATCTCGTTTTTCAGGTCGTATTCGATATAGCGCGACATCACGATAAGGGTTTGCCGCACCGCGAAAAGAAAAACCCCTTTGATCACCGCCATCAGGATAATCAATCCTCCGAGCACGGTTATTCCGAAAGTAAGGGTTTTATAGGTAACGGGCTGAAAGCCGGAGTGTCTGAATAAAAAATAATGATCTACGTTGGTTTCGACCAGTTCGAGGGCGTGGCGTACAAGTTGGGCCGGAATGATCCCAAACAGGTTGGAAAGAATAGTAAATAAGATCCCCAGTAAAAGCAATCCCTTATACTTGACAAAATACTTATTCAGATACGCTAATTCTTTCATCGATGTTTAGTTTAGCTGTGAGCTGTGAGCCGAGATACAGGTTCCGGCTATTTTATTCTTAAGGTTGATCCGAGAGGGTCTTTTTGAGCCGAAAAGCCCCTATCACCTCTTCATAGTATTCTTCATAACGGGCCACCACCACGTTCATATCAAAAAGTCTGGCCCGCTCCAGCGCCCGCTGCTTAAATCCTTCCAGGTGTTTTTCATCCAGCACATAGAGCGCTTTCTCTACCATGTCATCAATGTCGCCAATATTGCTCAGAAACCCCGTTTCCCCCTGAATATTAAGCTCGGCCAGTCCTCCGGTATTGCTGGAAATCACCGGTACCTGACAAGCCATGGCCTCCAGCGCTGCTAAACCAAAACTTTCTTTGGCCGAAGGCATTAAAAACAAGTCCGCCACGGAAAGAACCTCTTCCATGGCTTCCAGTTTCCCTATAAATCTTACGTCTTCCGCAATGCCCAAGTGACGGGTCAGTTCCTCCATATTTTGTCTCTCCTCCCCGTCACCAATCAATAGAAGTTTACTGGGAACCACCCGGCGGATACCCGCGAAAACCCGAATCACATCGTCAATCCGCTTCACTTTCCGGAAGTTAGACGCGTGTACCAATAGCTTTTCCCCGTTAGGGCATAAAAACCGTTTAAAATGATCCTTTTCCTGTTTATAAAAACGTTCCAAGTCTACAAAATTATAAATTACCTCAATAGGTTTAAGAATACCAAAGGTTCCGATGGTTTCCTGGCGAAGGTCATTGGATACGGCCGTAACGCCGTCTGATTCATTTATGCTGAACGTAATTACCGGTTTCAGAGAAGGATCTTTCCCCACAATGGTAATATCCGTACCGTGTAGCGTGGTCACCACCGGGATATCCAGCCCCTCTCCTTTCAGGATCTGCTTGGCCAGGAAAGCCGATGTGGCGTGAGGAATGGCATAGTGTACATGCAGAATATCCAACTTTTCATACTTCACCACATCCACCATCTTACCGGCCAGGGCCGATTCGTACGGGGGATACTGAAACAAGGGATAAGACGAAATATTGACTTCGTGGTAAATAATATTCTCGCTGAAAAAGTCAAGTCGGATGGGTTGAGCGTAAGTGATAAAATGAATCTGATGTCCTTTCTGAGCAAGTGCTTTTCCTAATTCTGTTGCCACCACACCGCTTCCTCCGAAAGTAGGATAACATACAATTCCGATCTTCATGTATTCGTTCTTTCCTCCATAAACATTTAATTCGGCCCAAATAATTCCATACACCGCTTTTTCGTTCTTAACTTTGGAACCAAAACCGTTATCGGCCTATCAAATCTTTTCTGAAGCTCATTCGTTGGAAAAACCTGCTTATTGTAGCCGTTACCCAGCACATGGTGCGGGGATTCCTGATTTTTGACCGTCCTTTTCTCTGGAAGGAAGATTACGGTTTTCATTTGCTTGTTT
This sequence comes from Leadbetterella byssophila, assembly GCA_040394705.1. Lineage (GTDB taxonomy): Bacteria > Bacteroidota > Bacteroidia > Cytophagales > Spirosomataceae > Leadbetterella > Leadbetterella byssophila_B. The sequence continues at coordinate 4,019 of JBEBRS010000222.1, forward strand.
TATCTACCGTACTGATCGCGGCCGGCGGTTATATTATCAACGATTATTTTGACATTAAAATAGACCGCATCAATAAACCCCATAGGGTATGGATAGGGAAAACCATCAGCCGCAGAAGTGCCCTCCTGACCCACCAGATCTTCAGCGGCCTGGCGATTCTCCTCGTTTTCCCTTTGGGCTGGAAAGCGGTAGGCATTCATATATTCAGTACTGGCCTGCTTTGGCTGTACGCGTCAGGCTTCAAGAAAAAACCCTTTATCGGTAATTTTGTGGTGGCCCTCCTGACTGCCCTGGTGATCGCAGAGGTGGCGATCATCTATTCTCCCGCCAACCGCCTCATTTACATGTACGCCGTGTTTGCCTTCTTTATTAACCTGATCCGCGAGATTGTCAAAGATATGGAAGACATACGGGGCGATGAACATCACGGAGCCAGGACGCTTCCGATTCTGTACGGCATTCATAAAACCAAGAATTTCCTGTACATGCTCATGGGCATTTTCCTGGTTTCCATGTTTTTCTTCATGTACAAAGTGGCAGATATCCGGATACGCCTCTTCTCCGGGTTTTTGCTTACACTCTGGGCTATCCTGCTTTTTTTCATTACCCGTGCCGACCGCAAAGCGCATTTTTCGCGTATCAGTGATTTGTGCAAATGGTTTATCCTGGCGGGTCTACTGAGCCTGACCCTGTTTCACTGGGGATAATGACTTATTTTGCAAACCATGGAGATTGCCGGAGATTTTACAAAAAGTCTTCCGTATTTTTGTTGCTAAATTTCAGCGTTACCGGGCGTAACCCTCTGTAAACGGTTCGCCATGCGAGATACAAAGCATCTTATGAAGAAAATTGCCATTTTTGCCTCCGGTTCAGGTTCCAATGCGGAAAACATTATCCATTATTTCAAGGATTCGGATTCTGTAAAGGTGACGATGATCCTGACCAACAACGCATCTGCCGGGGTAATAGAGCGGGGAAAACGGCTCGACATCCCGGTGGTGGTTTTCAGCCGAAATGCTTTCAGCAAATCAGACACCGTCATTCGGCTGCTCCAAAACAATGAAACCGACTGGATCATCCTGGCAGGCTTTCTCTGGCTGGTACCCGAAAATCTTATCCGCGCTTTTCCCCAGCGGATCATCAATATCCACCCGGCCCTCCTGCCCCAATACGGGGGTAAGGGAATGTGGGGCCATCATGTGCATGAAGCGGTGGTAAGGAACGCAGAAAGCCACTCCGGCATCACCATCCACTATGTCAACGAACATTACGATGAAGGAGAAATTATTTTTCAGGCCCGGTGCGAACTTACGCCCGCGGATACTCCCGAAACCGTGGCCGAAAAGGTACATGCCCTGGAATACCGGCATTTCCCTGAAGTAATTGAAAGGGAAATCCTGTCGTAAGCTTTTTAGACAACGTTTTTTCTCCTGGTATACCGGGTGTATCGCCTTGAATTGAAAGTTCAATGGCCGGTTCAATTACGAACGCACATCTACGCTTAC
>JBEBRS010000223.1:0-5516 GCA_040394705.1 Leadbetterella byssophila
CGTTAAGCGTAATATTCAGGTCCGTGATCAGGTATTTCATACGTATGTTTTTAGCAATGAGCTTTGAGCGATGCGCTTTGAGTTGGAAGTAATGGCTGAATCCGGGCCCCTTAACCCGGGTCTCCGTCCGTATAGATGTGTTTAGACGGGATACGGATCAGCAGCAAAAATCCAACCACAAACAGTACGATCAGGAAGAGGATGGAGTTCCGCATATTGCCGGTCTGATCCAGGATAAATCCAAATATAAACGTTCCGATGGTCAGCGCTATTTTCTCCGTGATATCAAAAAAAGCGAAATAGGCGGAGGTTTCTTCGGCATTATCCGGAATAAACTTGGCAAAAGTGGATCGGGAGAGCGACTGAATACCGCCCATCACCAGTCCCACCAGACAGGCAATGACATAAAACTGGTTGGCTGTGGTAGTGAAGTAAGCGGCCATAGGCACAATGGCCCAGAGGGCAATTTCTATCCGTAAGGCAATGGTGTTTCCGAATTTTTCAGACAAAAGGGAAGCCAGGTACGAACCGGGAATGGCAATAAGCTGGATAAGCAGAAGGGTAGTGATGAGTCCGGCCCGGGGGATGTTCAGCTCTTCATTGGCGAAGAGGGTGGCCACGTAGATGACGGTCATTACGCCCATATCGTAGATCAGGAACGCCAGGAGAAAACGCTTCAGGTAGCGACTTTTTCGTACATTTCCGAAAGTATTCCTCAACTGGAGAAAGCCGTTTTTCAGGAACCGGGAACGGAAAGCCTTATTTTCATCTTTGGGCAGGTAATAAAAGGGAATCTGGGCGAAAGCGGCCCACCAGATGCCTACGGTGATAAATGCGATACGGGTGGTAAAGCCGGAATCGGAGTCGGCCTGTGTTAATCCAAACAGCCCGGGCTGCATAATCAGCAACAGGTTGAAAATAAGTAGCAGCACGCTGCCTACATAGCCGAAAGCAAACCCGCGGGCACTCAGTCGGTCGTAATGCTCTTCAGTGGCAATCTGTGGAATGAAGGCATTGTAGAACACCAGGCTGCCGCCCCAGCCTATGATAGACAGACCGAAGGCGATCATGGTCATTTCCAGGTTATCCGGCGTAAAGAAATAAAAATAGGCACAGGAGGCCGCACCGAGGTAACAGAAAAACTTCATAAACATCTTTTTCCGGCCCGAATAGTCGGCAATTCCCGTCAGGATGGGATTGAGGAAAACGAGCAGGAGAGACGCCGCCGAAATGGTAAAGGTATATAAGGCGTTTTTATCAAATTTATAATTGAAGAAGGAGACCAGTTCTTTGGTGCCGCTGATTTCGCTTACCTGAACGGTAGATTGGTAATAAATGGGAAAAATAACGGTGATGATCACCAGATTATGGACAGAATTGGCCCAGTCATACATGCACCAGGCATTCCATATTTTTTTAATATTCATCTAAAGGGTTTTTATTTTGGCAGTTATTTTTCCGGGAAACAGCAACAAAAAAACAAAAAAAAAGCTCTCCCCGCTAATTTTTGCCCCTAATCCGATATATTTGCTCCTATTCAGCCTTAAAAAAAGAATACATGTCTGACAAACGGAGTCCGATGTATGCCGTGATTGGCGCATCATCTGTGGGTACCATGATCGAATGGTACGATTTTTATATTTTCGGAAGCCTTGCCACCCTGATATCGACCAAATTTTTCCCCAGCGAAAACGAAACCCTGGCGTTTTTGTCTACCCTGGCCACGTTTGCTGCCGGTTTTATTGTCCGGCCTTTCGGGGCGTTGTTTTTCGGGCGCCTGGGCGATCTGATCGGAAGAAAATATACCTTTATGGTGACGCTTTTGCTGATGGGTGGGGCCACTTTTCTGATTGGTTGTATCCCTGCTTATGAGACCATCGGCATTGTTTCGCCCCTGCTGGTACTGCTGTTGAGGCTTTTGCAGGGCCTGGCACTGGGGGGAGAATACGGTGGAGCCGCTACGTATGTGGCGGAGCATTCGCCCAATCATCAGCGCGGACTAATGACATCCTGGATACAGACCACTGCCACAGCCGGCCTGATCATTTCCCTGATCGTGATTGCGGTTACCCGGTCGAGCATGTCGGAGGAAGCCTTCCACGACTACGGCTGGCGGATTCCTTTCCTGGCTTCAGCCGCCATGATCTATGTGTCGTATATCATTCGCCGGAACATGCACGAGTCGCCCTTGTTTGCCAAAGCCAAAGCGGAAGGAAAAACATCGGTTAATCCGCTGAAGGAGTCGTTTGGAAACCGGTATAACCTGAAATATGTTTTGCTGGCTCTTTTGGGCGTGACCATGGGTCAGGGGGTGGTATGGTACACAGGCCAGTTTTATGCCATGTCGTTTATTGAGCGGGTCATGCATGTGCCGAAAGTGCAGGTAGACGGTATCCTGATCTGGTCGCTTTGCCTGGGTACGCCTTTTTTTATCCTTTTCGGGTGGTTGTCGGATAGAATAGGCAGGAAATGGATCATGATGACCGGCATGCTGCTGGCGGTGCTGTGCTACCGCTACATTTATACCCAGATGTACGAGACGGTCGATGTGAAAAATAAGACCGAACTTGTGGAGCAGGCGGCGGTTCGGGCAGAGGTGGTAGGTGCCGATTCGGTGTATACGTTAACCCGAACCTATAGCGACGGCACGCTTTATGAGCAGGTCACTACATTAAGGGGCGGGGTAGAACACGTGGATAAGCAGGTGACCGTGAACAGCAGTGACAAACGCACTCTGATTTTCTGGGTATTTATTCAGGTACTTTTTGTGACCATGGTGTACGGGCCCATCGCGGCTTTCCTGGTGGAAATGTTCCCGGTGAAGATCCGGTACACGTCTATGTCTTTGCCCTATCATGTGGGGAACGGCATTTTCGGCGGACTGCTGCCGGCCATTGCCACTTTTCTGGTTACGCGGGCCGATTCCATCAATGAGAAAGCCGCGGCTATGGGGCTTTTGCCGCCCATTGATAAACCTTATCTCGAAGGACTTTGGTATCCCATGGTGATCGCGGGCATCAGCCTGGTGATCGGGGTGATTTACCTGGACGGGAAAGACAATAGGGTGGATGACTAGGTAATGGTTAATGGTCAATTGTTAATGGTTAATGATCAATGGTTAATTATTAATGGTTAATGATCAATGGTTAATGGATGTTTGGTTTGGAATGCTCGGAGCCCTGAGAATCAATTACGAATTAAAAATTACGAATTACGGACAATCAGGCTCACTACTCGGAACTCGGAACTAAGAACTCGGAACTAATATGAACACATTAAAGCGAATTTTAGGAATTGTCTGGATCCTGTTGGGTGCGGCGGCGGTATATTATCTGGTCTATAACCAGGCGATTCCGCTTTGGAAAGCAGGTGGGGAGAACATTATTGCGGCGGTCATCTATATTTTTGTACTTTGTCCCATCATTGCCGGTTCCCTGGGCTGCTTCGGTTGGTTTGCCTGGAAAGGGGAGTTTGACGAATAAACTTTGTCATACGAATAATTAATGGTATATTTGAGTTAAATAGTATCCTGGCGATGAGTTTGCATAGGCTCAAAGCTGCTAGCTCGATTTACACATGAACGTCATCACCACTTCCGTTTTTGATTTATTTAAGATCGGGCCCGGTCCTTCCAGTTCGCACACCATAGGCCCTATGAAAGCGGGCTATGATTTTGTGCAGCGGGTGAATGCACGGCATTTACCGGAAAATCCCGAACTTAAAATTGAAGTACATCTGTATGGCTCATTAAGTGCCACGGGCAAAGGGCACGGCACCGACCGGGCCGTGATTGGCGGACTGCTGGGCTGGATTCCCGAAACGGTGGATCCGGTGGCTTTTACGGCCTTGCTGAAGAAGCCTGAAGATTCTTATACGGTATATCTGGGAAATCATGTGGTGAATGTTTCTGCTGCAAGCGTGATTTTTCAGCGGGTGCGCTATGATTCACCCCATCCCAATACGGTTATTTTTAAACTGTTTTCCGGGGCGGAAGTTTTTCACGAAGAAGAATATTACTCGGTAGGGGGTGGATTTATTCAGCGCAAAGGCGAGAAAAAAGGAGAGGAAAAGAAAAAACTCCCGCCTTATCCTTATACCAATATGAAGGAGCTGAAGGGGCATCTGATTGCGCACGGACTGACCTTAACGGAATTAATGCTGAGGAACGAGGAGGTATTATCAGGTCTTGACAGAAAACAGATATTCCGGAAGATAGACCATATCCTGGATACCATGCACAAGGCCGTGAAGCGAGGACTGAAACAGCGGGGAGAATTGCCGGGCACCATCCGGCTACGGCGAAAAGCCCCCGTGCTGTATGAACAGGCCAAAAGCAGCGCTTCCACCTCGGATAGCTTCATGGTCTTTTTGAATGCCTATTGCATGGCGGCTTCGGAAGAAAATGCGGCGGGAAATAGGGTAGTGACCGCGCCTACATCCGGGGCGTCGGGGGTGATCCCGGGCGTGACCTATCTCCTCAAACACCATTACCATTACGATAAGCAGAAAATGCGGGAAGGCATGCTGGCTGCAGCGGTCATCGGTTTTCTCATCAAGCATAATGCCTCTATCTCCGGTGCCGAGATGGGCTGTATGGGGGAAATCGGCTCGGCTTCGGCCATGGCGGCGGCTATGCTGGCCCATTGCGCAGGAAGAAGCATTGATACCATAGAAGTAGCGGCTGAAATCGCCATAGAACATCACCTGGGCATGACCTGCGACCCTATCGGAGGCTATGTGCAGATCCCCTGTATTGAACGGAACGCCATGGGTGCCATTAAGGCCTACAATGCTTATCTGATCGCGTGTTCCGGTAACCCCGGCGACCAGAAGATCACGTTCGACAGCGTCATCAAGGTAATGCGGGCCACAGGCCGGGATATGTCGAAAAAATATAAGGAAACCTCAGAGGCGGGATTGGCGCTGAGCGCGACGGAGTGTTAGAGGGATTTTACGAATTTGTAAATCTGTAAATCTGTTAATTTGTTAATTCGTAAATTTGTTAATTCGTAAATATTTATACTCCACACTCATGCACAAATACTATTTCGAAAAATTAACCGTATGGCAAAATGCCAGGATTCTTGTCAGGGAGATATATTGTTTGACAGGAAATTTCCCGGAAAGTGAAAGATTTGGAATAGTCAGTCAGATTAGACGGGCTGCAACAAGTATACCTGCAAATATTGCAGAGGGTATGTCAAGACGTACCAATAAAGATAAATCCAGGTTTCTGAATCAGGCTTTTAGCTCAGTAATAGAAGTGCTCAATTTTTTGATATTAAGTGTTGATCTTCATTATCTTAAAGAAGAACAATATTTCGAAATACGAGAGAAGGTTGAACTAATAACTAACCAGCTTGGAGCGTTGATAGAAAGACTGGATGTAACGCAGTGATTCGCAATCGCTTTTTTTGTAAATTTGTGAACTTGCCAATTGCACGAATTCACGAATTTACAGATTCACGAATTTACAGATTCACGAATTTACAGATTCACGAATTTACAGATTCACG
>JBEBRS010000224.1:0-5490 GCA_040394705.1 Leadbetterella byssophila
CACTCACTACTCCCCACTATTTCCTGAAAACGACCGCGGCCCAATTGTTCTTACTTATCTCCCTCACTTTTTTAAAGCCGCTGGCTTCGGCTGCCGACTGAATATCGGGGATGTCTTGTACATAAAAGCCGCTGACGAGGAGATAATCCGAAGTAAAAGCCGCGTACCGTGGGATTTCGTCCAGGAGAATATTCCGGTTGATATTGGCCAGTACGATATCGTACACGGCGGGTTCCTGGCTTTGGATAGTGCCTTGCGAAATGGTAATGCCCGTGGCGGCGTTGAGGGCATAATTTTCCCGCCCGTTTTCTACCGACCACTCGTCGATGTCAAAGGAATGAATACGTGCTGCTCCCAGCTGGTGGGCCATGATGGCCAGGATACCGGTGCCCGTTCCTACGTCAAGTACCGATTTGCCGCGATGGTCGATGTCCAACTGCAGCTCAATCATCTGCGATGTGGTTTCGTGGTGACCCGTACCGAAAGACATTTTCGGTATAATAATAATCTCGTGCGCGAACCCCGTAGGCGCCGGATCGTGAAATGTGGCCCGGATGTACACCTTCCCGTTTACGTCAAGCGGCGGGAAATTCTCTTCCCACTCCTTGTTCCAGTTTTGCCTTCTGACCTTCTTTAGTCCGTAAGAAAGCGGAACCCGTGACGCGTACTTCTCCATCAGCATTTTGAGCGCCCTGTCGTCAAAGAGTTCCTCCCCGATATAGGCCAACAGGCCGTCTTCCTTCTCCAGGAAAGAATCAAAACCGATTTCCGCCAGCTCCGCCAGCAGGATCTCAGCAAACTCAGCGTCAACCGTCAGGTCTAGTTCTAAAAAATCCATGGTCTAAAATGATAAAAGCCCGCGAGACCGGGCTTTCTATCGTGTTATTTTTGTTTTTATTGGTCAATATTATCCCCAATGGAATCGATTTTTCCCGATTTGTGGGGCATCTGTAATCTCAAAGTGACCCGCCAGGTATTGGCGAGAGGACTGCCCGTACGGGTAGGAATCAGGTAGGCCAGGTCCAGTTTAAGGCGTTCTTTCAGGGTCAGGCCCACTCCCGCCGTCAGGTATTGTCTTCCGGCTTTATGTCTTGATTCATGGAAATACCCTGCACGGATGGCAATCAGTTCCTGGTAAGAATATTCAAAACCTACCGAAGTGGTGATCTCCGCCAATTCTTCGGCGAAACCACCGGGGGCATCGCTGAACGAATTGAAAATGGCCTTGGCCGTACTCATTTCGGAAACGTCATTGATGGTGCTGTCGCTTCGAGTATCATTGGCAGGTACCAGCAATTTGTTGAAGTCAACCAAAAAAGAGAAACGGTTAGACAGGTCGGGTCGGTAAGAAAGCTGGGTGCCCACTTTAAAATTGGCCGGGATAAAATATTCTCCGAAACCGTAATTGATTTTACCGCCGATGTTCTGCAGCACGATTCCGTAGTCTACGTCAAATTTTTTGAAGCTGCGGGGGTCGTTATCGGTAGGGCGGGTCTTGTTGTAGTAAAAACCCAGGTCCATGGCCGCCGTCTGTCCGGGTTTTGCCGTTACGCTGGTCCCGGGAATCACCAGGTTTCCTACCAGGTTAGAATGAATATATTTGATGTTCAGCCCCAGGGAATAGTCGGAACTTAGTTTCTGGGCGATTCCGGCAGCGATGGAGAACTCATTACTCATGAAGTTGTCTATAGGAAAGCCGTCCCAGTCGGTAAACTGGATTTCCCCCTGGTTAAAGAAGTTCACGCTGGCGCCTACGGTCTGCTTATCCGAGATCTTGTAGTAACCTGAAGCCGTCAGCAGCCCCATGTCGTTGACAATCTGCTTGAGCCAGGGCGTATAGGAGAACGATCCGCCGTATGGAGAGTCGGAAAAGGCCAGTTTGCCCGGATTCCAGTACATGGCATTGGCGTCGAAAGTTGACGCGGCACCCGCATCTCCCATCGCGGCTGCCCTTGAATCGGGAGCGATGGACATAAAGGGCACAGCCGTATAGATCAGAGAATAGTTTTTTTGTGCGTTAATTAGTCCCGGAATCAGCAATAACAGGGTACTTAACCAATAATTTTTTTTCATAAAGAATTTTTCACGGATTGTCAATAAATGCGCCCCCAAAATAAGAGATTTATTTCGAAAAAAACAAGGTTCCCCCCGCTTGTCCGGTATGATTTTCGGTTCTCAGCATCAGTCTGTAAAACACCTTGGAGAACAGCGGAATACTTCTGTAGAAGTCGCTTTCCAGCTGTATCTCTTCCTCACAACGGGTGCAGGAGAACTCCTCCCGGTACAGCTCCCGTCCCAGCACATCGCTGAGAATCAGTACCGCGTCGAGGTCATCTCCCGGCCGGTTATGCCTTACCTTTAAACGGAGGTAGTCCGTTACAGGGTTCGGATACGCGGTCAGTTCCAGCACTTTTAACGCCGGACGTTCTATCTGGAATTCAAACGTTTTCCGGGCGGTATTATTATAGATATCTGAGGCTATTAATGTGCTTTGGTACGTGCCGTTTCCCAGGTGTCCGGTGTAATAGCGCACTTCGGCCTCCATGCCTCCCGCGAGCGGGGTAAAATGACGTAAAGGGTTTAGTATCGTCTCGCCGTTGACTTCCAGAGTCAGGGCCGTGTCAGAAACGTGAATGCCGCTTTCATCCCGGATATTCCAGGTCAGGAATCCGTCCACCGCCAGCGTCGCGGTCATTTCCGGGGGACTGAGGTCGTGGTTTTCTCCAGGGTCTCCCGACGCAAGAATTACCGCCGCCACCCCCGAAAATTCCTGTAGGGAGCTGTCGGCCGCCTGGCTGTGCATCACCACCCGCCCCGCTCCGGGGAGCGCGACGGCCGGAAGGATGATTTCGCCCGTATACGCATAGTCTTTGACGGGAAACCTCCCGCTAAAGATCACTTCGGAATTCAGGGTGTAGGTAAACGCCGGTCCGTCGCTGAAGGTACCCAGGGTTTGCCTGCTGCCCGGCGGGGCCGTTACGGAAACCAGCACGGTACCGTTTTGAATATACTCCGTTCTCCCTGAAAATGCCGTTTTCCGGTAGGCGGTCAGCGTATCGCTTTCCAAGGTAAAATCTGCGGGCGAAACCCAGCGGGGCAGAGGCAGGGAAGGGTCGCCGAGGAGAGAGAAATTGCGGTTAACCTCGCCCCTGACCGACCGATTTTTGGTGACCCGAAACAGTTCGCCGAGGGTTCTGGCGGTCCTGATATTCCGGAAAAAGGCCTGGTTCACCGCCTGGTTGGTACTGGAATATACCGGCCGGGTGGTGGTCAGCAAGGCAATGGCACCGGTTTGAGGTCGGAGGAGCATCAATTCGGCCCCCGATACCACACCGGGATTATCAAATTTTCCGAACTGGCAGGTGGCGGTAAACCACACGGGCAGGCGGCCGGCATTGCGAAAAGTCAGGATGTCGTTCAGGGCCAGCAATTTTTCATTGGTGAGGCCGTCTTCGGCCCCATGTCCGATGTACGTGATCAGGTAGGTGCCGTTGTTCATCAGCTCATGCAGCTGCCGGGTGGCTTCCGGCGCGGTGCCGTCGCTCACCGGGTAATCGTCGAGATACAGTTTGTCGTTAATAAAACCCGGGAACGCGCTTAGGGCCAGGGTCTCCAGGTCTTCGGCATCCCGCTGGTGGAGGTTGTAGTCGCGGTTGTCGGCTACAAACGCCAGGCGGTTGTGCCAGTGTGCTGTTTCCAGGTCGAGCACGTAGGCTTTGTATTTGGCGATGTAGTTGTTCAGCTCGGGGAGGGTGCGGGCGGGTATCCGGCCCACCGAAATGTCCATGAAGTGGTCGTCGGCCGTGGTGCTGATCCATTGGTTATTCACGCTTTTTCCCTCGGGCCATTCCCCTTCCCAAGGGTCGAGAAAAGCGAAATAGTCGTCGGAAGCAAAGCTGTAGACGGGTTCCAGGGACTCCCTCGACTGGTAGGAAGGCACCAGCAGGTCCGTATCTACGTAGTCGGCCTTATGGTTATTTTTATAATCGAAGGAAGCATCGCCCAGGAGCAGCAGGTGGCGGAATTTTTCCGGCGCCTGTTCGTAGAGGTAGCGGCAAAAATCGCGGATGGCGGTGGGGTCGGTTTTCCCTGAGCTGAATTCATTGTATATCTCGGTGAGGGAGTAGCCGGCTACTTCCAGGTCTTCGTTTTCTTTCTTGAACTGGATGAGTCTTTGGGCGGCGTCTCGGAATTTTTCGGGAAACACCACCAGGAGTTCCGGCACGATGCCGTTTCTGAGCCGCTGTGGGGCTACCGTATCCGTAAACGCGGGATAGGGGAGGGCGGCGGGGTCAAAAACGACCAGGTCGCTTCGGGTATTTTCCGGTGAGAAAATGCCTTCCGCGGAGAGGGGCAGCTCGGTGGGGCCCTGTTCGGTGACCTGCCATACGCGGGCGGCGGGGGCGGATAGCTGGCAGCGGTAGGCCGTGCTTTCCGCCAGGGTGCGGTACAGTAGCTGTCGCCCGGCATAAAAACGCAGGCGGCGGTTATAGGTGGCCGACCAGTAGTTGAAATATACGCCCACGTTGCCCACGCTTTCGGCGCTCAGCTGCAGCTGTACCGTTTCCGGAGGCGTTTCGGTAGAGATCCGGAAAGGGTGGGCATTCGACATCCGGTAGTACCGGGCCTGGTTGTCGTTCGGGTGGTTGGGTGCGCCGTTCAGGGTGTCGCGGCGGGAGAGGGCGCCGGCGGTGGTTTGCAGGAACTGTCGACTGATGCCCATGGGGTAGAGTTCAAAATCCAGGCGGTAGTCGGATACAAAATCTTCGCTAAGGGGGGAAAACGAGTAGGAAGACCGAAACATTTCGCCCAACCAGAGCCGTCCGGAGTTGAGCAGGTTTTTCAGTTCTTTCTCCTCGTATGCATAATAGGGTAGGTGGTCTCGTACGGGGCCAGTGGTACGCGGGCGGGCGACGGGTACGCGCAGGGAGGCGGTGTCACTCACCGTAATGAAGTAGTAATTGAGGTTGCTGTAGGGATTGAGTTGGTGCGTAAAACGGTTCCCTTCTTCGCTTACTGTATGGGGGCCGCGGGCGTAAAAGGCGATGAAGTCGTCCGTATCCCAGGCCTGATTCTGGTCGTTCAGGGAAACGGGAATCTCCTGTAATCCCATTACTCTTTCGGCAGAATTCAGCTGGGGTAAGGCGGTAGCATGGCCTCCGTATACGCGGATATGGGTGGGGTTTGCAGAGGCGAAAGCCGGAGCGTACTTTTCGAAGAATGCTTTATCCAGTTTATACACTCCGGATTGGCTTACGGATATCTTGATCCAGGTGCCCTGGGAGAGCGGGGCGGGTTGTGCAAAAGCGGTGGCGCAGGAGAAGAAAAAAAAGAGGATGCGCATCAAGCTTAGGGTGCCCTTCGATACTTCGGCAAGCTCAGTACAGGCCAAGCTCAGGGTGACAATAGGAATGGGATACCCTTCGACAAGCTCAGGGAGACACCCCGTACCATGAGCTTGGCCTCTGTCACCCTGAGCCTGTCGAAGGG
>JBEBRS010000225.1:0-5429 GCA_040394705.1 Leadbetterella byssophila
TTTCTACAGAAGAATATGATGAATTGGAAAACCCGTGTAAACCCCACGCCGCAGGTTTGTTTTTTAAGACATCCTGCTATAAAAGAGATCATGTGGTTTTTAGTTTCTATGCTGAACTTCAAGGGGGAATACAAACTTCTCCAAACGCAGGGATGGGCGAAGTAGAATATTTTGAAATTAAAGTAAGTTCCGTCAATAATTCTTTTCTGGAATTTTACCAAAATACAGATTCCATAATGGATTTTTTCTCCATTATGGATGGTATTAAACCTACGAATACAGCTATTATCAACGGATATGGTGCCGTCCTGACTAAAAATGCGACTGTTGCAAACTTGAAATATAGAAAATAATTAGCGAATTGCCCGAATTGCGAATAGCTATAAAAAAGAGGGCATCCAATAAGTCGGACGCCCTCTTTTTTACGGTAATTTACACCTGCATGATATCGGCTTCTTTTACCGCCAGCATCTGATCAGTCTTTTCAATGAATTGGTTGGTGAGTTTCTGCACCTGTTCTTCCCCGCCTTTGATGGCATCTTCCGATACGCCGTCGTTTTTCAGCTTCTTCAGGTCGTCGTTCATTTCCTGGCGCACCTTGCGTATGTTCACCTTGGCAATTTCTATTTCGGCCTTGACGCGTTTCACCAGTTCACGGCGGCGTTCTTCGGTCAGGGGAGGCACATTCAGGCGGATCGTTTCGCCGTCGTTAGCCGGATTCAGTCCCACATTGGAATTGATAATGGCTCTTTCAATGTCAGAGATAATCTTTTTTTCGAAAGGTTTGATCTGGATGGTACGGGCATCGGGCGTGGTTACGGAAGAGATCTGCGTAAGCGGCGACATCACCCCGTAATACTCTACCATCACCCCTTCCAGCATATTCACACTGGCCTTGCCGGCCCTGATCTTGGTCAACTCTATTTGTGTGTGTTTCAGGGCCCGGTCCATACCATCCTGAGCCAGGTCAAGAATTAAATCAATTTCTTCCATGTTTTTTAGCTGTTATATATCAATTTACGATTGTTCCGATGGCCTCCCCTTTGATCACTTTCAGCAGGTTACCCGGCTGATTCATATCAAAGACAATGATAGGGAGTTTATTTTCTTTACATAACGTAAAAGCGGTCATGTCCATTACTTTCAGTCCACGGGCAATGACCTCGTCAAAACCTATGGTGTCAAATTTTACGGCTTCCGGGTTTTTGCGGGGGTCGTCACTGTACACTCCGTCTACACTGGTGCCTTTCAGCAAGATTTCGGCCCCGATTTCAATGGCCCTCAGCGCTCCGCCCGAATCGGTAGAGAAATACGGGTTTCCGGTTCCGGCCCCGAAAATCACCACCCTGCCTTTTTCCAGGTGGCGTATGGCCCTTCTCCGGATAAACGGCTCGGCCACTTGTTCCATTTTGATGGCCGACAGCAGCCGGGTTTTGATTCCTTCGGCTTCCATGGCGCTCTGAATGGCCATGCCGTTGATTACGGTAGCCAGCATACCCATATAATCTCCCTGAGAGCGGTCGATACCCGATTTGGTGGCGGCCCCTCTGAAAATGTTTCCCCCTCCGATCACAATGGCCACTTCACAACCGGCTGCTACCACAGCGGCCACCTCCTTCGCGTAATTTTCTAAAATATCGGGATTAATGATCTGGCTTTTATCTCCGCCATTCAGCGCTTCACCGCTTAATTTAAGGAGGATTCTTTTGTATCTGAGAGACATGAAACTTTATTTTTTGACAAAGATAATTTCAAAATCGCCAAATAAAAAGGCTAAACCTTCTTGTTCAGGATAAAAATACTGAATAGAATCACCCCCATTCCGGAAAGATGGGCCACCCCTACCTTTTCCCCGTCGGCAATTCCTGCAATAAGGGCCACCACCGGAATGAGGTAGGTAACGGAAGAAGCGAAAATAGGCGTGGTAATCTTGAGCAGATAGTTGTAGAGAATGGCGGCGAGGCCTGAATTCACCACCCCCAATATCAGGAAATAGAGTATAAAACGCTCATTTCCGGCCAGGAAAATCTTCCCGAAGAAATCAGTAAACAGCAGCACCGCCAAAGCCGGAAGCCCCATCATGCCCACCGAGAAAGAGCTGATCACAATGGGCCTGACCTCCGTAAGGTGGTAACTCAGGATATTGGTGTTGATGCCGTACATCAGCGTAGCCAGTAAAACGAGGGCTGCGTAGGGGTTGCTCCAGTCAAAGGAGAGTTCCGCCCCGCTGGTAATCAGGACGAGGCTTCCCAGAAAACCGAGGAAAATACCGATAAACTGGTAGCGGTAAATATGCTTGCGAAAGAAAACCCATCCTATAAGGAGTACAAAAATGGGCGTAGTGGCGTTTAAGGTACCCGAAAGCGAGCTGCTGATGCGGCTGCCGGCCACTCCGAAAATTACGGCAGGCAAAAGATACCCGAGGAGGCCGGAGAGCCCGATGGAAACGGCCTTATCGGCAGGAAAATCGCCCCGGTTCCGGATGGCCCAGGGAAGCAGAAACAGGGAGGCCACGAAGATACGGCCCGCACCGATTTCCAGTCCGGAAAAACCTGCCGTCAACTTCTTGATAAACAGAAAAGAAAGTCCCCAGGCAATGGCCAGGATAATCAGGATAAGTAAGGATTGCTTTTTAAGAGACATGCATTTTTCCGAAATGTAGGAGATTTTCTTTTCTCCCGGCAAAAATCGCCGGAAAAGAAAATAAAAATTCAACAGGATCTTGGAATTGTACCCGATTTACAGACGGGCCAGGATCCAATCGGAAACGTAACGGAAAACGTCTTCTTTTTCGGGTTCATTATGCAGCTCATGGAAGAGCCCTCTCCACGATTTAAACGTGACATCTCCGCTGTGGAATTTCGCCGCAAACTTTTTACTGGCTACGGGGTTGGTGAGGATATCCCGGTCGCCGTGCATCACCAGCAGGGAAACCGCCAGGGCATCGCGCTCCAGGTTCACCAGCCATTCTCCCCACTCCAGTACTCCTATGCCCACTTCAGCGGAAATCACGTCGTGTACGAGGGGATCGGCCTGGTAAGCGTTGATGACTGCGGCATCACGGGAAATTCCATTAATGTCCAGCCCGTTCCGCTGCGTCATGGCAGGAAACAGCTTCCTTCCCAGTTTACCTATCGTACGGCGGCTTTTCGAAACTTCAAAACCGGGCTCAATGGCCGGAGCGGAAGCAATTACGCCGGCCACCCGCGGATTTCGCCTGAACAGGTAATTGAGTACCACTCCACCGCCCATGCTGTGTCCGTATATAAACAGGGGGCCACCGAGCTGCCCGATCATTCCCACCAGGAAATCCACCTGCCAGAGGTAGTCTTCCATTTTGGGCGTATGGCCTTTGGGGCCTTCGGTACGACCGTGTCCGAAAAGATCTACCGCGTATACATGAATTCCTTTCTCCACAAAATAGGTAGCAAAGTGCGCATACCGCCCACTGTGTTCCCCCATACCGTGGATCAGTACCAGGTTCGCTACTGCCGGAGTGTCGGCCGTCCATTGACGAAAAAACATCTTTCGCCCGTCAAAAGCTTCCAGAAAAAAATTCTTCTCAGTCATACCACAGAAAGCAGGTCTTCAGGAAATATTTACCCTAAAACCGTTTCGCCAGATTGGTTCATCATTCAAATGTAAGCCTTTTCCCGGTTTATGGGCCAATTCCTACCGTTTATTTATCGCTTAAAGGATCAATAAGTTTCTCTCCGATAAATTCGGCTAAAAACACTTTAATGTGTAATTTCGCCCACTCAAAACCGGTAAGATATGAAGTACCTATGGGGTGTAGACCTGGGTGGAACCAAAATTGAAGGAATCGTTATTCATGCGGAAACGAACGCCATTCTGGCCCGTGAAAGGGTGCCTACGGAGGCCGATCAGGGGTACGCGCATATCCTGGCCCAGATTTCCCGGCTGATAGAGATTCTCAAGGAAAAAACAGGAAAGGCACCGGAAGCCCTGGGTTTCAGTACGCCCGGAACGGTGGATCCCGCGACGCAGACCATGAAAAACTGCAATACCACCGCGATGAATGGCCAAAACCTGAAAAAAGACCTGGAAGAACACTTCGGCATACGCATAGAACTGGCCAATGACGCCAATTGTTTCGCCCTCGCAGAAGCCACGGAAGGGGCGGCCAAAGGACTGAACGCTCAGGTGGTGTTTGGCGTAATCCTGGGCACCGGTGTAGGCGGGGGCGTGGTGGTGAACGGCAAGGTCATTCAGGGCACCCACGGCATAGGGGGTGAATGGGGCCACAATACGTTTGACCCGGAAGGAGAAGATTGTTATTGCGGCCGGAAAGGATGCAACGAAACCGTATTTGCGGGGCCGGCCCTTGAAAAGTATTACGAAAAACTTTCAGGACAAAGACTGCCTCTAAAAGAAGTGTACCGGCGGCATGTAGCAGGGCAGGATCCTTTCGCTACTCAGACCGTAGATTTCCTCACCGAATCTTTTGCCAAAGCGGTAAGTTATATCGTGAATGTGCTGGACCCTGACGTGATTGTCTTTGGGGGCGGGGTGAGCCATATCGAAGAAATCTATACCGACGGAAGGGAAAAGCTCAAAAAACATATCTTCAATAACCGAAAGGTAGACACCCTCTTCCTGAAGCCGAAACTGGGCGACAGCGCCGGGGTTTTCGGGGCAGTGCAACTGGTGCGGTAATGCCCCAAAACCGGTCTTAACTATTGTATTTTACACTCAAAGCTCACGGCTCAAAGCTCATAGCTGAAAGCTCACAGCTCATAACTAAAACAAACAAAAATGGCAACGTGGTTTCAAGCGAAAATTAAATTTGTACAGGAAGACGAAAAAGGGGTAGCCCGCAACATCGGACAGGTCTACCTGTTTGATGCAGTATCGTATACCGACGCGGAGGCGCGGGCGTATCAGCATCTGGCGGCGGAAGTACCCGACTTCCAGCTGACCGGCCTCACCAAAATGAAATTGAACGAGGTCTTTTTCGAAGAAAACAGTGCGGAAACCTGGTTCAAATGCAAGGTCTCCTATATTGTCTTTGACGAAAAAAGCCAAAAGGATAAGAAAGTACCGTACGCCTTTCTTTTGAATGCCCACACGGTCAAAGACGCCTACACCATCCTGGAAGGCAAGCTGGGAAGCGTACAGGATTACATCATTACCGACATCGGCGCTACCAAAATCCTGGATGTGATTCCGTACGAGGAAGAAAACCTGGAGGAACCCCAACCGGTGATCACCCCAAGCATGCGGCCTCTCACGGAGGTATTGGGGGATGAGGTGTGAGCTGTGAGCTTTCAGCTATCAGCTATTAGCTATTAGCCATCAGCTATTAGATGTTAGATGTTAGATATTAGATGCGGGCGCCGCTGCGCTTAGATGTTATAAGGTGTGGTAGTAGCTCATAGCTCACTGCTGAAAGCTGATTGCTGAAAGCT
>JBEBRS010000226.1:0-5426 GCA_040394705.1 Leadbetterella byssophila
TCATTACTCACTACTAACTAGTCATTAACCATTGACCATTAATCATTGACCATTAAAAAACTATCTCCGCCCTGCATACGCATTATAATACTTCATCGCGATATCCATATTCTTCTCCAGCTCGGCAATGCGGCTTTCGTCAGAAGGGTGAGTGGAAAGCATCTTCGGCGGCTTTTGGGAGTTTTTACCCGCTTCGGCCATCCGTTTCCAGAAATCCACTGCTTCCCGCGGATTGTAGCCCGCCATGGCCATAAATATCAAACCTATTTTGTCGGCCTCCGCTTCCTGTCTCCGGGAATTGGGCAGCACAGCGCCTACCGTAGTACCAATACCCAATACTTGTCCGGCCAGATTCATCAGATCCTGGTTTCCGGTGGCTATACCCGTTGCCAGCGCCCCTACCTGGGTAAAGCCCTGGGCGGCCATGGCATTGCTCATCCGCTCACGGCCGTGTTCCGCAATGGCGTGTGCCACCTCATGGCCCATCACTACCGCCACCCCGTCTTCGGTTTTACAGATCGGCAAAATCCCGGTATAAAAACATACCTTTCCTCCGGGCATACACCAGGCGTTGACATCGCTGCTGTTCACGGTTCTGAACTCCCATTGGTAACCGTTCAGCAGGTGCCCCAGGTTATTCTGAATAAGGTAATCTTCTGCCGCTTTACGGATTCTCTCCCCCACCCGGGCCACCATTTGCGCATCTTTGTGACTGGCGGGCAGTACCTTGGAAGTATCCATAAAACCTTTGTATTCGGTATAGCTCAAATTCATCATCTCCCCGGAGCTCACCAGGCCCACAAATTGTTTGCGGTTAGTCAATGGTACCCGCTGGCATGACCATACGAAAAGAATCACGAAAGTGGCACCGGTCAGTATTCTTGCTAATTTGCTCATATTTGAATTAAGTTTTCGCTAATTTAAGGTTTAGACGTAAATTTGTCAAAAAAGTCATATAAAATAGGGAATGAAAATCTTAGCCGTAGGCCGAAACTACCTTGCACATATCCGGGAACTGGGCAATCAAACCCCCGAAGAGCCCGTTATCTTTTCAAAACCAGAAACAGCCGTTTTGCGAAATAATGAACCTTTTTACTATCCTGACTTCTCCCAAGACATCCATCACGAGTTGGAAATCGTTCTGAAAATTTCTAAACCCGGGAAAAATATTGAAGAGAAATTCGCCCATAAATATTACGAGGAAATCGGGCTGGGAATAGATTTTACCGCCCGCGACATTCAAGCCCGCCTGAAAGCCAAAGGCTTGCCCTGGGAACTGGCCAAAGGCTTCAATGACTCGGCCCCGGTTTCTGACTTCCTTCCCAAAGAAAATTACGATCTGAAAAACCTGAATTTCCGCCTGGAGATCAACGGCACGGAAAAACAAACGGGAAACACCTCTCTGATGATTTACTCCTTTGACTACCTCGTAGCGTTTGTCTCCCGGTATTTTACCTTGAAAAACGGTGACCTGATCTTTACCGGTACGCCGGCCGGCGTGGGTCCGGTAAAACCGGGCGACCGACTGAACGGTTTCCTGGAAGACCGGCTGCTCCTGGACTTTGAAGTAAAGTAAGATCAGGAGGGCGGTATGAAGAAAAAGAGTTCCCGGTAACAAAATCAAAATGAAAAAAATACTAATTGCTTTCACCCTTATAATTTCAACGGTCTGTATCGCGCAGCAGGATTTCCCCCAGGGATATTTTATCCTCCCTATTAATCCCGGGCAGGTGACTTCACTCTCGGGTTGCTTTGGCGATATCCGGATCAACCATTTCCATTCCGGCCTTGATATCCGCACGGGCGGTGTAGAAGGCAAACGGGTGGTAGCGGCAGCAGACGGGTACGTGTCGCGCATACGGGTTCAGAACGGAGGCTACGGCAACGCCCTTTACCTCACCCACCCCAACGGGTACACCACCGTTTACGCCCACCTGAAAGAATTCAATACCGAAATCGGACAATACCTCACCTCCCAGCAGTATGCGCAGAAAAGCTGGGAGATTGACCTTCCGGTAGAAGCCGGCCTGCTCACCTATCGCCAGGGCGAGTTGGTAGCCTTATCGGGCAATACGGGTGGGTCAGGCGGTCCACACCTTCATTTTGAAATCCGGGACGAAAAAGAAAACACCCTGGACCCCGCGCAGTTTGGTTTTAAGGAGATCCGCGACGTGACCCCCCCGGTGATTGAAAAGATCACGCTCCGGTGCATGTCTGCCGACGCCCGCGTCAATGGCAAATTCGGGAGCTTCGATTTCAAACCCATAAAGCAGGGGAACCGCTACGTGCTGCCCGCTTCCGTCCGGGCCACAGGCCGCATAGGGGTGGAAATGCTTACCTACGACCGCGCCGCCAACTCCCCCTTCCGCCTCGGGGTAAACGAAATCGAACTGAAAATGAACGGGGAGAGAGAATACCTCTTCCGACTTGACCGGATGGGCTTCCACAATAAACTGGACATGAACATCCACGTCAACTACGAAAAACTGGTGCAAAACAACGAGAAAATCCATAAATGCTATGTAGAGGAAGCGAATAGCTTTGATTTTTATGAGTCGGGGAAGCATTGGGGACATCTCCAGGTGGAAGAGGCCCGCAACGAGGTCAGTATACGGGTAAGCGATTCCCACGGTAACGCCACCTCCCTGGCGTTCGCCCTCCTGAAAGACGCCTCCGGGGTACTCTCTGAACCCGCGGTTTCTTCCGTAAGCCTCCTGAACAATTTCCTCAAAGTAAATACAGCAGAAAGAACGGAAAGCATGAAGGTCATTACCTACGGAGGAAAAGAAATTCAGGTACCGGTACACCCCGCTACGGGAAATGGAGGAACCGCCATTTACGATCTCAAAGAGGGCTTTCCCGAGCAGGTGCTGATGGGAGAAAAAGAAATTAGCCTTCCCGTCAATACCGCCATTACCCTGCAAAACCCGCAGATCAACCTTCCGAACCTCCGTGGTGATTTCAGCAATACCCTGTATGACGACGCCTACATCTTCACCGAAGTAGATGACAGCGCCCTGGTTCTGCACGAAGACATTATTCCGCTCAAAGGGGCCGCCGAACTCCATTGGACCAAGACCGGGGCGGTGAATTACCCCGAAAAACTCAAAGTGTATCTCGATGGAAAGAAGAAAAAGTTTATCGGCGGCAATTGGAAAGATAAAACCATCAGCTTCCGTACCCGTGAATTCGGCACGTACCTGACTTTATACGATTTCGATCCGCCCGTGATCACCCCGCGCACGGTCAATCCCCACGACCTCAGATTCACGATATCCGATAAGCTTTCGGGTATACGGAAGATCGAATGTTATGTCAACGGAGAATGGATACTCATGGATTACGAATACAAGACCGGCGCCATCTGGTCGCGGAAACTAGACCCGGCCCAAACCTTTTCCGGAAATCTGGTGCTTAAAGTCACGGATTTCTGTAACAACACCCAGTCGTACGAAACCCTTATCCCCTAAACAGGTTCCGCGCAAGCGTATTACTTAACTCTTTTGAATTTTATGAAACTTAAAACCGGCGATAAAGCGCCTTATTTTGAATCACTTAACCAGGACGGCCACCTGGTAAAACTGACCGACTTTACAGGAAAGAAACTCGTCTTGTATTTCTATCCTAAAAACAATACCCCTACCTGCACCGTAGAAGCCTGCAACCTCCGCGACAACTACGGGAGATTCAGAGAACTGGGCTACGAAATTCTGGGCGTAAGTAACGATTCCGGAAAATCACATCAGCGTTTCCGGGATAAATTTGAACTCCCGTTTGACCTGCTGGAAGACACTGGCCATGAACTGGTTAAGCTCTACGATGTCTGGGGAGAAAAATTTACATTCGGCAAGCATTATATGGGCCTCAAGCGCACCACTTTCGTGATCGACGAAAAAGGGGTTATTACCGACATCATTGAAGATGTAAAGTCAAAGGAACATGCAGCGCAGATTCTGGGCACTTAACCCCTCAGGGTCAATTACTCTGCAAGTGTAAACATAATGGGAATGGTGTAGTACACCCGCACACTCCGTCCGTTCTGCATACCGGGAGTCCATTTCGGCATGCTCGCCACCACCCTGACCGCTTCTTCATCGGCCCCGAAGCCAATGCCTTTCAGCACTTTAGGATTGGAGACGCTTCCGTCTTTCTCCACCACAAACTGGAGGGTCACCCGGCCCTGCACATTCGCTCGGGTGGCCGTCTCCGGGTAATTGATATGGGTGGCCAGGAACTTGTACATTTCCCGCTCCCCTCCCGGGAAGAGCGGCTGTTCTTCCACGCCTACAAATATTTCGTCTTTAGTCGGTACCGAAGGTTCACGCAAAACCAACACCTCTTGTACAGGCACACTTTTGGGTACCGACTTCGCAGGGGGCGTAAACTTCACCGTTTCCTCTCCAAATGACATATCTTCCTCGTCGCCCAGGTTCTTCACGGTACCGTCTTCCCGGTAACCCGTCAGGTCTACTTTCACTTCCTTTATCCCCCAGACAGAGGGTTTTTCAAACACCAGTTCCTCCGAATACTGCTCAATCCGCCCGATATTTTCCGACCGCGCAATGCTCGCAGAAGCCAGCACCATCATGCCCAGGAAAAGCGGCGCCACCAACCCGTATTTGAGCAGGGCGCGTTTGTGTGAACTTTCCTTACTTAACATCAGGATGCGCGCCTTGAGAAAAGACTGGGTAAAAAAAGAATTGCTGAGAATAGACTCGGGGGTAACCCCAAACTTGCGACTGACCAGGAGCGCCGCATAGTAGGCCTTGGAACCCGTCATCCGGCTGGCATAGTCGTCTGCCTGGTATTCATGCAAAAGGCGGATCTCCCGCTTCAGCACATACACGAGGGGGTTCACCCAGCACAGGATACTGATCACTTCAAACAAAACCACATCAAAAGAATGACATTGCACCACATGCACCCGTTCGTGATCAAAAATGGCCTTATAACGGGCCAGGGACTTCCCTACCCTCACCTTCCCGAAAAATGAAAAAGCCAGCGTGTCATTCTCCTCAAAATCAGACACAAACCGGAGAGTCCGGTAAATACTCACTCCGAATTTCCAGGTAAAATACAACGCTCCGCCCAGGTAAACCGCCAGCAAGATCCCGCTCAGGGAAACGGAAGGGTGCCCTACCGCCGCAATAGGCATTTCCAGCGCCGTGGCATCGTAACTGGCCATAATATGGCTCACCTCCCGGGTTACAAACCACGACTGCACCCAGGCCGTGTGTATAAAGGGAATCACAAACGATACGATCCCGCTCAGCATAAGGTAAAACCGATTGGCCTGGTAAAACGTCTCCTTCCTCAGGAAAAAGACGTAGAAACCAAAAAATAATACCAAATACAGGTTCACCTGGATCAGATAATGCATGACCTTACTTGTTTTTAAGCTCTTCTATCATTTTCAGAAGTTCATC
>JBEBRS010000227.1:0-5340 GCA_040394705.1 Leadbetterella byssophila
AAAGTACAGGTTTTGGAGAAAGCAAGCCGGTGGCATCTAATGAAACTACTGAAGGACAGGCCCGGAACCGCCGGGTAGAATTTGTGATTCTGAGGAAGTAAGCCTTTGGCTATTAGCGGTTAGAAATTAGAAGACAGATTTCAGTTCTAACCTCTAATTTCTAATATCTAACTTCTAATTTCTAACCTCTAATATCTAACTTCTAACAGCTTCTGTTTATACCGAAAAACTCTCGCCACAGCCGCAGGTGCGGGTGGCATTGGGGTTTTTGAAATGAAATCCTTTGCCGTTCAGGCCGTCGCTGAAGTCCAACTCGGTACCCAGCAGATAAAGGAGGCTTTTCTTGTCTACAAAAACTTTCACCCCTTTGTCTTCAAAAACGTGATCGGTGGGCTGTTGTTCAGCGTCAAAAGCCAGGTTATACATCAGTCCGGAGCATCCGCCGCCTTCTACCGCCACACGAATACCGTGGGCATCGTTTTTCCCTTCTTTGCTGCGCAGTTCAACAATTTTATCTCTCGCTATATCGGAAACGGTTACCATCTTTTTAAAAAGCTTTATTGCTTATGTATAACGGAGGAAAGAACGGAAAAGTTTCTTACTCGTAAAGGAGATACTTCTTCCGCATTTCCTTATACTGACTCAGTCCCGGCTCCCAGGAAGCGCGGATCTCGTCGGCAGATGTACCCGACTCGATCTGCTTCTTAAAGTCGTAAACCCCGGCAAGGAAGTTGATGTTGCCGATTTGCTTGCTCTGGGTCTGGTCAAAGAACTTGTCTTTGAGCGGATAGGCGTTATACAGTTCTATTATCCACTCTATGGGTATTCTGCCCGTTTTCCGGAATTCGTTAACATCTACGTTTCTGAAATCCATGCCGTAGCATACCTGATCCTGGTGCAGGGGAGTTTCGGCCATGCCTTTGATGCTGCGGGGTGTAAAGCTGAATTCGTATTTTCCTTTCAGGAGGGGGGCTCCCGTAACGGCGAAGGGCATCATGGTCCCCCGGCCTTCGCTCAGAATGGTGCCTTCAAACAGGCAGGTGGCAGGGTAAAGCAGAATACTCTGCTGGGTATTCAGGTTCGGCGACGGTTTCACAGGAAGTACGTATTCCATGTCGTGGTTATAATTGGCCACCGGGATTACGGTAATATCGGCTTTTAGTCCGTTAGGAAGCCATCCTTCTCCATTGATCATCCGGGCAAATTCGCCCATGGTCATTCCGTGTGCAATCGGTACCGGAAACTGCCCGATTCCCGATTTTAGCCGCATGTCGAGAATGGGCCCGTCGATCAGGTAACCGTTCGGGTTGGGGCGATCCAGAATCAACAGCGGCTTGCCGTTTTCAGCGCAGGCTTCCATCACATCGCGCATCACGTTGATGTAGGTATAAAAGCGGCAGCCCACATCCTGTACATCAAAAATCATCAGATCTACGTCTGCCAGGTCCTCCGGGGCCGGCTTCCTTTTTTTGCCGTAAAGCGAAACAATTTTGATTCCGGTGGCTTCATCAATTTCATCGCCCACTTTTATCCCGGCGCTGGCATTGCCCCGGAAACCGTGTTCAGGCCCAAAGGCTTTAGTGATCTTTACCCCCCGGTTAAGAAGGCTGTCTACCAGGTGCTTGTCGCCAATAACGGTGGTGGGGTTGGCCAGTATGCCAATCCTTTTGCCTTCCAGGAGAGGGAGGTACCGGTCGGTTTGGTCGGCCCCGGTGATGATGCCCGGGGTTTGGGCGTGAGAGCAGTGGGTCAGCGCCAGTACCAGCGGCAGAAAAGCAGCCAGCAAAACATTTTTGAAAGACATAAGAGCCCTATTTTAAGATTTGTAAACAGCCGGTGTACTACCACCGGAAACTGTAAAATTACGGAATATTTTATTAAAATTGCTATAGCGTATGAGTCGTTTAGCTCGCCGCTCATAGCTCACGGCTCCAAGCCCAACTTTTAGAAGCTATAAATGACTTTTTCCAGAATAATTATTATTTTTGGAAGATATCTGATTTTCTATGGAAGCACTGAGAGACTATTTCGCTACGATACCCACTTTGCACCGATCCATCATTCTGGTGGGCGGAATCGGCCTTTTCTGGATGATAGAATACTTCATACCCTTGTTCAGACACCGGTATGAAAAGGTAAGGCACGCCGGGTTGAACATCTTCTTTACCCTTACTACCGTCATCGTAAATTTTGCCCTGGCGTTTGTGCTGGTGAAGTCCAGCGACTGGGCCGTAGAAAACAGTTTCGGTATTCTGGCCTGGTTGCCGGGGATGCCCCTGTGGTTGTACACGGTGGTGGGCCTGCTGCTGCTGGATCTTATAGGTGCCTATTTTATCCACTGGATGGAACACCGCGTGAAATGGATGTGGATGTTTCACCTGGTGCACCACAGCGACTTGCATGTAGATACTACCACGGCTAACCGCCACCATCCCGGAGAAAGCGTGTTTCGACTGGCTTTTACGGTGATTGCCGTGGTGATCGCCGGTGCGCCCATGTGGCTGGTATTCATGTACCAGTCGCTTTCTGTGGTGCTTTCCCAGTTTAATCATGCCAATATCCGTATGCCCGTCAGACTCGACAAGGCCCTGAGCTGGGTGCTGGTAACCCCGGATATGCACCATGTGCATCACCATTATATGCTGCCTTACACCGATTCTAACTACGGCAATATTTTTTCGGTGTGGGACAGGCTGTTTGGTACGTTCAGTTACCTGGAAAGAGACCGCCTGGTGTATGGCATAGATACCTGCATGAATCCGGAGGAGAATGAACATGTTCTCCCCCTACTGAAAGTGCCTTTCGAGCCTTACCGAAAACTTTAACCTAGAGGTGCAACCCTTATTGCTGTTGCGGCATCTTCTTTCCGGGGATGCCGCTTATCCTTTTTACACAACCGTTTATGTAATATAAGCTACTGGGTATTACATAATACTTCAATTTTACTTTCGAAAAAGCTATTACTATTAAAACAATGAAAACTCTAATCTTCATGGGGGCCATGCTGTGCGCATTGGTTTCCTTTGCTAAAGACTCCCGAAATGTTTCCGGTGCGGTAAGTGACGAAAAGGGCGAAGGCCTGTCGTTTGCCAATGTGTTTTTGTATCATTCGGCGGATAGCTCGCTTTATAAAGCAGCAGCGGCCGATTTAGAAGGGAAATTCCGTATAGAAGAAGTGGAAGACAGCCGGTATTTCCTGAAAGTTTCTGCGGTGGGGTATGCCGATTTTTACAGCCCGGCTTTTGTAGTCAATGCGCAGAACAGCAGTGTGTCATTTACCGGCATCGTTTTGAAGGAATCTTCCCAGATGTTGAATGCCGTGCAGGTAACTGCCAAAAAACCTTTTATTGAGCAGCAGATTGATAAAATGGTGGTGAACGTAGAAAACAGCATCAGCGGCAGCGGGAGTACCGCCCTCGAAGTGCTGGAGAAGGTTCCCGGCATTATGGTGGACCGGCAGAACGATCAGATCCGGATCCGGAACAAGTCAGGGGTGGTGGTGATGATAGACGGGAAAATCAATTATATGTCTTCAGAGGCTCTTTCACAGTACCTCAACAATATGCCTTCAGACCAGATAGAGGCGATCGAAGTGATAACGAATCCTTCTTCGAAATACGATGCGGCAGGAAATTCCGGCATCATCCACATTCGTTTGAAGAAAAATAAAGCCCACGGTACAAACGGCACACTGAGCTTATCGGCCGGCACCGGGCTTCTTCCGAATTCTACTTCAGACCTTTACCGGGGGAGCGGAAATCTTTCCCTGAATCACCGGAATAAAAAATGGAACCTGTTTGGGAACGGGAATATCGGGCGAAATTGGTTTTACAGCGACAATACCATCTGGAGGGCCACGCAATTTGAGAATACCCGGTCTGAATTTGATCAATATTCTCAGCGGGCAGGCGGCGGAATGTTTTATGCAGTGCGGGGTGGTGCAGATTACTTCGTGAATGAAAAGACAACGGTAGGTATTCAGGGCGATTATAATCAGTGGAACGGCGCTATGCGGAGCGACGGGCGCACCAATATCAAAGAAATTAAGGGCGGGGAGGCCATTGAAAGTTACCTTTTGCCAGGGTCAGATCGCAGCATGGATAATCAGAATTTTTCCGGTAATCTGAGTCTTCGTCACAGAAATGAGGGCAAAGAAGTATCTTTTGATGCAGATTACAGTGGTTTCAGGAGCAGTGCAGATCAGAATTTTCTAAACACCTATTACAGTTTGCAAAATTCGCCCGACAGCACTACGCAGCAGCGCATGAGTCAGCCTACGCGCATTGATATTTACTCTGCAAAACTGGATTTCGTCATTCCGACACCCCATAAAATGAAGTATGAATTTGGGGCAAAGAGCAGCTACGTGACCACGGACAACAACTTTACTTTTGAAAATTTTGAAGAAGGTGTATGGATCAATGACGGGGGTAAAACCAACCATTTCAAGTATACGGAGATGGTGAATGCGCTCTACCTGAATACGGGCTATAAGTGGGAAAAATGGGCAATTCAGGGGGGATTACGCCTGGAGCATACTTTTTCAGACGGGCATTCCCTCACTTCTGCAGAACGCAATAAGCGAAATTACCTGAACCTGTTTCCCACCTTGTTTGTAAACCAGACCATTAATGAACAAAACAGCATTCGCTATTCGTATAGCAAGCGCATCGACAGGCCCAATTATGAGCAGTTGAATCCTTTCCTTTTTTTCCTGGATCCCTACACCTACGAACTGGGGAATCCGTTTTTGCAGCCTCAGTTCACGGATTCGTATGAGGTGACCTACACCTTCAAAGATACGTATTCTCTGGCGCTGGCTTATGCCGACACCCGGGGAATGATTTTTCAGGTGCTGGAGCAAGACGACGAGTCGCGTACTACTTTCCAGACCAACAGAAATCTTAAAGGGATGCGCAATTATTCGGCTAACCTGTCGCTCCCCGTGAATCCCTTTAAATGGTGGAATATGCAGAACAGCGTCAGCGTATATTATAATCTTTTCAAAGACGAAGACATGAGCGGTGCGGCCTTAAATGCCGGTAGGATAGCTTACAACCTGTACAGTGGGAATACGTTTACGCTCAAAAGAAATTGGTCGGCCGAGCTCAGTGCATGGTACAATTCCCCCTCTTTATACGGCTTTATTGAGATGACCCGCCCACAGTATGCCGTGAATCTGGGAATTCAGAAGTCTTTCCTCGACAAAAAGGCCAAATTGAAGCTCAGTGTGAGCGATGTGTTTCTCACCTCTTTCTTTGCGGCACGGATCAATTACTCGAATATGGATCTCAAGCTGGATAACCGCTGGAATGCAAGACGTGTAGCGTTAACTTTTAC
>JBEBRS010000228.1:0-5326 GCA_040394705.1 Leadbetterella byssophila
GCTCATGGCTATTTCATGCGTATATTTTTGAGCTGTGAGCCGTGAGCAATGAGCTGTGAGCTTATCGGTTCATCCTTAAAACAAGTGGGTTATTTTAAAAGGAGGTCAACCACTACCGGCAGGTGATCGGACGGAAATTTCTGGTGGTAACTGTCGGTAAGTACCCCGTATTTCTCCACTTGAATATGATCGGATACAAATATATAATCTATCCGGTCATTCAGAGGCGCGTCGTATTTAAACCCGTTGAATGTACCGATAGGGCCGTAAGGCTTCAAGACCGAAGCGCTGAACGCATCATTAAAGTTTCGGCCCAGATGAATGATCTGCTCCGTTTCCGGAGTAGAATTGAAGTCGCCCATGCTGATCACCGGCAGCTTCCCCCCGATTTCCTTCATTTTCTCTACCAGGAGAACACCTGAATTTTTTCTCGCCTCTACGCCCTCGTGGTCAAAATGCGAGTTAAATACAAAGAACTCTTTCCCCGTGACCTTGTCCCGGAACCTGGCCCAGGAACAAATCCGGTTACAGCAGCGCGCGTCCCAGCCTTTCCCGGGTTTATCGGGTGTTTCGCTGTACCAGAAATCACCAGCTTTCAGGAGTTTAAACCGGCTTTTCTTGTAAAAAATGGCAGAATGTTCTCCGGCATCCTTGCCGTCGTCCCGTCCACCGCCCGTGTACGCGTAATCGCCTAAACGCAGAATGTCGTCCAATTGATCCTTAAAACCTTCCTGGGTACCCATAATATCAAAATTATGGTAGCGGATAAGCTCATTGACTTTGTCTTTGCGGTTGACCCAGTTGTTCACCCCGTCGTTCGCCCGGTTCATCCGGATATTGTAGGTGGCTACCCGCAGATTTTGTCCGAACAGGGAAACGGAGCAAAACAGGGCAATGAGCAATAATGACGTCTTTTGCATAGGTATTCTGTTTAAGCGGTTAGATGTTAGATATTAGATGTTAGATATTAGACATTAGATGTTAGACATTAGATGTTAGATATTAGATGTTAGATATTAGACATTAGATGTTAGATAATGGCAAATTATAAAATTCTCAGTTTCGCGAAGCTCAAAAGTAATGTTTTTTCGCCTTCTCTTTCAAATACAATCGTCGCTTTTGCGGTAGTTCCCACCTGCTCGGTCTTTTTCACCTCTCCAAAACCAAATTTCGGATGCTCTACACGGTCGCCTGCCTTCAGATTCCGGGTATCTGAGGGCGTAAAGTCTGCCGACGGTACGTGGGCCTCTACCGGTTTAGCGGCCTGCACAGGCTTGAGATTACTGGCCGGGGAGGGCCTTTTCACCGGCTCTCCCACCGGGGTACCCCTCCGGGGAAACTCCTGCTTCACTCCAGGCCCGCCTGAAAATGAGTCTCCTCCCAGGCCCTTGTCTCCCAAACGCAGGTATTGGCTGTCGATCTCCTCCAGGAAACGGCTTGGCTCGCAGAAGGTCATTTTCCCCCACGTGTAGCGTTGCTGGGCGTAACTGAGGGTCAGCTGCTTTTCGGCCCGCGTGATGGCCACGTAAAACAGGCGCCTTTCCTCTTCCAGGTCGTCCCGGTTTTTTAGCATCATTTGAGAAGGAAACAGGTTTTCTTCCATTCCCACCACAAAAACATGCTTAAATTCCAATCCTTTTGCCCCGTGAATAGTCATCATGGTCACCTTATCCCGGTCCCCGTCGTCTTCCTCATCCGCCGTAGTCAGCAGGGAAACGGTCTGGAGAAAGGCCCCCAGCGACTTGTCCTCGTTTTCTTCGTTGTCTACAAACGCGCGGATGGAATTCAGCAGTTCCTGTACGTTTTCATGCCGGGCCACCCCCTCTACCGTCTTATCCATATAGAGTTCGTGCAGTAAACCGCTGGTTTTGGCTACGTGCAGGGCAATGGCGTGCGCATCTTTGTCTTCTTCCAACATCAAAATATAGCTTCGGATCAGGTCGGCAAACCCTTCAATGGCGTTGGCGGCCCTTCCTTCAAAAAAATTCCGGATGTGACTGACCACGTCCCAGATACTGACCTGTTGCTCCGCGGCGGTCACCACAATTTTCGCTACGGTGGTGTCCCCTATTCCCCGCTTGGGCTGGTTAATAATCCGCTTAAACGCCTCTTCGTCTTTCTGATTCGTCGTAAACCTGAGGTAGGCCAGGATATCCTTGATCTCTTTGCGCTGGTAAAAGGAAAGTCCCCCGATGATCCGGTAAGGAATATTGATTTTCCGCAGGGCCTCTTCAAAGGCCCTCGACTGGGCGTTTGTCCGGTAAAGAATGGCAAAATCACTGTTTTTCAGCCCAGTGAGCTTTCCTTCAAAAATTTCGTGGGAAATAATCCGGCCCTCTTCGTTGTCTGACATGGCCCGGATCACTTCTATCTTGGCTCCTTCTTCGTTGTCGGAAAAAATATTCTTCTCCAACTGTCCCTTGTTCCGGGCGATGAGGGAGTTCGCGGCATTGACAATGTTTTGGGTTGAGCGGTAGTTCTGCTCCAGTTTCACCACTTTCAGGTCGGGGTAATCCTTCCGGAAATTCAGGATATTCTGGATATTGGCGCCACGGAACGCGTAGATACTCTGGGCGTCATCTCCCACCACGCAGATGTTCTGGGTAACCGCCGCCAGTTTCCGGGTAATCAGGTACTGGCTGATGTTGGTATCCTGAAACTCGTCTACCATCACGTGCCTGAATTTATGCTGGTATTTGTTCAGCACATCGAGATGATCGCGAAAAAGCACATTGGTATTGAAGAGGAGGTCATCGAAATCCATGGCATTGGCGGAGAAACAGCGCATGGCGTAGGTGCGGTAAATCCGGCCCAGTTCAGGCATCTGGGCGGCGGTATCTTCGGCCTGAAACACCGGGTTTTCGTTGTACATCTGCCAGGAAATCAGGTTATTCTTCGCCCCGGAAATCCGGTTCAGCACATAGTTGGGTTTATAGGTTTTATCGTCCAACTGCATCTCCTTGATGATGGAACGCAGCAGCGACTTGCTGTCGTCTGTATCGTAAATGGTGAAATTGGACGTGTACCCCAGCTTAAATCCGTCGATCCGCAATATTTTGGCAAAAACCGAGTGAAATGTACCCATCCAGAGGTTCCGGGCTTCAGACCCTATAATTTTCTCTATCCGGTGCCGCATTTCCTCCGCCGCTTTGTTGGTAAATGTCAGCGACAAAATATTAAAGGGGTCTACTCCCTGCTCTATCAGGTAGGCTATGCGGTATGTCAGTACCCTTGTTTTCCCGGAACCGGCTCCGGCAATAATCATCAGGGGGCCTTGTGTGTGGGTCACCGCTTCCCGTTGTGGCTCATTTAATTCCGATAAATAATCTCTCACCTGTACAATACACTATTTTTTGCAAAGATAAGGAATTGGGGGGAGGTGCGAGCTATGAGCTGAGTGCTTTGAGCCGAGAGCTGTGAACTATGAGCTGTGGGCTGTGAGTGTGGACACGCGCTCAATGGTAGCCTGAAAATGAACTACAGATAAAAAATTTCGCATAATTCCCCCGTTCAGCCCGGGAAAGTTCAATTTTATCCTAAAGTACATGAAAGGGATAAAAAAAATACGGTAATTTTGCACAAACCAGAAAATCACATGGAGGAAGAAGAAATAGAAGTAAGCAGGCCAAAATATACCGATGAGGAAAAGCACCGGATATTTAACCAGGAGTTTATGCCCCAGATAGACTCCATGTATAACTTCGCGTACCGACTTACCAACGACGAGGACGATGCGAACGACCTTCTGCAGGATACCTACATGAAAGCTTTTCGCTTCATAAATTCCTTTCAGCAGGGTACAAATGCCAAGGCCTGGTTATTTAGAATCCTTAAAAACAGCTTTATTAACGACTACCGCAAAAAGAGCAAGGAGCCGTCGAAAATTGATTACCAGGAAGTAGAAACCGTGTACAACTCTAACGAGGACGCGGAAGTAGAAAGCACTACAGATCTGCGTATTGAGGCGGTTCAGGACCTCATTGGCGACGAAGTGGCTACTGCCCTGAACAGCCTCCCGGTAGATTTCCGTACGGTCATTATTCTTTGCGACATAGAAGGCTTCACTTACGAGGAAATGGCCAAAATTCTGGACATTCCCATCGGTACGGTGCGTTCAAGATTGCACCGCGCACGGAACTTATTGAAGGAGAAATTACGTTCTTATGCAAAGTCCATGGGATATAAAGAATTGAGATGATTAAAAACTTTTTTGGAAATGACTTCTAGCCCGCGAATCAATCAGGCGAATGAGCACGACAAGTGCGTAGAGAAGATGGTGCAGTCGGTTTTGGATGGCTCCCAGACTATCGAGGAACTCAAGGCCCGCCTGGAAGCTACAGATGAATCACCGGAAACCACAGACGAGCTGGAGAAAATCATTCGGGATTGTCTTAAAAACAAAGTGGAAAGAAAATGCTGCCCGGAAAAAATCATCAACGAAGTAAGGCTTAAAATCGGAATAGGCGTTCTTCTGGTGATCGGGTTAGTCCTGAACATTAAAGTTATTCAAGAAGTATTTACCGCGTAACGCGTTAATCGAAAGCATAAGAAACCACCCTCCCGGTGGTTTTTTTATAACTCCAATATACCATGAACGGTAAAGCCATTATCTTCTGCGCCCCGTCAGGGTCGGGCAAAACTACTTTAGTCAGACACCTCCTGTCTGTACACGGAAACCTGGGATTCTCCATATCGGCCTGCACGCGCGACAAACGAGGCCGGAACGAAGTACACGGCAAAGACTATTATTTCCTCTCCATTGAAGAATTCCAGGAAAAGATCCGGGAAAACGCGTTTGTGGAATGGGAAGAAGTATACCCCGGCGGCTACTACGGCACACTCAAGAGCGAAGTGGAAAGATTGTGGTCAGAGGGCAAAAATGTGATCTTTGACGTAGACGTGATGGGCGGCCTGAAACTGAAAGAATACTTCGGAGATAACGCCCTGGCCATTTTTGTGAAAGTCCCTTCCCTGAAAGAACTGGAAAACCGCCTGAGAAGCCGCGGCACCGAAACCGAGGAAAGCCTCTCGAAACGGCTCTACAAAGTAAAGTTCGAAATGTCTTTCCAGGACCGGTTTGATGTGGTGCTGCTGAACGACGACCTGGAGGAATCCCTGCAAAAAGCGGAGTCGCTTTATACGGCCTTTGCGGAAGGAACGCTGGAAATGAATGAGAAGCCGATGAGGGTGTAACTTCCAGCTCCGGACTTGCGAGCTATGATTGTGGAGTGCCCCCGGAATTAATTACCTGGAACTAACTACTCAAAACTAACTACTCAAAACTAACTACTCAAAACTAACTACTCAGAACTAACTACTCAGAACT
>JBEBRS010000229.1:0-5317 GCA_040394705.1 Leadbetterella byssophila
TCTGCTTCACCGTATCGTGAATGGCTTTGCCCAGTGAATATTCATCCTGGGTGTCGTGCCGCACTTCCCACACCATCACTCCGGCCATTTGGCGGTCAAGGGCGAGGCGGGTTTTCAGACGAATGGTAAGGATGCCGTTATAGAATGCGCCTTTCCAGTAATCGTCATAAGGACTGGCCCCGTCTTTCAGGAGGGTTTTGTAATCAGGGCCAAAATTTCCCATTCCCTTTTTGGAATAATAAGGAAGTCCCAGCACGGCTTTGTGCGGCGGGAGACCACGCTCATTCAGCCAGTAGTCAAGAGACCGCAAAGCCAGGGAATACGGAGAGTGTGCCTTGACGTAGTCCGGACCGTAATCGTCGTCGTAAGCCATCAGGTTGATCCAGTCCATTTTCTCAAAAGCCTCTTTTTTGATGCCGTACCCTTTTTTGCCGTAAGAGATCACGGCCGCTGTAAGCTGTTTGTCTTGCTTGTGCAGGGCGTCGGCCAGGTCAGTCACCAGCAGTACGTAATGGTCTGCGGAGGGAGAATCTTCGTCCGGGTACTCCCAGTCGAGGTCTACCCCGTCAAATCCGTATTCTTCCACCATCTTCATGGTACTTTGAATAAAGTTTTGGCGTCCCTGGGCAGTTTCCGCCATTTTATGAAACCGGGTATCGTCTCCGCCTCCGTCACCGATGCCCCACCCGCCTACAGAGATGAAAATCTTCTTGTCCATCTCATGTGCCTGTGTGATCATTTTCCGGGCATTTCCCGGATTGCGCAGGGGCAGGAGGGTGTCGCCCGTTTTGGCAGGAATGGCAAAGGAATAATTGATATGGGTATAAGGCGTTATATTGACTGGGTCGGCTGACGGCATATAATAGCCGATGATTTTAAAGCTTTGGGCAAGGGAAACGCTGGAAATAAGAAGGAAAAAGGAGAGAAGTTTCATAAGGTGTTCAGGTTAGGTCTAAGTTTGGGTACAGCGCAAAGTAAGATACGCTGACGTAGTTCCTTCTCTATTCTCTGGGCCATAGGTACCAGCACATGGTCTTCAATAATGGCGTGTTTGCGCAGGTCCATTTCAAAAAGTTCTACCTGGTTAAGGAAGACCTTGAAAGGCAGAGGGATGGTTTCCCCTTCGGCATAATTATGGATCAGCGCGGAAACATGCCGGAGTTCATCTTCCACGGCGTCGTGATCATCTATAAACTGGTCAATAGAGTTATTGTTCAGCAGGGCTTTTGTCTCTTCCCGGCTAAGACCACCGGCGTAGGCATGGTGTAATTTTTTAAGATAAGGGAAAAAATCCCTTTCCTCCATCCGGATATGTTCCAGAAAGCCGGTTTTGTAATGGTCGAAAAACAGCACGAGGGCATCCAGTATTTGGGGAGTGTCGTAGTACCTCCGCTGAATATGGGCCATAGACTGTTCTATTTCGGGGAGTGTTTTGGAAATATACAGTTTGTGGGAGGCTTGCAGGTAGTACATCACCTGCATCATGGAAAACTTCTGGAGCTTTTCTACCGGCAGGTCATTTTCATCACCGCTGTAGAATTCCAGTATAAGTTCCATCAGTTCCGATTCAAAGGTAAGCTCTTCTTTGCCGTCTATCAGGTCCAGCCTTTCGGTTACCATCTGATAGATTTTGGCGGATTCCACGAGGGATTGCACCGTTTCAGAATTTGTCATAACTGTTTCGCTTATATCTCAAAGTTAAATCATTTGAAATAAAAAAGCAATGATCTGTATCACATTTCCTGGCGGGCGGCCGGTGGAAGGGGAAGAAGACGACTTTATTTTTTGTCGTCTTCTTTGAAGATAAACTTCACCGGATTTTTTACTTTTTCTTTGAGCAGGGCCACTTCCAGCACTTCCTCTACATAATTGACATAGTGGAAAGTCAGTCCTTTGATATATTCTTCGCCGATTTCTTCTACGTCTTTCCGGTTCTTATACGACATGATAATTTCCCGGATATTGGCTCTTTTGGCGGCCAGGATTTTTTCTTTGATGCCTCCTACGGGCAGTACTTTTCCTCTCAGGGTAATTTCTCCCGTCATGGCCAGGTGGTTTCTCAACTTGCGCTGCGTAAAGATGGAAGCCATGGAGGTAAGCATGGTGATGCCCGCCGATGGACCGTCTTTGGGTACTGCGCCCTGGGGTACGTGAATATGAAGGTCGTAATTGGAGAATACGCGGTAGTCGATTTCCAGGTCTTCGGCATGGGCTTTCAGGTAAGAAAGGGCGGTCATGGCCGACTCTTTCATGACATCTCCGAGTTGTCCCGACAGGGTGAGTTGCCCTTTGCCCCGGCTTACATTGGACTCTATAAAGAGGATGTCACCGCCTACGGGTGTCCAGGCCAGGCCGGTTACCACGCCCGCAAAGTCGTTTCCTTCGTAGAGGTCTTTATCGAAGACGGGATTGCCCAGCAGGGTTTCGATGTCTTCGGGGGTAAGGGTAGGGTTATAGGCTTCTTCCATGGCTACAGACTTGGCAATTTTCCGTACCACGCTTCCGATTTTTTGTTCCAGGTTTCGTACGCCCGACTCCCGGGTATATCCTTCGATAATGCGAAGGCTGGCGGCTTTGGTAAGTTTCAGGTCGGAAGGTTTCAGACCGTGCAGTTCCAGCTGCTTGGGCAGGAGGTGTCGCTTGGCAATTTCCAGCTTTTCTTCTACCGTGTAACCGCTCAGTTCAATGATCTCCATACGGTCACGGAGGGCCGGCTGTATGGTATCGAGAGAGTTCGCTGTAGCGATAAACATCACGCGGGAGAGATCGTAATCCACCTCCAGGTAATTGTCTTTAAAGGCATTATTTTGCTCGGGGTCCAGTACTTCCAGCAAGGCGCTGGAAGGGTCGCCCCGGTGATCGCGGGAGATTTTGTCTATCTCGTCGAGTACAAAAACCGGGTTCCCGGAGCCTGCTTTCTGGATATTCTGAATGATCTTGCCGGGCATCGCACCAATATAGGTTTTGCGGTGCCCGCGGATTTCGGCCTCGTCGTGAAGTCCGCCCAGAGCCATACGAACGTACTTTCTGCCCAGGGCCTTGGCGATAGATTTGCCGAGGGAAGTTTTCCCTACCCCCGGAGGGCCGTACAGGCAAAGCAGAGGGGCTTTCATGTCGTTCCTCAGCTTCAGGACGGCCAGGTATTCCAGGATTCTTTCTTTCACCTTCGTGAGGCCGAAATGGTCGTTGTCCAGTATTCTCCTCGCCCGGCTGAGCGAAAAATTGTCTTTGCTGTATTCGTTCCACGGGAGGTCGGCCAGGAGTTCGGCATAGCCCAGGGCAATGCCGTATTCGGGCGACATGGAGTTGGTACGCATGATTTTGTTCAGCTCCCGGTTGAAGTGCTCGTTGGTTTCCGAGGGCCATTTCTTTTTGGCCCCTTTGGCTCTCAGTTTTTCTACTTCCTGGTCCGGCGAGTCCATTCCCAGCTCTTCCTGGAGTACTTTGATCTGCTGGCGGAGGTAATATTCACGCTGTTGCTGATCTATGTC
This sequence comes from Leadbetterella byssophila, assembly GCA_040394705.1. Taxonomy (GTDB): domain Bacteria; phylum Bacteroidota; class Bacteroidia; order Cytophagales; family Spirosomataceae; genus Leadbetterella; species Leadbetterella byssophila_B. Next base: position 3,492 of record JBEBRS010000229.1, read on the forward strand.
GAAAGAAGCCTTGCTCTGGATATCCTTTTTGATTTCCAGTACTTCTATTTCCTTGTGCATGTGTTCCAAAAGGCTGGTGGCGTGCTCGTACCCGTCTATGGTTTCCAGTAGTACCTGCTTGTCGGATAAGGCCACATTCAGGTTAGAAGACAGGAAATGGGTCAGGAAGACCAGGGAGTCGATATTGTTGATAGCAATCTGTGCATCCCTGGGGATTTCCGGATTGAGGTTGGTCAGGTTCATGGCCGCCTCTTTCAGACTCTGGGTCAGGGCCTTGGTTTCCTTTTTCCGGGGATTGGGGAAATTATCGGGCAGGTATTCTACCCGGGCCTGAAGATGAGGTTCGGTTTGGGTATATTCTTCTACCCGGAAACGCCTGCGCCCCTGGAGGATGATGGTCACATTGCCGTCAGGTAACACCAGCATTTTCAGGATATGGGCTATGGTGCCTACTTTGTAGAGGTCTTCGCCGGTAGGCTCTTCACTGGTCTGTTTTACCTGGGAAAGAATGCCCAGGGTTTTGTCGCCCTTGTAAGCTTTCTTAACCAGCTTGATGCCTTTGGTGCGCGTCACGGTTACCGGAATCACAATGCCCGGGAAAAGTACGGTATTGCGTAAAGGGAGTATAGACAGTACGGCAGGAAGATTTTTGTCGTCATTGATCACCTCTTCCGGAGAGCTGATCTCGATCATTTCCACACTTTCAATATTCTTCCCGGATAATCCTATTTGATCAAAGTCTAGCATTTACTTTTTTTGTTTTCTGCCATATTGGCCATTCTAATTCGGGCTCAACTGGGTAACATAACGGTCAAACGCTGTGCCATGTATAAATATAATGGCAAAATGGCAGATTTTTAGAATCTTACCGGTAGTTTTTTTTCCAGGAGATAGTTTTTTAATTCGGGAATGGAGATTTCCTTAAAGTGAAAAATGCTGGCGGCGAGGGCGGCATCCGCGTACCCTTCCGTAAAAACATCCAGGAAGTGGGGCAGGGTGCCCGCGCCTCCGGAAGCGATCACAGGAATGGTGACGGACCGCGACACGGCCGCGGTAATGGCCAGGGCAAAGCCGTTTTTGGTGCCGTCGGCATCCATGGAGGTCAGGAGGATTTCGCCTGCACCCAGGGCGTTGACTTTTTTGGCCCAGGCTACGGTTTCGAGGTCGGTGGCCTTCCGCCCGCCGTGGGTATGCACACGGTGTACGCCATCTGCTTCGCGGGTATCAATGGCCACCACAATGCACTGGCTGCCGAATTCCCGGGAAAGTTCCGCCACCAGTTCCGGATTTTTCACGGCAGAGGAATTAATGGAAATCTTGTCGGCACCGGCCTGCAACAGGGCAGATACGTCAGCCACACTGCCAATGCCTCCGCCTACGGTGAAAGGAATATTGATGGCGTGTGCTACCCGGTCTACCAGGTGCAGCAGGGTTTTCCGGTTTTCAACAGTGGCGGTGATATCGAGAAAAACCAGTTCGTCCGCGCCTTCGTTCGCATAGATCCGCGCCAGTTCCACGGGGTCGCCGGCATCTTTCAGGTTAACAAAATTCGTTCCTTTGACGGTTCGTCCGTCTTTGATATCCAGGCAGGGGATGATGCGTTTAGTGAGCATAAAATTGTTCTATTTCTTGGAGAGAAATCCGGTTTTCGTATATGGCTTTGCCCACAATAACCCCGTAAATACCCAAGGCGTTAAGGGTTTGGATGTCGGCCATCGTGCTGATTCCGCCGCTGGCAATCAGGCTTAATTCGGGGAATTTTTCGCCTATTTGTTGGTATAGTTCGGTAGAAGGTCCCTGGAGGAGGCCGTCTTTGGCGACATCGG
>JBEBRS010000230.1:0-5281 GCA_040394705.1 Leadbetterella byssophila
GGGCAACACCCTTACAGTTAGCCCGGCGGCAACGACTACTTATACGGCCACCTGTGTAATCGGCACCAGTTGTGAAGCGAGCGCTACCGGTACGGTAACCGTAAATACACTACCTACCGTCATTGTAGAAGCCGGCAAACTGACTTGTCTGATTACGGAGGTAACAGTAGCGGCTGCTGCTACGGGTGATGGAATTACGTACAAGTGGACCGTACCCGCGGGAGCGACCGATCCGGGCAATGTGGCTTCATTTATGACCTCTGTTCCCGGTATGTATAGCGTGGAAGTAACTACAGACGGGGGCTGCAAAGCGACCGATCAAATCGAGGTGGCACAGGATATCACCCCTCCAACGGTAACGGTAGACAACAAAGACATGACCTGTGATCAGACAGAAGTGACCCTGACCGCGCAAGGCAGCGCAGGGGTGAGCTACAGCTGGACGGGCCCCAATGGCTTTACGGCCAATACGCAGGAGATCACCGTAAATACACCCGGTACCTATACGGTAATCGTCACCTCTCTTCTCACCGGATGTACCGCTACAGATGAGGGTGTGGTAACGAAGAAAGACAAACCGGAACCTCCGTTATCGGGCCCGCATAAAGTATGTGAAGGGGAAGAGATCACGCTTTCAGCTACCTGCGCCTCGGGCCAAGTGAAGTGGTACAGCGATGCGGCACTCACCCAGGAGGTAACCCTGCTGACATTTGTGCCCGAAGAAACGCATACCTACTATGCGGTATGTGCTACCCAGGATTGCGTGAGCGAACCGACCCAGTCGGTAGTGACCGTAACACCGGATTTCCCCGCACCGGTACTGAGTGCAGATCCGGAAGAAGTGATGAAAGGCGAAAGCAGCACCTTAACCGGCTCCTGTCAGACAGGAACCTTAGTATGGTACAAAGACGCGGCATTGACAGAGGTGCTGGGCACCGGTGCTACACTCGGGGTTACTCCGGAAACCACCACCACTTACTACGCGGCCTGTGAGGTGGAAGATTGTAAGAAGCCTTCCGAAGTAACGGTAAGGGTGAAAGACGGAATCTTTGACCTGGCCTTAAGAAAAACGTTGAAATCCGGTCAGAAGAATATCTTTAAACCGGGCGATACCGTGACGTTTGACATTACAGTATTCAACCAGGGGAATGTGGATGCTACAGATATTGACCTGGTGGACTATATTCCTACCGGACTGACCCTGAACGACGCAAACTGGACGCTGGACGGAAGCAAGGCGAAGTGGGCAGGAGCGATACCTGTACTCGCGGCAGGCGCCAACGCCACCGTATCCATCACCTTTACCCTCAATAATGACGCTATAGGTGCTACGGTAATTGTCAACACCGCAGAAATCAGCGGGGCGAAGAACGATAAAAACCTGGAAGACATTGACTCTACACCAGACGACAACAAAGACAATGACGGAACGGTGAAAAACGATGAAATCGGTGAAGACGGGAAAAAAGGAGGCGATGAAGACGATCACGACATCGAACCCATTACCGTATGTCCTGATCAGAAATGCCTGTCGTCTACCGCAAAAGTGAAGAAATAATTCCTATCTTTCAAAATATATGTACAAAAGCAGAAACGCCGGAGGTCTTACCTTCGGCGTTTTTTTACTAACTTGTGACCTGATTACCATAACGATAATGAAAAAAATTATTCTTTTTGTGCTGAGCTTGTTTATGGCAGTAAACGGATCTGCACAGAAGCGCCATTCGGGAAACCCGGTTTTTGAGGGCTGGTATGCCGATCCGGAGGGCATTATTTTTAACGGGCAGTACTGGATTTACCCCACGTATTCAGCTCCCTATGAGAAGCAGGTATTTTTTGATGCGTTTTCATCTCCTGATCTGACCCGTTGGACCAAGCACCACCGCATACTGGATACCGCGGCCGTCCGTTGGGCAAAAAAGGCGGTATGGGCGCCCGCCATTATCGAAAAAGGAGGGAAATATTACCTTTTTTTCGGGGCAAATGATATTCAGAACGACCAGGAAACCGGGGGAATCGGGGTGGCCGTAGCCGATAAACCGGAAGGCCCTTTCCGGGATCATCTCGGGAAACCGTTGATCGATCGTTTTCATAACGGTGCCCAGCCGATCGATCAGTTTGTTTTCAAGGACGGTAGCGATTATTACCTGTTTTATGGAGGCTGGAGGCATTGCAATATGGCAAAGCTGAATGAAGATTTTACAGGATTTATTCCTTTTGAAGACGGTACGGTATTTAAAGAAATTACGCCCGAAAAATACGTGGAGGGCCCGTTCATGTTTAAGAAGGAAGGGAAATATTACTTTATGTGGTCAGAAGGGGGATGGACCGGCCCCGATTATTCAGTAGCCTATTCGGTAGCTGACAGCCCACTGGGACCTTTCGAAAGAAAAGGGACAATCCTGCAGCAGGATCCGGCCATTGCCACCGGCGCGGGCCATCATTCCGTCATTCATAATGCGGGGAAAGATGAATGGTATATCGTGTATCATCGGCGCCCTTTGGGTGAAACCGACCGGAATGCCCGGGTAACCTGCATAGACCGGATGTACTTCGATAAAGAAGGGAATATTCTACCCGTAAAGATGACGTTCAAAGGCGTGAAGCGCTCAAAAGTGAAGTACTGATCAGTAATGATACCGGCATTGGAGAATAACGACGGTATTGTGCTCTACTTTATACACCAGCCGGTGTTCCAGGTTGATCCTTCTTGACCACCAGCCTGTCAGTTGATATTTTAAAGGTTCCGGCTTTCCGCTGCCGTCAAAAGGAGTTCTTTCGATCTCTTTGAGGAGCGCGTTTATTTTCTTTAGTGTGGATTTATCGGCTGCCTGCCAGTGGAGGTAATCCTCCCAGGCATCCGCAAGAAAAAGTTTCTTCATTCGTCAAAAAGTTCTTTTTCTATAACTTTACCTTGCTTATACTCTTCTATCCCTTTCAGGAGCCGGGCGGCATTTGCCGGGCTTTTCATTAAATAATAGGTCTCTTCCAAGCTGTCATAATCAGACTTTGAAAGTACGACTACATCCTCCCCTTTAGAACGGGTGACAATCAGGGGCGTATGGCTCAGACTTACCTTATCCAGGAAAGTCTTTAACTCCTGGCGGAAAACCGAATAATTGATAGTCAGCATTTTCTTTTTTCTTACAAAGATAGTAAGAAGAAAGAAATATACAAGATCTTGTACAAGATTATCGGATGTACCGTTGGAAAAATTCATGAATCCGTAAAATCCTATCGATCCGCTGCCGTACATTTCCGGTTCTGGAAAGTTCATGCGTAGCACCCTGGTAACGTACATATTCTACGTCGCGATTCAGGTATTTCAGGCTTTTGTACATCATTTCCGACTGGATCACGCCCGTGCGCAGGTCATTGTCGCCGTGCTTGATCAGGAATGGGGTGGTGATCTTGTCCACATACGTATAAGGAGAATTTTCCCGGATTTTGGTCACGGATTCCTCCTCCCAGGGCAAACCGAAGTAATTCGGTGTTAGTCTCCAGGCGTTTCCTTCGCCCATAAAGGTAGTAAGGTCATATACTCCTCTTTGCGCGAATGCTGCTTTGAAACGGTGGTCGTGGCTAATGATCCAGGCAGTCAGGTAGCCGGCGTATGAGCCTCCCGTGATCACCAGGCGGGAAGTGTCCACCCAGTTTTCTTTCGAAGCCATATCGAGTGCTCCCAAGGCGTCTTCCTGTGGCCCTTTTCCCCAGTCGCGGTAATTGGAGAACTGGAAGTCTTTTCCGTAGCCGCCAGATCCCCGCTGGTTCGGGTAGACCACGCCGTAACCCTGAGCCGCGAAATACTGGAACTCGTGCCACATGGAGCCTTCACCTGGTCCCCACATGGCGGTCGGCCCGCCGTGCAACTGTAAAACCACAGGATATTTTTTGCCGTTCTCCGCATTCAGAGGTTTCATTACCCAGAATTCAATATCCTGGCCGGCGCTATTTTTATAGATCTTTTTCTCCGGGAAACTCAGCTTTTTGTTTTTCAGCCAGGAAGTATTCAGGTCGGAAATTCGGGTCTGGAGCGTAAAGTCCGCATTGGCCAGGTACAATTCGTTGGGGTTGGCCACTTCGGTTTTCGCATAGACCCATTCTCCGTTTTCAAGGTGTGAAAGTTGGGCGATACCCGTATCAAAATCCGTGATCCGGCTCACTTTTCCGCTGCGGACATCAAGTTTGAAAACGGGGCTTCCTCCGTTCGATTGCGCGGTAAACCACAGGGTTTTCTCATCAGGACTCCAATTGAAATTGGAAGGGGTACGGTCGAAATCGATAAATTTCAGTCCGGTGCCGTCGCTGTTAAGCAGGGCCAGGCGTCCGTAACTTAAACCGCCGGTGGCAGTAATAAGGGTAGCGGCCTTTTTTCCCGAAGGCGACACGCTGAAGCCACGGAATGCCGTTTCTTTCTGTTCCAGTATGGTTTTCTGGGAGAGATCTCCCCGGCGGATCTGCACAATCCGGTTCTCATTGACCCTGTCGGGGTGCGTACTCAAATCACGGGCAGTACTGGCATAAATACTCTGGCCGTCGGGCGAATAAACCGCGCCGTTATACGAAGCATATCCCGAAGTAAGGGCGCGTGGAGTAGCGTTCTCCCGCACGTCGATCTCGTAGAGATGACTCACCGAAATATCCCCGTTCAGGTTGGCTTCCCCCTGGAAGTTCAGGCGGGTGAAGACCCTGGTTTTCTTGTCGTCTTCGTTTTTATTCAGGTAGGCCCTGATTTCCTCCAGGGTACCGTCAGGGTTGGGTTTCACTTTCTTGTTCTCCAACAGATAATTGTCGGAGTCAAACCCCGGTTTTTCCAGGGAGAAAGGAGGGAGGTTACGGGCCGGATTCAGGAGGGAATCGTTGGCTAGTTCTTCCAGTTTCAGGCTGACGCTGTAGAGTATACGTGTGCCATCGGGACTAAACCGGGGATTGGAAGCGCCGTACCGGGAGTGGGTAAGCTGCCAGGGTTCTCCTCCGTGCAGGGGGAGAATAAAAATCTGGGATTTATCCTTTACCCGCCTTACCAGGGCTACGTGTTTTCCGTCGGGCGAAAGTTCGGCCTGACCCGCATTTTCCCGGGTCAGGGCCGTGCTGCTTTTGCGGTCGTCTGAAACCAGGAAAAGCCGCGTAACGTAATCGTACTCCAGAGGTTTTTCTTCGTTCTTCTCGATCGAACTGACGGTATAAAGAATTTTATTTTTCGCCACAGATACTCCTGACACCTGCTTTATCTGCGTCAGATCGGTGACTTGTATACGGTCAGACTGGGCTTGTACACTAA
>JBEBRS010000231.1:0-5270 GCA_040394705.1 Leadbetterella byssophila
TCCACCAGTATCGGCTCTAAAACCACTTTCTCCGGGTTTTCATAGGGATTCTTTTTCTGAATCATGGAGAGGAAAATGCGAGCGCATTCGGCACCCATCTTGTGGGGTTGCTGCTCAATGGTGGTGAGTGAAGGGGTGATAAACTCGGAGAAGACCTCGTTGGCAAAGCCCATGACGGCCACCCGGCCCGGTGCTACCCCTTCTTCTTTTAACTGGCGCAGTGCGCCGAGGGCAGTATAGTCGTCGCCGGCGATGACGGCATCAGGCAGAGGGCAGGCAGACAACATGTTTTTGATTTCGGCTCGCCCGCCTTCAATAGAAAGGGTACCATACCGTACACTATTTTCGTCTACCGGTAGCTCGTAGGCCTTCAAAGCGGCCAGGAAGCCTTCTACCCGCTGTTTAAAAATGCTGATCTTCTGGGGTGGGGCTATGAAGGTAATTTTCCGGAAATTCTTTTTGATGAGATGCTCCGCCGCGAGGTAACCCGCCCGGAAATCATCTAGTGTAACAGACGGTACATGGAAATTTTCCATGGTGCGGTCGAACAGCACCAGGGCTTTCCCTTGTTTCACCACGGCTTCGAAATGACTGATGTCATCGGAGGTTTCCAGAGACAGGGAGGCGATGATGCCGTCTACCTGGGCTTCCAACAGCGTTTTGACCCCCTGCTGCTCATTTTCCAGGCTTTCATTGGTCTGGTACAGGAGGATGCCGTAGCCCGCAGTCTTCAAAGCCAGTTCAATGCTGTGGATCACTGACGCAAAAAACTGGACCCGCGCGCTGGGTACAATCACCCCGATGGTATAGGTTTTCCCCGATTTCAGGGAGGCCGCCAGCTTATTCGGACTATAGTTCATCTGCCGGGCCATGGCCCGCACCTGGTTCTTGGTTTCTACACTGATGCTCCGGGAATCGTTCAACGCCCGGGAGACCGTAGAGACGGTGACTTTGAGTTCCCGCGCGATATCGTAAATGGTGACTTTCTTCTTCAAGGCGAATTTTTTTTCAGTAAATTTTGGTAAATATAAGCGGACGGTCTAAATTTACGCAATCGATTGCATTATTTTTATTCAACCCTCGCCCGAATGTATTTATTAGGTATAGATCTCGGTACCTCCTCGGTTAAAATTTCCGTAGTAGACGCGGCTACGCGACGGCCCGTTTCTTCTGTACAGTATCCTGAAACAGAAGCTGAAATACTTGCCCCACGATCGGGATGGGCGGAGCAGGATCCTGAAATCTGGTGGGAAAATACGAAAAAGGCGATTAAAAAATCGCATGCAACCGGAAAATATGATCCAAAAGATATCGGGGCCATCGGTATAGCTTACCAGATGCACGGCCTGGTGGTGGTAGACGCGGCAGGAAATTCCCTGAGAAATTCCATTATCTGGTGCGACAGCCGCGCCGTGGAGACCGGCGCCCGGGCCTTTGACGCCCTGGGTCACGCGTTCTCCCTCGAACACCACCTCAACTCTCCCGGGAACTTCACGGCCTCGAAGCTGGCGTGGGTGAAAGAAAACGAACCTCAACTGTACGATAAGACCGACAAGGTCATGCTGCCCGGCGATTACATCGCCTACCGGCTGTCGGGTACCCTGACCACCAGTATCAGCGCGCTCTCAGAAGGTATCTTCTGGGATTTTCAGTCGAATACCCTCTCCGCCTCCCTCCTGGAATACTTCGGTTTTTCTCCGGACCTCTTCCCGGAGATCCGGCCCGTTTTTTCGGAACACGGAAGTGTTTCCGCGGCGGTAGCCCGGGAGCTGGACCTGGCGCCGGGCGTGGCCATAGGGTACAAAGCCGGAGACCAACCCAATAACGCGCTTTCCCTGAATGTGCTTCAACCCGGTGAAGTGGCCGCTACGGCGGGTACTTCCGGCGTGATTTACGGGGTGAGCGATGCCCTGGTGTACGACCGGGCCTCGCGGGTGAATACGTTCGCGCATGTGAACTACCTGTCCGAGCGGGTGCGAACGGGGATACTGCTTTGTATCAACGGTACAGGTATTCTCTACAGCTGGGCCAGGAAACTCCTGGGCGGGGGGATGAGCTACCCGGAAATGAATCGTTTGGCCGCGGGCGTGGCCACGGGCGCGGAAGGCCTCCGTGTACTGCCCTTTGGAAACGGTGCGGAACGTATCCTGGGTAATCGTAATGTCGGTGCGCACATCGGCCACATCGACCTGAACCGCCACTCCGCCGCCCATATCCTGAAAGGAATGATGGAAGGAATCGCGTTTTCTTTCCGCTACGGACTGGATATCATGCGGGAAAACGGCTATTCCCCTTCCCTGATCAAGGCCGGGCATTCCAACCTCTTCCTGAGCGAGGTGTTCCAAGACGACTTTATCGGGGCCACGGGCGTGGCGGTGGAGCTGTACCAAAACGACGGCAGCGTAGGGGCTGCTTTGGGCGCGGGAATGGGAACCGGGTACTTTAAAACCCCCTCGGAAGCTTTCTCCGGCATGGAGAAGATCGGTACAGTAGAACCCCGGGCCACCGCGGTCTATGACGAATTATACGAAGAATGGAAAGAAATCTTAAATACTAAATTAGAAGAAAATGGCAATCGTTAAAGGAGAAAAAGAATATTTCAAAAACATTGGAGAGATCCGTTACGAAGGAAAAGATACAGACAATCCCCTGGCGTTTCGTTACTACGACGAAAACCGGATAGTAGCCGGGAAAACCATGAAAGAATACATGCGGTTTGCGTGCGCCTACTGGCATTCTTTTAATGGAAACGGCTCGGATCCTTTTGGTGAACCCACTCATATTTTCCCCTGGGATGTGAAAAATGACCCCATTGAGCGGGCAAAGGATAAGATGGACGCGGCGTTTGAGTTTATCACCAAGATGAACCTGCCGTACTACTGTTTCCACGATGTAGATGTGGTAGACTACGGTACGGATGTGGCCGAAAACGAACGACGACTGGCCGCATTGACCGAATACGCGCAACAAAAGCAAAAGGAATCTGGGGTAAAACTGCTTTGGGGTACCGCCAACCTGTTTTCCAACCGCCGCTACATGAACGGCGCCATTACCAACCCTGATTTTCACGTACTGAGCCACGGCGCGGCCCAGGTGAAGGCTGCCCTTGACGCCACCATCGCCCTGGGCGGTGAGAATTACGTTTTCTGGGGGGGGAGAGAAGGATATATGACCCTGCTGAATACCGACATGAAACGGGAAAAAGAGCATTTCGCGCGTTTCCTGCACACGGTAAAAGACTACGCCCGGAAAAACGGGTTTACAGGTACCTTCTTCATTGAACCCAAGCCCTGCGAGCCTTCCAAACACCAGTACGATTACGATGCCGAAACCGTGATCGGGTTTTTGAGACAATATGACCTGCTGGGCGATTTTAAACTCAACCTGGAAGTGAACCACGCCACCCTGGCCGGGCATACTTTCCAGCACGAACTTCAGATTGCGGCCGATGCCGGCATGCTGGGCTCTATTGATGCCAACCGGGGCGACTACCAGAACGGTTGGGATACCGACCAGTTTCCAAACAATATCAATGAGCTGGTAGAATCTATGCTGATCATTCTGGAGGCCGGTGGGTTCCAGGGCGGTGGAATTAACTTCGATGCGAAAATCAGAAGAAATTCTACCGATCAGGAGGATCTTTTTTATGCACATATCGGAGGAATGGATATATTTGCAAAATCGCTGCTGGTAGCCGAAGAAATTCTGCAAAAATCAGATTATGCGAAATTAAGGAAAGACAGGTATTCGTCGTTTGACTCCGGACAGGGCAAAGCGTTCGAAGAAGGCAGACTTTCGCTGGAAGACCTCCGCGATTACGCCGCTTCCCACGGAGAACCCCAAGCGGTAAGCGGAAAGCAGGAGTACCTTGAAAACCTGGTGAACCGATATATCTTTTAAACCAATTCAACCTGAATGAATTTCCTGAGCACCAAGGATTACATCGTATTCCTGATCTACTTTGTGATAGTGGCCGGATATGGCCTCTGGATTTATAACCGCAAAAAACAAGAAAAAAGCAGTACCAAAGACTACTTCCTGGCAGAAGGTTCCCTCACCTGGTGGGCCATTGGCGCCTCCCTGATCGCATCCAATATTTCCGCCGAGCAGTTTATCGGCATGAGCGGTTCAGGCTTCAGCCTGGGGCTGGCTATTGCTGCCTACGAGTGGATGGCCGCCGCCACGCTGATTATTGTGGCCATTTTCTTTATCCCGGTTTACCTGAAAAACAAGATCTTCACCATGCCCCAGTTCCTGCATCAGCGGTATAACGGCACGGTGGCCATGATCATGGCCGTTTTCTGGTTGCTGCTGTATGTGGTAGTGAATCTCACGTCTATCCTGTACCTGGGTGCCCTGGCCATCAACAGTATCTCCGGTCTGAACATCACCATGTGCATGTACGCATTGGCCATTTTTGCCATTTTTATTACCCTGGGCGGTATGAAGGTGATTGGCTTTACCGATGTGATCCAGGTGTTTTTCCTGATCCTGGGCGGGTTGATTACCACGTACCTGGCCCTGGATATGGTGGCGGACAAACACGGTGCCGAAGGTGCCCTCCAGGGATTTTCTATCCTGACGAAAGAAGTACCGGGGCATTTTCACATGATCTTTGAGCGTGATCACCCCCATTATCTCGATATCCCCGGCCTGACCATGCTGCTGGGCGGTCTCTGGATCGTGAACCTTAACTATTGGGGATGTAACCAGTATATCACCCAGCGGGCGCTCGGTGCCGACCTGCCTACCGCCCGGAACGGAATCTTGTTCGCCGCATTTTTGAAGATGCTTATGCCGGTGATTGTGGTGCTGCCGGGTATCGCGGCTTTCTTCCTTTACCAGAAAGGACTTTTCCAGACCGAAATGATGCAGGGCGGGGAGTTAAATCCTGACCGGGCCTATCCCGTACTGCTGAACCTCCTGCCTCCCGGATTGAAAGGCCTGTCTTTCGCGGCCCTTACGGCGGCTATTGTGGCTTCGCTGGCGGGGAAAGCCAACAGTATCGCCACCATTTTTACCCTGGATATTTTCCAGAAGAAAATCAATCCCAATGCCTCTGAAAAGTCGTTGGTGAATATCGGTAAAATTACGGTAGTGGTATCCATGATCCTGGCGGTGTTCATTGCCCCTCACCTGGGTATCGACAAAAAAGGCGGGTTCCAGTATATCCAGGAATATACGGGCTTTGTTTCGCCCGGTATTTTTGCCATGTTTATCCTGGGCTTTTTCTGGAAGAAAACTACGTCTAACGCGGCCCTGTTTGCTAC
>JBEBRS010000232.1:0-5241 GCA_040394705.1 Leadbetterella byssophila
AATCCTGAATGTTACGCCGGATTCATTTTACAAAGATAGCAGATTTAATCCTAATGAAGAAGCGTTTCTCAAAAAAGCTGGAACGATGATCGGGGAAGGTGCACACCTTCTTGATGTGGGAGGCTATTCCACCCGTCCGGGCGCCAGGGAAGTAACGGAAGAGGAAGAACTGAACCGGGTGATTCCTGCCATTGAAAAGCTCCGGGAGCGATTTCCGGAGACGCCCGTTTCCGTCGATACTTTCCGCGCTTCAGTAGCCCGCGAAGCCCTGAATGCCGGTGCGGCCCTGATCAATGATATTTCGGGCGGAGACTTTGACGAGGCCATGTTTCCCCTCATTATAGAAAGGAAGCCGGTTTATATCCTGATGCACCAGGAAGGCCGCTCCATGGCCGATGTACACACCACCGGAAAATACTCTGATTTTCTACCGGAGGTCTTCGACAAACTCTTTAAAAAGGCGGCGGTGTTACGTGCCGGCGGTGTTCCCGACATCCTCCTTGACCCCGGCTTCGGGTTCTCCAAAAGCCTGGAAGAAAATTACACCCTGCTGTCACATCTTGACCTCTTGAAAAACGAACATTATCCCCTCCTGGCCGGCATGTCACGCAAGTCCATGATCTGGAGACTGCTGGAAATTTCACCGGCAGACAGCCTTCCTCCTACCCTGTTTTTACACGGACTTGCCCTTGAAAAAGGAGCAAAGGTGGTGCGTGTTCACGACCCCCTGCCTCATAAGCAGATTCTGGAAATTACGCGCCAATTCAAAAATTCTTTACCGTATAATAACTTTTAAAGATATTTTAATAGCATTTTTCCCTATACCATTTCACTTTTTTATATATTTGTGCAAGTTACAACAACATAATCAAATTCGATCATGAGAAAACTATTACTATCTTTTTTCTTGATTTTGAGCGGGTATTTCACCTCCGCACAATTCGCAGCTCCCCAAGTTGAGCCAGCCAATATTACCAAAACCGGCTTCACCGTAGTGGTAGTACCTGCCGACACTACTAACGTAAGAACAGTAGACATCGTGGTAATGGGACCGGGAATTAACGATACTACATCGTATTCCCTGACCGGAACATTCTTGTCTGTGCCTTACAGTGGACTCCAGTCCGGATCAAATTATAATATCCAGGCCCGCGTGGTAGGGTGTGATACTTCTTCCTCATCTAGTGCTGCCCGGGTAAGCGCGGTAGTAGATTGTTCGGTAGAAGGCCCCTGGGCATCTTCTTACGCTACCACCGCAGAAGGCTTTCCTCCTGCCGCTACCCTTGAGCTGACCAATAACTGTCCCCAGTTTGTAGGAATGACATGGAGCTACCCGGCTACCGGCGGTGCCGTAACTAACCTCATTATAAAAAAATCGTATGGCGGTCCCTGGTACGACGTGGCCAATATTCCTCCGTATGAAACTTCGTATTATGACCTGGACGCTCAACCGGGCATTCATACCACCTACGTGATCTATACGCAGAACTCTCTGGGTGAAGTAACACCTTCCAACCAGCAGAGTCTACAGGTAATGCCTTACAGCGCTCCTGCCGCACCCATGAATCTTCACGCCAGCAGCAAAACCAACAATAGTATCAGCCTTGCCTGGGTGAATCCCGAAGAAGAATGGGCCTGCCGCTCCAACATTCGAGAATCGTACGTCGTAACCATGAAGAGAGCATGGGAGTCTGAATACAAAATTATCGGCACCATCTATCCTTTTTCAACCAGCTTTGACATTACCGGCCTGGAAGAAAGCGAAACCGTAGAAATCGGTATTTTCGCCTGGAGCGACCAGGGCATCCAAGGAGATTGGGCATACCTGACCGAAAAAACGCACGGCAAATCTGCTATCCCTACCCACGTGATCGGTGTAGCCTACAAAGACAACTTTGACAACTGGGCGCTGGGTATCAGTTGGGACCACGCGGGCGATGACGCCGACTACTATTCTATAGATGTAAGCACAGACGGCACCAACTGGACCAATTTTGCTACCGTAAAAACCGGTCAAAATGTGATTCAACACGTGAACCTTTCCGAAGGACAGCAATATACCTACCGCGTAAAAGCCGGCAATTATCTGTACGGTGAGTCGGATTACGCCTACATGGACGGTTATGTATCGGTAGACTATTCAGCGGTTCCCAACGCCCCTTACGGCCTGAAAGCGAAATGGTCCGGATCAGACGTAGTGTTGACCTGGGTAGATGACTCCAACAAAGAAGAAAACTACGTGATCGAAAGAGCCTATACGGAAAATGGCGACTATGAAGAAGTAGGTGAAGTAGGTAGAAGTGTGACCACCTTTACCGATGTGGTCGGTACAGACACTGCTTCCACTTTCTTCTACCGTGTAAAAGCCGTTAACCCTCTGGGTGCATCAGCGCCGTCTAAAGTGGCGAAAATTACCAAGTTGCCCTCGGGTTCTGGTTTCATCGTAACGGTTTATCCTAACCCTACTGCCGACAAACTTAACGTTTCCGTTCCGGCTCAGCTGAAAGCGGATCAGGTGGAGGTGAATGTATACAACCAATTGAACCAGCTTATTTTCACCAGATCTTACAAAACAGACGCCATTGAAGTGAACCTCAAAAAATACACCCCAGGTATCTACAACGTAGTAATTACCTCGGGAGAATTCAAAGAGACACGTAAAATAGTGAAGCACTGATTCTAACATACTATACCAAAAGAGGCGGCCAAACGGCTGCCTTTTTTTTGTTGCTCCTCACCAACTTGATCTGGCGTGATCCCCTAAGAGAATCACATCTACGGACCCGGTTTTCGGTGACCTGTCAAGGCAGAAAACAGCGAGGTACCCCGGGAAAGAGCGACCTACAGGCATATAAACAAAAAGGCCATCCGTTTCCGGATGGCCTTTTCCCCTTATGGGTCCAATTAATTTTTCAGTGCTTCGGCACCGCCTACAATCTCCAGGATTTCCGTGGTGATGGCCGCCTGACGTGAACGGTTATATTCGATTTTGAGCGATTTCAGCAACTCTCCGCCGTTATCTGTGGCCTTGTCCATAGCCGTCATCCTGGCGCCGTGTTCCGCCGCGTTAGAATCCAGCACAGCCTTGAACAACTGCAACTTGATGGCTTTAGGAATGAGATCCAGCAGAATCTCTTCTTCCGAAGGCTCAAAAATATAATCAATACCGGAAGTAGCTCCTTGGGTGCTGTCGCTTACCAGAGGCAGCATTTTCTCGGCCCGCACAATCTGGGTAGCTACATTCTTAAATTCATTGTAAATGATCACTACCTCATCATATACACCGTCTGCAAAACTTTCCATAATTCCTTCGGCCGCCGTTTTAACGGTCTCAAAAGACAAACGGCTAAAGATATCGGAATACGAAGAACTAATGGTAGCACCTCTGCGCTCAAAAGCCTCCATTCCTTTCTTACCCAGCGGAAATATGGTCACATTGCCTTTTGCCTGCTGAGCCGCATAATTCTCGGCGATCCAGGCATTCACGGCCTTAATGATATTGGAGTTAAAAGCACCGCAAAGTCCACGGTCAGAAGTTACCGTGACCACCAGCACCTTATTCACTTCTCTTACCTGGGTATACGGACTGGAAGCCCCTACCTCGGTGTTTTCCGACACCTGGGCAATCAGTTCATTCAGTTTCTGCGAATACGGCCTTAACTGGGTGATCTTTTCCTGAGCTCTTCTCAACTTGGCCGCAGACACCATCTTCATTGCTTTGGTGATCTGCATGGTAGAGTTTACGGAAGCGATCCTGTTTCTTACTTCTTTTAATGAAGCCATGTTAAAATATAGGTTTAAATTCTTTCAGAAAGGATTATTCAGCGTATTTCTCCGCTACTTCTTTTCCGAATTTAACTATATAATCGGTGTCTTCTTTTTCTAGTTTTCCTTTCGAAAGGTTGCCCACGATCTCCGGCTTGGTAGAGTTCAGAAGAGAAAGGAATTCTGTTTCAAATTCTTTCACTCTGTTCACCGGCACCTTATCCATAATCCCGTTAATAGAACCATAAATAATGGCTACCTGATCACCTACGGAAACGGGCTGGTACTGGCCCTGCTTCAATACTTCCTGGTTTCTTTTACCCCGCTCGATCACCAGCTTGGTAGCTGCGTCAAGGTCAGAACCGAATTTAGCGAAAGCCTCCAGTTCCCGGAACTGGGCCTGGTCCAGCTTCAGCGTACCCGCTACTTTCTTCATTGACTTGATCTGGGCGTTACCCCCTACCCTCGATACCGAAATACCTACGTTGATAGCGGGACGAATACCTGCGTTAAACAAGTTAGACTCCAGGAATATCTGTCCGTCTGTAATGGAAATTACGTTCGTAGGAATATAGGCCGATACGTCACCCGCCTGGGTTTCGATAATCGGAAGAGCCGTTAAGGAACCGCCCCCTTTCACTTTTCCTTTCAGAGAAGGAGGAAGGTCATTCATTTCCTGAGCGATGGCATCCGACTCGTTGATCTTGGCCGCACGCTCCAGCAGGCGGGAGTGCAGGTAGAATACGTCACCGGGATATGCCTCACGTCCTGGTGGACGACGAAGCAGCAGAGAAACCTCACGGTACGCTACCGCCTGCTTGGAAAGGTCATCGTAAACCACAAGGGCCGGACGACCCGTATCCCGGAAATATTCACCGATAGCTGCACCGGTAAAAGGCGCAAAAAACTGCATAGGAGAAGGGTCAGACGCGTTAGCTGCTACGATCACGGTGTAGTCCATAGCACCGTAACGACGAAGCGTTTGTTCTACAGCCTTCACCGTAGAAGCCTTCTGCCCACAAGCCACATAAATACAATATACGGGTTCTCCTTTATCGAAGAATTCTTTCTGATTGATGATCGTATCGATACATACCGCAGTCTTCCCGGTCTGGCGGTCACCGATCACCAGTTCCCGCTGTCCTCTACCGATAGGAATCATGGCATCCACCGACTTGATACCGGTCTGCAAAGGTTCGGTTACGGGCTGACGGTAAATTACACCCGGCGCTTTTCTTTCCAGGGGCATGTCAAAAGTTTCACCCATAATAGGACCATTGCCATCGATAGGTTCGGCCAGGGTATTCACCACACGGCCCACGATGCCTTCACCCACCTTGATGGAAGCGATGTCACCGGTACGTTTCGCCGTAGCACCTTCTTTGATATCAGAAGAATCCCCCAGTAATACAACCCCTACGTTATCTTCTTCCAGGTTAAGAGCCAGTCCTTTCAGACCGTTCTCAAAAGCGATCA
>JBEBRS010000233.1:0-5197 GCA_040394705.1 Leadbetterella byssophila
AGTTCCGAGTGCTTAGTTCCGAGTGTTTGTTGTTCAGGTTTACTTCAGACCGTCTCGTATGGCCGCTTCAAGAATAGGGAGATGAATATCATCTAATTTCCTGAACTTGATGCAATACCCCGTGACGGTTGCTTTGCCCAGGATTTGCGAATAGGTATCGGGCAAATACGTTTTGTCTTCCAGCCCCATGATGTACACCGAAATGCCGGTAGAGTTAGCGCTGATGCCAATCTGATACAGTTCTTTGGTTTTCCCGTCCGCGTATTTTCGGGTTTGGGTTCCGTACCCGATCTGGGGATTTGACACGATTTTGCCGGTTTCGTCTTTTCCGTCCAGGAACCATACCCTACTGCCCGGCATCATTTGGAGGATACGCGCGTGCAAAGCCTCCATGTCGGCACGCCGGGCATCGGGCAGACTGCTAAGATACGATTGGATCAATATATTCATAACGGCCTGATGAGGGTCATGCTGGCAGGTATGCGGATCACACCCCGGTATTTCCCTCCATTCTTTACAAGCAAATTCAGGGCGTTATGGTTCATTTTGGCAGTATTTTTTTATGGCTCACTACTCACTACTCGACACTCGGAACTATCTCACTACTCATAGCTATTTCATTGGAATACGATTTTATTGGCCCATTCAATTTCCTCCCGGTGAATGGAATGCCCAAAGTTCTCGTACACCTTTACGGTGACGTTCGCGTTCATTTCTTTCAAAATAGCTTCTGTAGCATGCACCCTCTCCAGCGGTACATGAAAATCAGGATGGCTGGTGCCGATAAATACGGGCGTTTGTGCGAAATCACCTTCATAATTTGCCCGGTTGATTTTTTCTCCCGCCACACCGCCAATAATCGCTGCGGCCCCTCCGTATTTTCGCGCGTTTCGGGTTAAAAACTCCAGGGTCAGACACGCGCCTTGCGAGAAGCCGAAGAAATAGATGTTTTCAGGCTCAATTCCGCTGTCTATTGCGGTTTGGACGGTTTGAGCAAGGATGCCCAGGGCTGAACTTAACCAGGGTTCGTTCTGTTCTGCGGGAGCCATGAACGAATAGGGGTACCACGTATGGTGGGTGGCCTGGGGCGCGAGTAAAGCGTAGTCGTCTACATGCAGATGGGGAGAGAGTCCTAAAATGTCTTCCGCGCTTCCCCCTCGTCCGTGTACCATGATCAGCGCCTTGCGGGCGTCTTTTAAGGCGACGCCCGCGGTTTTAATATCCAGAATGTGTTCCATGATGTGCTGTGTTCTATGGGTTAATTTAATGCGGGCAATGAAGCCTCAATCCGTGAGCGCATTCCTTCGTATTGTACCGGAAGTTTCAGGCTGCTTCCCAGTTCTTCCAGAGGCTCGTCAACTGTAAATCCGGGATTGTCGGTCGCGATTTCAAAAAGTACACCGCCCGGCTCTCTGAAGTAAAGGGAAAAGAAGTAATCCCGGTTAATCTTTTGGGTGATATTCAGTCCCGCAGCCACTACCTTTTCCCGGATTTGCATTAAAATGGTGTCGTCTTTTACCCGGAACGCGATGTGGTGGTTGGTTCCGCCTGCGTTATGTCCCCGCGGCACGTTAGGGTCTTCGATGATATCCACGAGGTTAGCAGTATCTACCGTATTGGTGGCATAACGGTAGCGGTTTCCTTCTTTTTTCACAAGCTGGTATCCGAGCACATCGGTCAGTACCCTGGCGGTAGCTTCGGCCTTTTGGAGGGTAAGGGTCACGTTATAAAATCCCTTTAACGCCACATCGGCAGGGATGTCGGCCGTGGTCCATGCCACCCGGTTGTCGACTGTATTCGATTCAATAAACTGCAATTGCAGTCCGTCGGGGTCCTCGAAAGAGATCATTTTTTCTTCGAAGACACTCCCTTCTCGATAGGGGATCGCGTGCGTATCGAGGCGTTTTTTCCAGAACTCCAGGGCTCCCTGTGGAACGGAATACCCAATGTGCGTGGCCATTCCTGCGCCGTTTTTCCCTTTGCCGATGCCTTCCCAGGGGAAGAATGTAAGGATGGTTCCCGCAGCGCCGGTTTCGTTTCCGAAATAGAAATGGTAGGTGCCGGGGTCGTCAAAATTGACGGTTTTTTTGACCAGGCGAAGGCCCAGAACCCCGGTGTAGAAATCTAAATTTCGCCGGGCCTTGTTGGCAATGGCGGTGATGTGATGCAGTCCTAATATTTTGTTTTCCATAATTATTACCGTTTTGTGAGTACAAAGCTACGGTACTTTATATGGAAAGAAATTGACCTATGGTAAGAACGATGCTGCGCGGAGAGTAGGAGTCAGGAGAACCGCACAACCTTTGTCGCCCGGCTCTCCTGTAAATGCACTTTAAAGAATACGGAGTCCCAGTGTCACCTGCCAGCCGTCCATTTTCTGATTGAATTTTTCATCCTGGAAATGCTTGTTGGAAATACTTCCCAGGCTGCCTTCCTTCCGCACGTCAATGTCCAGTTTTCCGAAAGACAGGCCCGCGCCCAGCTGGTAGCCGAATGTGGCATTTTTAAAGGCTTCGTCTTCGGTAATGGTGGTGGTTACATTTTTAAGGAAGGTGTGTTCCTCTTTTAGCTTCAGGGTAGCCACCGGACCGGCGTTTATCCTCAGGAAATCGGCCAGTTTAAAGCCCACCAACACGGGGAGGTCGAGATTTTTCACTTTGATGTCGTAAACGGTACCGCCGGAAGCATCTTTGAGCTCGCCATTACGTTCGGTATAAAGTAGTTCGGGCTGCAGGTAAACTCCCTCACCGATCCGGGCAAATACCCCGGCAGAAAACCCGGTTTTGGTGGCCAGACTTTCCTTATAATTATCGTTGAGGTTTCCCTCGTCTGTATGAATCTTGTTCAGGTTGATTCCCCCCTTGATACCGAACCCGAATTGGGCGGAAGCGGCCTGGGCGAAAAATACAGTGGCGACTATTAAAAACAGTTTTTTCATGATCGTTTTGTTTGGTTATTTAAGTTATGAAGTCCCGTTTAGAACGTATATTGCGGTTTAATATTTTATTTCATGGCAAAAGTTAAGACTTCGTATTTCTGTCAGAAATGCGGTTATAATTCCCCGAAATGGCTGGGCCGTTGTCCCTCCTGCGGGGAATGGAATACCCTGGTAGAAGAAGTGATTTCTTCGGGAGAACCGGAAAAAGGGAGATGGAGGAGCGCGGAGTCTTCCGGAGCCAAACCCCGCCTGCTTTCCCAGATCAGCAAGGCAGAAAAGTACCGGATCATTACCGAGGACGAAGAATTTAACCGGGTACTGGGTGGTGGACTGGTGCCGGGTTCGCTTACTTTGATAGGAGGAGAACCGGGTATTGGTAAATCTACCCTGATGCTGCAACTGGCGCTGAGCCTGAAAGACTATAATGTACTCTATATTTCGGGGGAAGAAAGCGAGCAGCAGATCAAGATGCGGGCCGAACGACTGCCCGTGCACAGTGAGCGTTGTTATGTGCTTACCGAGACTTCTACCGATCTCATATTCAAGCATATTGAAATGATTGAACCGGATGTGGTGGTGATTGACTCCATACAGACCCTGGTTTCGCCTCTGATTGAAAGCGGTGCCGGAAGTGTGTCTCAGGTAAAGGAATGTACGAGCGAGATCATGCGTTTCGCGAAGGAGTCGGATGTGCCGGTGATCCTGATCGGGCATATCACCAAAGAGGGGTCCCTGGCGGGTCCTAAGGTGTTGGAACACATGGTCGATACGGTTTTGCAGTTTGAGGGTGACCGCTTCATGACCTACCGCATCCTGCGTACCATCAAAAACCGTTTTGGCAATGCCTCCGAACTCGGCATCTACGAGATGCTGTCGAACGGTCTCCGCCAGGTCAGCAATCCGTCAGAAATCCTGATCTCCGAGAAAACAGATCATCTTAGCGGGGTGGCCATTGCCGCCATGATCGAAGGCAACCGCCCCCTTCAGATTGAGATCCAGTCGCTGGTGAGCACCGCCAATTACGGTACGCCCCAGCGCAGTAGCAACGGTTTTGACCTGCGCCGCCTGCAGATGTTGCTGGCCGTGCTGGAAAAAAGAGGAGGCTTCCGCCTGGGTACGCAAGACGTTTTCCTGAATGTGGCCGGCGGACTGAAGGTAGACGACCCGGCCATTGACCTGGCGGTGTGTTGCAGCATTGTGTCTTCGTACGAAGACCTGGCCATCCCTCACTCGGTCTGTTTTAGCGCGGAAGTGGGCCTGGGCGGAGAAGTGCGCCCGGTAAGCCGTATAGAAGCCCGTATTTCCGAAGCTGCCAAACTGGGTTTTGAGAAGATTTTTGTTTCCCGGAACAGCCTGAAAGGCGTCAATCCCGATAACTTCGGGATCGCTATCCGTGGGGTAGGGAAGCTGGAGGAGGTGTTTTCGGAATTGTTTAATATCTAATTCGTGTGAGGGTCCGCTAGGTTTCTCGTATAATCATTTGCTTTTGTGTATAGCTAATTTAATCATTATTGACGAAAAAAATGATTAATCTTATTTTTCGTCAATAAGGGAGACGAAAGATACTCGCTTTACTGTATATTTATAACCAAATCCACTTTCTTAGTAAGGTGAATGCGTTTTATCATTCCAAATTCTCCTCATCAGAAATACACAGATAATATCGGGTGTGTCTTAGCTTTCCGATCTTTTTAAAAGCTCCTATATCCACCATTTCTGACAAGTCTCTGGTGGCAGTTGCTCTTGAAGTTTTTGTGATACGGATATAATTTTCTGCACTTAGGCCGCCTTTGAACCCGTCTATCCCCTCTCTGAATATTCGCAAGACCACTTTCGGCTGACGCTCATTCAACTGGTTGCTGTATTTTTCAAAATATCTGATACCGAGTTCACCTGCTCCAGGGCCTGATAATAGGCTTTTTTGTCCCGTTCTATTGTGCCTGACAAAGAAGTAATCAGGGATTGTCTTGCTCCTATGGCCAGTGCTTTTTCTGCAATGCTCCGCCCGATCCGGCCATTTCCGTCCTCAAAAGGATGTATCAACTCAAAATAAAGGTGGGCTATGCCGGCAAGAACAACTGTCGGTATACCCTCTTCTCTCGCTTTATTGAACCATGCGATATATCTTTTCATCTCATCTGGTACACGAGACGAGGGGGGCGCTTCATAGAAGACTTTCGGTGTGTCCAGCCTGCCGGAAACAATCTGCATGGGGTCTGCATGGATACGATACCCCCCTGTCACTTCCAAATCCGTCCG
>JBEBRS010000234.1:0-5186 GCA_040394705.1 Leadbetterella byssophila
TGTTTTTAAACCCCAAAGAAAGGTGCAGTATTCTGATTATCCCTCTTTCAGAAAAGAACTTATATCCGGAGAAAGTGACCTGTGCGCGGTGGTGGACCATTTTCTCGAAAGAATTGAATCCCTGAAGCATCTGAACGTTTTCCTGGAGGTATATGCCGACGAGGCCCGGCAGAAAGCCAGGGAGATCTCCGTCAAGCTCCAGAACGGAACGGCCGGCAAACTGGCCGGGATGGTGATTGGCCTGAAAGATATCATCGCTTACCAGGACCACGGACTCCAGTGCGGATCGCGGATCCTGGACGGCTATATTTCCCCCTTCTCCGCCACGGTAGTGCAGCGCCTCCTCCAAGAAGACGCCATCATCATCGGCCGCCAGAACTGCGACGAGTTTGGCATGGGATCCTCCAACGAGAAATCGGCCTTCGGCCCCACCCTGAATTTCCTGGATAAGAAAAAAGTACCCGGCGGTTCTTCCGGAGCCAGTGCGGTAGCGGTCAGCGCGGGGCTGTGCCACGCCTCCCTGGGCTCCGACACGGGCGGATCGGTACGCCAGCCTTCTGCCTTCTGCGGCACCGTGGGATTTAAACCTACCTACGGCCGCTTATCCCGCTGGGGACTTGCCGCTTACGCGTCTTCCTTCGACTGCATCGGCCCCCTGACCCGTTCGGTGACTGACACGGCCCTTCTCCTGGAAGTAATGGCGGGGGAGGATACGTTCGACAGCACCGTTTCGGCCCGGCCCGTGGAGGAATACTCCCGGTTTACCCCAGATGCGGGCCCCTATAAAGTGGGTTACTTCAAGGAAGCCCTGGACTCGCCCGGCCTGGACCCGGAAGTACGTGACGCCACATTGAGCAAACTGGACGACCTGAAACGGCAGGGACATGAGGTGGTGGCCCTGGACTTCCCCGAACTGAAATACCTTCTACCGGTATACTATACGCTGACCATGGCCGAAGCCTCGTCTAACCTGGCCCGCTACGACGGCGTGCGTTACGGATACCGGACGCCGGATGCCCGCACCCTCGAAGAACTCTACAAAAAGACCCGGGGTGAAGGCTTCGGACGGGAAGTAAAGCGGCGCATCATGCTGGGTACCTTTATTTTAAGTGCCGACTACTACGACGCCTATTACACCCGGGCACAGCGGGTTCGTACGGTGATTATGCGGAAAACGGAAAAGTTCCTGGAAGAGGTAAACTTCCTGGTTTCGCCCACCGCCCCTACCCCGGCGTTTGATCTGGGCAAGAAACCCGGCAGCGCCATGGAATCTTACCTGGCGGATGTGTTTACCGTACATGCCAACGTAGCCGGTATTCCGGCCATCTCCCTTCCGAACGGCAAAAATGCAGAGAACCTGCCCATAGGCTTTCAGGTGATGGGACCTGCCTTCTCCGAAAAAGATTTATTAAATTTCGCAAAGAGTATAGAATAATCAGGTTAAAAAACAGTTTTGTAGAAAGAGTTTTGTTTTTTGCTAATTATTTTTATTAATTTTGGAGCATAGCTTTCCGGTAATTTGTTTTGACATCCTGAAAACTCTTAAAAACATTATGAGATTCTCAAAGTTATTTTTGACCTTTTCTGCGGTTGTGGGATTGGGTTTTGGTGTAAGTGGTCAGATTAATGAAGGGGTAAATGAAGAGTCTGCAGAGGCGCAACCCGTTGAAGAAACCAAAAGTTTATATCCGTACCAGGTAGAAGTGGTAGACGAAAGGGATAATATTCCTTATACCATTACCGTCCTGGATCCGGAAATTATCAAAGACCGGCTCAAGTCGATTGAAAAGACCATGCCCATGGTGTACAACGAAAGTGTGGCATTCTGGCTGAATTATTTTACCCAGCGCAGACCCAATTTCACCAAAACCATGATGGAAGAGAAGTCGGTGTATTTTCCTATCTACGAAAGAATTCTGAAGGAGCACGACATGCCGGAAGAATTGAAATACCTGTCTATTCTTGAGTCCGCGCTTAACCCTACGATTGTTTCCCGGGCCAAAGCGGTGGGTTTATGGCAATTCATGTCGTTTACCGGCAAAGAATACGGCTTGACCATTAACGAGTACGTGGACGAACGTATGCACCCGGAGAAATCTACGGAAGCGGCCTGTCGCTACCTCAAATTCCTGAACCGTATGTTTGACGACTGGGATCTGGCACTCGCCTCCTACAATAGCGGACAGGGCCGGATCAGCCGTGCGATGAAAAGAACGGGACTGAAGAATTACTGGGATCTGCATTCTCATATTCCGAAAGAAACCCGGCATTATGTTCCTCAGTTTATCGCCCTGGCCTACCTGATGAATTTCGGACAGGATCACGGCATTGTTCCGGAAAAAGAAAATACACGTCCGGACCTGGAGACCATCTACGTAGAAAATGACATCAACCTGGAGGTGCTGGCCGCTCTGACGAACATTGAGCTGGAAGACCTGAAAAAATACAACACCCACCTGAAAGCTACGGTGTTGCCCCAAACCCGTTACGGATATGAAATATCGCTGCCGGTTACCGCGATGTCGTACTTTAACGAAAACCGGGTAGCTATCCTTGACTCCGCCAGCAAAAGACATGTGCCGACCGGTCTTGCGGAAGAATCTACCGAGGCTGTACTCGCTTCTTCTACCCTGGCCGAACCTACCGAAGACGGCACCATCGTGATTGGCCGCCCCGTAGTAGCCAAAGCCGCGGCCACCACTTCTTCTGAAGACTATGTGAATGTGACCCGCAAGGTCAAAAAAATCCACAAGGTAAGACGGGGTGAGGTAATGAACAAAATTGCTTTGAGATACGGTGTTTCCGTTAATGATATCAAGAAATGGAACGGAAAAACTTCTTCCAAAATCCTGCTGGGGGAATCGCTGGCCATTTACGTCAATAAAAATGAAATGGTGAAAGCCAACAGCCTGGTGGCGAAGAAATCTTCTGAAACCGTGCAAGAGCCTACCGTCTATACGGTAAGACGCGGCGATACGCTGTGGAGCATTTCCCAGAGATACGAAGGCGTAACCGTGAACGATATTAAGAAATTGAATAACCTGAAAGGAAATAACGTAATGGTAGGTCAGAAGATCCGGATTCGCTCCTGAAATTCTCCATATCTTCAAGAAAAAGAGAGGCCGAAAGCTTCTCTTTTTTATTTAACTTTGGCCCTAAATGAGCGAAATATGTTAAAAGTAGGAGCCGCAGCCCTGAACCAGACCCCCCTCGACTGGAAGGGGAACCGCCGACGTATCTCGGAAGCGATAGCCCACGCGAAACAAAACAGC
Organism: Leadbetterella byssophila; assembly: GCA_040394705.1. Classification (GTDB taxonomy): domain Bacteria; phylum Bacteroidota; class Bacteroidia; order Cytophagales; family Spirosomataceae; genus Leadbetterella; species Leadbetterella byssophila_B. The sequence goes on from JBEBRS010000234.1 coordinate 3,273, forward strand.
GTGCAGATTCTCTGCCTGCCGGAGTTGTCTATTACAGGGTACGGATGTGAAGACGCTTTCAGCGCGCCGGACACCGCGGAGCGCGCCCTGGGTGTGCTGAACACGCTTATCCCGGAAACGTCAGGACTGGTCACCTGCCTGGGTCTTCCGGTGCGTATCCGGAACAAGACCTACAACGCGGTAGCGGTAGTGGCTGACGCCCGCCTGCTGGGTTTCGTCTGTAAGCAACATTTACCGAATTACGGCCTTTTTTACGAAGACCGGTGGTTTCAGCGGTGGAAAGCCGGACAAACCGGCTCGGTGAAAGTAGACGAGGTAGCTTACCCGGCCGGAGATCTGCTCTTCGATATTTCGGGACTTCGGCTGGGCATTGAGATCTGCGAAGACGCGTGGGTGCCTGACCGCCCCGGCATCCGGCTTGCGGAACGGGGAGTAGACATCATTCTGAACCCCAGCGCCAGTCCGTTTGCTTTTAACAAATTTCAAACCCGCGCTCAGCTGGTCACCGACGCCTCCCGGTCTTTTTCCTGTACATACATCTATACCAACCTCCTGGGAAACGAGTCGGGCCGCCTGATTTTTGACGGCGACGCCATGATCAGCTCGGGGGGAGAGTTGCTGGCCTCCAGCGACCGCTTCAGCTATGCCGACCATACCCTGACCATAGCCCATGCAGACCCTGAAAAAACACGTATCGGGCAATCGGGGATAAAGTCTCCTTTTGTGGCGGAGGGAACGGTGGTGGCTTCTTCCTTTCAGCCTCGTACCGACTATTCTGCTCCGGAAGGAAGCGCCTTGCCCGAACCTTTCGAAAGCGGGGGATACCTTAGGGAGGAGGAATTCGCGCGGGCGGTCAGCCTCGGTCTTTTTGACTACCTGAGAAAATCACGCTCTTACGGGTTTACCATTTCCCTCTCGGGCGGCGCCGACTCTTCGGCCTGCACCGCGCTCTGCGCCCTCATGGTGAGACTGGCCGATGAAAGCACGGGCCTCGACGCTTTCAAAGAAAAACTCGCTTACATCCCGGGCATGGCGGCCTGCACCACCATTTCCGAAATATGCCGCCTGCTGATCACCACCCTATACCAGGGCACCCGTAACAGTTCGGAAGACACCCTGAACTCTGCCCGGACGCTGGCGGAAGACTGTGGCGCCCGGTTTTATCGCATCGACATCGACGAACTGGTGAACACCTATACCGGCCTGATTGAAGAACAGATAGACCGCAAACTGAGCTGGGATACCGACGACATCCCCCTGCAGAACATACAGGCGCGGGTTCGCGCCCCGGGCGTATGGCTCCTGGCCAACCTACAGAATCACCTCCTGCTCACCACCTCCAACCGCTCCGAAGCGGCGGTAGGGTATTGCACCATGGACGGCGACACGGCCGGCAGTATAGCTCCCATTTCGGGCATAGACAAGGCCTGGCTGAGAGAATGGCTCATCTGGCTCGAAAAAACAGGCTGCGAGGTCAAAGGCCGGCATATCCGCCTGGAAGGATTGAAAGGCGTAAACGCCCTGCAACCCACCGCCGAGCTAAGGCCGAAAGAAAAGACCCAGACCGACGAAAAGGACCTTATGCCCTACCCCATACTGAACCGGATTGAGCAAATGGGCATCCGCGACAAAAAATCACCGGTGGAGTGCTTCCGCCTGCTCGAAAAAACGGAGACCGCCTATTCCAGGGAAGACCTTTACCAATGGGTGAAACGGTTTTTTACGCTTTGGAGCCGAAATCAGTGGAAAAGAGAAAGGTATGCGCCGGGTTTCCATCTCGACACCCATAACCTCGATCCGAGAAGCTGGTGCCGTTTCCCCATCCTGAGCGGCTCCTTCGAAGCCGAACTCCAGGAACTGGAAAGTGTCTATAAAAGCAAAAATTCGTAAATTCGTAAATCTGTGAATTCGTAA
>JBEBRS010000235.1:0-5171 GCA_040394705.1 Leadbetterella byssophila
AGGTCTTCCGGGGTGACGTATTTTTTTACTTTCTCATGCAGGGGGTTTACATCCAGCAGGCCATCAAAACGGCTCAGCATGGTATCTACTCCCAGGCTCCAGTACGATTTCAGGATACCCACATCTTCGGGCTTCGTAATATTTTTCAGCCAGAAACTGATTAGTTTTTTATTGACTTCGTTCCAGTCGATATGCCCGTTTTTGCGGTAGTTTTTCCCGGCTTCAGAGACCAGGAAGGAGGCGTTCAGCGCTCCGGCAGAGATGCCGTAAATCATTTCGGGGGCGAAGCCTCTTTCAAAAACGGCCTGGATAGCGCCTACCTGCCACGCTCCTTTGAGTGACCCTCCTCCCAATACAAGTGCTTTCATAATTTTCAGACTATAGCTACGGTCAGGCGGCTCACACAGACCGGTTTTCCTTCTTCGTTTGTAATGCGTATATCCCAGATATGGGTTCTTTTTCCTACGTGAATGGGCGTAACCTTGCCGTATACCCAGCCTTCGGTTACTGCCCTGAGGTGGTTGGCATTGATTTCTATACCTACCGCCTTCTGGGTATGCGGATCATCCAGGCAAAAAACGGAGGCGATACTGCCCAGGGTTTCCGCCAGGGCCACAGAGGCGCCACCATGAAGCAGACCGAAAGGTTGTTTGGTCCGATGGTCTACGGGCATGCGGGCCGTCAGAAAGTTCTCACCTACTTCCAGAAACTCTATTCCCAGCTGATCGCTCATGGTATTTTTACTCATCTGAATAAAAACATCCAGGTCGATATTCTTCTTAAACATGTATATAAAACGTATTTTTGCCAAACTTAATGAAAAAGTGCAGACTATATGACAAAAAAAATCATCTATTTGATCCGGCACGGAGAAACCGCCTTAAACCGGAAAGGAGCAGTACAGGGGCGGGGCGTAGATGCGGGGCTTAACGAAACGGGTTGGAAGCAGGCCCGCGCGTTCTATGAAAAGTACAGGGATATGCCCTTTCAGAAAGTGTATATTTCTATGCTGAAGCGGACGTTCGAGACCGCCAGCGACTTTATTGAAGCCGGAATACCCTATGAACGCCTGGAAGGTCTCGACGAGATCAGCTGGGGGAAAGCCGAAGGAAAGACCCCGGAAGAAAGCGGGTACGCGATGTTTGAGTCCTTGCTGGCCCGCTGGCGCCGGGGAGATACCCATGCCGCGCTGGAGGCCGGAGAGAGCCCGGAAGAAGTAGCCCTGCGCCAGGCCGAGGCCATGCGAAAAATCTTGTCGCGGAAAGACGAAGAGCTGATCCTGGTGACCATGCACGGCCGGGCCATGCGCATCCTGCTGAGTCACCTGCTGGGCTATCCGCTCAGGGAGATGGACCGCTTTGAACATTCCAATACCTGTTTGTATATACTGGAATACGATTATACCACGGAGTCTTTCGAAATAATACGGAGCAATGACACCGCGCACATCCTGGAATACAAGGAAGAAGAAGTGTGATTTATACCGTTTGTCACTTCTTGCCGTCCGGTGATCATATTTTCTTGTAAAATAAGCGGCAAGCAGGTAATTTTAACCTGATATTATGAATCAGAGACAATTTTACTGGGCCTTTCAGATCATAGGATGGGTGTTTTATGCCTTGTCTGATCTGGCGTATTTTATCCTTTTTCTCCAGCCCGGTAACCTGGAGGAGCTGGAGGCCATGGTCTTTAATTCATGTATTTACGTGCTGACGGGCATTTCCCTTACCCATTTTTTTAAACTGATTTTTAAGAACTACGACTGGATCAAACTGCCGGTCAATCAACTGGCACTGCGGTGCCTGCTGGGAGTGGTGCTGATCACTTCTTTGTTTACCGCCATCAACATCTCTTTGTACGACGAGTATTTTGGAGGAAAAACGGAGCGGATCAGCTGGCTCTTTAAAGATTTCGCCTACGTCATCAACTTCAGTAAGCCCATGGTCATCTGGGTGCTGCTGTATATTTTCGTGGCATTCACCATTGAAATCCAGAAAAACAATATAGAAAGGATCAAGATGCAGGCTTCTATCGAGGCCTCGGAAGCCAAAATTCTTAAAGCCCAGATCAACCCCCATTTTATGTTTAACGCCCTGAACAGTATCCGGGCGCTGATTCTGGAAGAACCCAGGAAAGCTCAGAACGGGATTACCCAGCTTTCCAATATCCTGAGGAGCTCTCTGGTGGCCAACCGCCGCACCACCATTCCCTTAAAAGAAGAACTGAAAACCATAGAAGATTACCTGGCCCTGGAAAAAGTACGGTACGAAGAACGCCTTCAGTCTACCCTGGAAATCGAACCCGACACCCTTCACGTGGAAGTGCCGCCTATGATGCTCCAGACCCTGGTGGAAAACGCGATCAAGCACGGGGTACAGAAAGCCGAAAAATGGGGTTTTGTGGAAGTCAGGTCGCACCTGGAAGAAGATATGCTGGAGGTGACCATCCGGAATACCGGAATTTTTGTGGACCACCAGAATCACGGCGACGACTCGGGCTTCGGACTGGAAAATACCCGCAGAAGGCTCCGGCTGATCTACGGCGACAAAGCTTCCTTTGATATACACCAGGAAGAACCGCATATCGTACATGCCAAAGTGAAGATACCGTTGGAAAGAAATATACCATCAAAACAAGAAAGCGATGAAGACCATCATAGTGGATGACGAGCGACTGGCCAGAAATGAACTGAAAAGACTGCTGGAAGACTTCCCCCGAATCAATATAGTGGGAGAGGCCGCCAATGCCGATGAGGCCATTGAACTGATCAATGAACTCAACCCCGACCTGCTTTTCCTGGATATACAGATGCCGGGGAAAAACGGGTTTGAACTCCTCGAAACTATTGAAGACCGCGTACCCGAGGTGATCTTTACCACCGCGTATGACGAATATGCCCTGAAGGCGTTTGAATACAATGCCCTGGACTATATCATGAAGCCCATAGACAGCGTTCGGCTGGCGGAAGCCATTCAGAAGGTGGAAAGCGAAATGAAAAGGGCCGAGGTGGCGCCTGCCGAGACCTACCTGGGCGAAAGCGACCAGGTGTTTGTAAAAGACGGGGAGAAATGCTGGTTCGTTAAACTAGGGAAAGTACGCCTGTTTGAATCCATGGGGAACTATGTCAGGCTGCACTTTGAAGATCAGAAGCCCATGATTCTGAAATCCCTGAACAGCCTGGAAGAAAGGCTGGACCCCAAGATATTCTTCCGGGCCAACCGCAAACATATCATTAACCTCAACTGGATCGATAAAATTGAACCCTGGTTTTCCGGGGGGCTTTTGGTTACCCTCAAAGGGGGAGAAAAAGCCACGCCCCTGGAGAAAATTGAAATCTCCAGGAGGCAGTCTATCAAGTTTAAAGATCTGATGAGTCTCTGACTCAGTCCAGCCTGCGCTTGACCAGTCCCATAAACTCTTTTACATCTTCGGTACGGAGACGCCAGTTATTCTTTTGGGCATAACGGGTTTCCAGCACATCCTGGGCCTGTGCAAAATTACCGCATTGTTCTACCTGGCGAAGCGCCTCTTCGAAGCTGTCGAGGTCGCCCCCGAAAAGAGAATTCAGGAAACTGAAACGCTGGTTGAGCGTCATGCTGCCTTTGAGCGATTCGATCCGGCTGCGCTGGTGTACGTCTGAGAGGGAGTTTCCTTCTTCTGAACTCAGGCGGTCGTTCAGGGTAGGGATGTTCAATCCTTCAAAAATACTGCGGGTTTCTTCCTGTATCACCGTGCGGGTATGAACCGTTTTTACCGCGGCTTCCTGTACGGGCGGTATGACTTCCACAGCCTCTGAAGCCGGTTCTGTAGCCTGCGGCACGGGTGCCGGTTCTGCGGGAAGTGTCGCTTCTGCCACGGTCTCCGTCTTGATCACCACCTGGGCCGTCTCCGCCTTTACTTTATGGGCGATGCGCTCAAAGGGCGACACCTCCGGTTCACGAAACTCCGAGGTGGGCCGGGGCGGGTTGGCCACCAGGCGCTCAAAAAAGGAGAGATTATCGTTTTCCGGCTCCGGTTCCGGCGTTTTGGGGGCTTCTACTTCTATGCCCGCTTCCTGCGCTATACGGTCTATCTCTTCGGTAAAGTCTTCCGTTTGCCTACCCAGCAGGCGTTTTACCTCTTCCAAAGCCTGGTTGGCGTAGATAAAATCGCCTTCCACCGCTTGCCCGAGATCACGGATCAGCCAGTCGTACCGCTTAAAAAACACCTGGTTTTTATGCAGCCAGGGTCGGGTCAGCTTGAAATCGGGGAGAGAACGGAAATCGGCGATAAAAAAGGCCTCGGGACGGATATACAACTCCAGGGTTTTACGCGTTGCCGTTTCCAGGATGGGGGAGAAATCTTTCTTCCCTACCAGAATATGGCGGGAAAGCGTATTCCGGAAGTCGGAGAAAGATTTTTGCACTTCGGGCGCGTTAAAGTCGAAATAAGGGCTTTTTAAGCGGCCCGTCTCTTCTTCCCATCGGGAGAAGATCTCACGTAGTACAAAATAATTGATCTGGGGGAAAGCGGTCGCCGTAGCGATTTGCTCCCCGTTGAGCATGTCATTTTCTTGAAAGCACTTCTGCAGGTTTTTTTGGGTGAAAGCCGTAGAAATTTTTTCAATGTCGGTGGTATTCCACTTGTTGGCCATTGTTAAATTCTGTTTTTTTGTAAAAAATTCCCGGTCAAATTTACAAACTTGTGCTATTGGCCGGCTACTATACCAACGAAAAAAGTAAAAGAATGTTTATTGAACCGGGAACAAAGCGCTCAAAAGATAAGGGAACAGGCTGGGTAGAGGTCATATCGGGGTCTATGTTTTCGGGAAAAACGGAAGAACTCATCCGCCGGCTGAACCGCGCGCGGATCGCTAACCTCAATGTGGAAATCTTCAAGCCGGGCATTGATATACGGTACGACGAAGAGGATATCGTTTCCCACAACCAAAACTCCATCCGCTCTACTCCGGTCAATATGGCCGAGGAAATCCTGCTGTACAGCGGCAATTGCGATGTGGTGGGCATCGACGAAGCCCAGTTTTTTGACGAAGCCCTCACCGACGTGGTCAATAAACTGGCCAACAGCGGTAAGCGGGTGATCCTTGCCGGGCTGGATATGGACTTTAACGGGCGGCCTTTTGGCCCCATGCCTCAGCTCATGGCCATAGCGGAGTACGTCACCAAAGTACA
>JBEBRS010000236.1:0-5114 GCA_040394705.1 Leadbetterella byssophila
CGGGGGTCTTCTATAAAATGGGCCAGCACGTGGGCCTGCATGTGGTTGACTTCCACGAGGGGGATGTGCAGGCCGAGGGCGAAGGCCTTGGCAAAGGAAGTACCTACCAGGAGGGAGCCCAGCAGGCCCGGCCCCCGGGTAAACGCCACGGCGGAAAGCTCGTTTTTGCCCACTTTCGCATCGGCCAGGGCTTCCTGCACCACCCGCACGATATCCTGCTGGTGGGCGCGGGAGGCCAGCTCCGGCACTACCCCTCCGTAAGAGGAGTGAATCACCTGCGATGCCACAATGTTATTCAGGATTTCACCGTTTTTAATAACCGAGGCAGAGGTTTCATCGCAGGATGATTCAATGGCCAGAAGGGTAATATCGTTGTTCATTCTTTTTTAATATCAGTAAAATGTAAGATTTTTGCGGACAGGTAATTTGCAAAAATAACAAAATACTATTGAAGCGTATAATCAGGATAGGAATCACCACCATTTCTTATGCCCTTTTGGGGGTATTGATGGTGCTTTTTACCGCATTTTACGCTTTGCAGCTCCCCGAGGTACAGACCCGCCTCGGCAATGAAGCCATGCGATGGCTCACCGAAAGATTGGGCGGAAACGTATCGGTGAGTAAGGTCAGAATTACCTGGTTTGATAAGCTGGTGCTGGAAGATCTGAACATCAAAGACAGCCAGGACCGGAACATGATTTACGTGCGGGAAGTGTATGCGGATGTAGGCACCAACCTGAATTTTGACCTGGACAAGCTCTTTGAATACACCCCGGGGCAGGGGTGGAGATCACTGAAATTCAGGCCGGAGAAAATCATACGATTCGACAATAACCTGGATTTTGTGACCCTCACTAACCCGGAAGCTTACTTTGTCCGTGACCGGAAGGGCATGCTGAATTTTGACTACTGGCTCCTGGAAATCGATAAGCTGACGAAGAAGGAAAAGCGGGGGAATAAACCGGTTAAACCGTTTACCTTAGACAATGTACATATCAAAGACGGCATAGTCAGTATTGTCACCGAACACAGTAAACGGCGTACCGACGGCACCTTTGATTTTGCCAATTTTGAGTTCCGGCGCCTGAACGCCAGCCTGGAGCAGCTCTCTTTCAAACGGGATACCATCCTGCTGGTTTCCAAAAACCTTTCTGCGAAAGACGATTTCAGCGCGCTGGAGATCCGGAATGCCACCGGCCGTTTTTTCCATTGCAGGCAGGGCATACGCCTCGATAACTTCCAGGCTTTTCTGAACGATTCGCATCTGCAAAACCGTTTGTATTTCAGCTATAGCCGTCCGTCTGATTTCGGCGATTTTTTCAATAAGGTCCATATCGATGCCGATATGCGGAACTCGGTGCTTCAAGCCCGGGATATCGGGCTTTTTATTCCTTTGATGCAAAAATTTAAGGAAGAATACCGGGTCACCTCCCGCCTGGACGGCACGGTGGCGGAGTTGGCGCTGAAAGACATGACCATTGAGTTTGGCAAGGGTTCCCGGGTGACGGGCGACGCCCGGCTGTCAGGCCTGCCCGAACTGAAAACCACGCGCAGTGAGCTGGATCTGAAATCGTCTGTTCTCCTCGCGGCAGATATTGCCCAGTATTCGTCCAACGAAAATTACCGGAAATATATTGAGAAGGTAGAAAGGCTTGATTTTTCCGGTACGTTTAACGGCCTGTACAATGATTTTCAGTCGCGCCCGCGTCTCATTTCTCCCCGCCTCGGTGAAATTGTAGGGGAAGTCAAAGTGAAAGCGGGGAAGGTGCTGGAATATTCCGGGAATCTCCTGGTAAATGAATTTAAAGTGGGGGAATTCCTGGGCAACCCCCAGCTGGACGAGATCACGTTTCACGGCAAGATCAACGGCCTCGGGCGGGAGCTGGAGGAAGCCCGAATACACCTCGACGGTCACGTGAGTGCCGTTGACTTCAAAGGCTACCGCTACCGGAATATGGAGGTAGACGGCAACCTGGGCCAGTCACTCTTCGACGGGAAAATCAGCATCGATGAGCCCAATATCCGGGCGGATGTGGAAGGGAAAATCGATTTTAACCAGGAGGTAAACGCCTTCAATATCGAAGGGTTTGTGGGCTATGCCAACCTGAAAGCCCTGGGTTTCACCGCCCGCGATTTCATGCTCCGTTCCCGCCTGAATTTCGACTTTAAGGGCAACCGCCTGGACGACTGGCTGGGAGAGGCCAGCTTCTCCAGCCTGGAGTTGCACGAAGGCGACAAGATCCTGAACGTAGATTCCATGTATTTCTTCTCTGACCTGATCGGGAAAGAGCGGAGCTTCAAGGTGGAATCCGAGTTTTTCAATGCCGGTATCCGGGGCGACTTTGTACCCAGCAGGTTAATGATGGATGTCTACGACTTTGTTTCGGAGCAGCTGATGTATTTCCAGACCACCGAAGATGAACGAAAGGCCTATTATTCCCGGAAAGAACAAACCAAAGATTACAGCACGGAACGGTACAGGTCGGTTTTCAATGTACGGTTTAACCGTCCGGCCCCCTTCTTTGATTTCTTTGCTCCCGAGGTTAACGTCGCGAAAAACACCTATATAAACGGACGTTACGAAGCCGGCCTGACCAGCACCCTGGAGATTTCCGGAAATACGGATACGCTTTTCGTCACCGGTAACGAGTTTTATTCTACCGTGGTGGACTATTACGCTACCAAGGAGATTCTGTCACCCGCGGTGGTCAATAAAATCCGGGTGAAGTCAGATAAACAGAAAACGGGAAATAATGTACTTACGGAGGAACTGGTGGTTAATGCCAACTGGGAAGGAACCAATACCATTGATTTCCGGACTTTTATTACCCAGGAAAACTCGGGAAGCCTGATCGATCTGAGGGGTCGCCTGGATTTCTACGAGGAAGGATTTCGCCTGAGCCTGCTTCCCGATCAGACCGTGCTGAAACTGATCGATATGGACTGGGCTTTTGCCCCCGATAACCGCATTGATTTCCGGAAAAGACTGGTCACTTTTCATCATTTTGATATCCGGGGGGGAGCTGACCAGCACATCGGGCTGAACGGCACGCTGTCAAGCAACCCCGCAGATGCCCTCACGCTGGCGGTAGAGGAATTCAATATCGAAAACCTGCTTCCTTTCATGAATGTGGAGCTACGAGGCATAGCCAACGGTAACCTCCGCCTGCAGAATTTCTTTACCACCCCTATGTATGTGAGTAACCTGCATGTGACGGATTTTTATTACAAGAAGAGCCTGGTGGGTACGGTGACCACGTCGGCCTTGTGGGATGAAAACCGAGAGCGCCTGAACCTGGAAGGAAGCGTTTTCCGGAATATGGAGGAAATCCTGAAGCTGGACGGTTTCTATACCCCCGGAAAAGGAGATAAAACCCTGGAGATGGAGGGCGCCCTGAGGAATGCGGATATGGAAATGTTTTTGGGAATGACGGGAGACGTATTTTCTGAATTAAACGGAAAGGCCAACGGCAATTTCAAGGTGAGCGGTACACCGCGCCGCCCGGTTTTTAACGGGGGCATTGACATCCGTAACGGCTCCCTGAAAGTAGCGGTTTCAGGAACTTCCCTTTATTTTGAAGACAAGATCCTGCTCACGGATCAGGGATTTGTACTTCCGGAGGCCGGGGTAGAGGTGACGGATGCCCCCGGTGGAAATACGGCCCGGCTCACCGGCGGGGTCTATTACCGGAATATTCCCGGGTTTTCCATTGACCTCCGGGCCGACATGAACGGGCGTACCGGCTTTAAGCTCATGGATATCCCGGCGTATAGCAACGATTACATTTTCGGAACGGCCTTTGTCAATGGAGACGTGCACCTCGGCGGTGATTTTGATAACCTGGTGGTGTCCGGTAACCTCAGCAGCCGGGAAGGAACCGCCATTACCATTCCTACCGACGGGAATACCCAGGTAGACACCCGCCAGGAGGGCATTCCTTTCCTGAAAAGGGAAACAGCCCCCGTGGGCCCTCAGGTTAGCCGGAGAAAAGCACCGCTGGTCAAGACCGGTGGGGTACGTCTGGCCTTTAACCTTACCCTGACGCCCGAGGCCCAGGGGGAGATCATCTTTGACCGCACCAACAATGACGTGCTGAGCCTGTATGGCGACGGCCGCCTCAGCGTGTTGTACGACAGTCGCGGAGAATTCACCATTAACGGCCCTTACAATGTGCGGGGCGGAAAGTATTTCTTTAGTTTTCAGAACCTCGCTTCCCTGAGAAGATTTGACATTGCCGATAACAGCAAAATTACGTTTAACGGTGACCCTTTTGAGGCGATACCCGATATTAAGGCTACCTATACCGCCAACATCTCCCTGAGCAAGGTGTCGCCCCAGATGACCAATTCCTCCGCCCGGTTTCCCGCCTATGTGAATGTATTTCTGACCGACAGGCTTCTTACGCCCACCATTCGTTACAATATTGAATTTGATCTGAAACAAATTCCGATCAGCGGGCAAACCGATGTCCTGGCGTTTGAACAACGCCTGAGCAATGACGAGCAGTTGCTCAGCCGGAATGTGTCCAGTATCCTGGTGTTTAACGAGGTGTTCCCCGACAATAACCTGGCCGACGCCATTACCCAGCAGTTCCTGATCGATAATATCAGCAGCCTGCTCTCCAACCAGATTGGCAACCTGGCCAATAAACTCAATCCCAACCTGGAATTTGGGGTAAGATTTGGCGATTTCCGGGAAAATATCCTGAACAATATGCAGCTCGATTTTAGCTATAAATTTTTAAACAACCGGGTGAAACTCAGTGGGAAAGGCGCTTTTGTCAATAGCCTGGAGAACAGCATCAGTTTGAATACCAATACCTACGGACAGCTGTCGGTAGGGGGAGAACTGGAATACCTTATTTCAGACGACGGCGCCTACCGGTTCAAACTGTACTCCCGCAGTGTGCCTACCAATTATTACGTGTTTTATTCCCAGGGAAACGTGGTAGTTTCCGGCGGAAGCCTGATCATTTCAAGAAATTTCAATTCATTCTTTAGAAAAAAGGACAAGGGTAGTATACCTTTGGGAGTGGGTTCAGGAGGGGGAGTTGATAATGGTCAATGATCAATTGTTAATGCTCAACTCATTTGAGTACAATTACGAATTAAAA
>JBEBRS010000237.1:0-5098 GCA_040394705.1 Leadbetterella byssophila
TCTAACATCTAACGGCCTAAACCATGAAAGTCATCATATCAGGAGGAGGAACAGGAGGACACATCTACCCAGCGGTGGCCATAGCCAATGAGCTGAAACGCCGCCGGCCGGATGCCGATATCCTCTTTGTGGGCGCCCTGGGAAAAATGGAAATGGAGAAGATTCCGCGGGAAGGCTACCCCATTGTGGGGCTGCCCATCGCCGGCTTCCACCGTGCCAATCTCCTGGCCAACCTCTCTTTCCCGTGGAAGCTCATCCGCAGTATGTGGAAAGGCTACCGGGTGGTGCGGTCGTTCCGGCCTGACGTGGCCGTGGGCGTAGGCGGGTTCGCCAGCGGCCCTACCCTCCGGATCGCGGGTTTCCTGGGCGTAAAAACCCTGCTCCAGGAACAAAATTCCTACGCGGGGGTGACCAACAAACTCCTGGCGCGGAAAGCTTCCGCCATCTGTGTGGCCTACCCGGGCATGGAGCGCTTTTTCCCATCGGAAAAAATCGTATTTACCGGTAATCCCGTTCGGAACGACATGCTGCTTTCGGGCGTAAGCCGCCCGGATGCCAAAGCACATTTCGGACTGCGTGCCGACCGCCCCACCCTGCTGGTGATTGGCGGCAGCCTGGGCGCCCTGAGCATCAACAAAGCTATAGGCGCCGCCCTGCCGGCCTTGACAAGCGGCGGACTTCAGGTGATCTGGCAAACCGGCAAAACCTTCCTGTCCGAGGCGGGGCAGATCGCCCGCGACCTCCCCGGCGTATATGTGTCGGACTTCATCTACGAAATGGATCAAGCCTACGCCGCCGCCGATATCGTGGTTTCCCGCGCCGGCGCCCTGGCCGTTTCCGAACTTGCGCTGACCGGGAAAGCCGCCATCCTGGTGCCTTTCCCCCACGCTGCCGAAGACCACCAGACCAAAAACGCCGAAAGCCTGAGCCTCCAGGGCGCAGCGATAGTGATACCCGACTCCCAGGTGAATGAAGAACTGGCCCCGGCCGTAAAATCACTCCTCGCCGACCCGGAAAAAACCGCCGCGATGGAAAAAGCCATACGCGCCTTTGCCCGGCCTGACGCCGCCAGGGATATTGTAAATGAACTCTTTAAATTAGTAGAAAAATGAAAATTTTCCTCTCTGAAAACACCGTAGATTATACCACCTACACGTTTAACTACGCCCTGTACGCGCTCAAAGAGTCTCAGGAAGAAATAACTGAACTCTACCGGAAAGGGTTTCTTCCCTATACCGGTAATGCCGGACTCGAAAAGGAGGTGTATTATTTCGCCCGAAGCCTGAGAGTCAATCTCGACAAATTTGACGACACCTCCGAAAACCGGCGGGTAAACCGCATGGTGGAACCCCTGGAAATTACCATGAACCTGGTACCCAAAGCGGAATTTAACACGGAGGACCCCGAATTTATCCGCTTCTGCGAAGGATACATCAACGAGCGTATCGGAGAAGATCACATGAGCATGGAACGGTGGAACTACATCCTTTCCCGTGAAACCGGCACCCATCTCTTCGAATTCAGAACCGTTGACAAGATCATGGGCTATGTACTCGCCGCCCTGAACGAAGAGATGGTACACTATTGGTTCGCTTTTTTCGATACCGAATACATGCGCAGCCATTCCCTGGGCAAATGGATGATGTGGAAGGTGATTCGCTGGGCCAAAGATAACGGCCGCCGCCACGCCTACCTGGGCACGGCGTACAAGCCCGCCGCGCTCTATAAGATCCGCGACCACAAAGGACTGGAATTCTGGGACGGCACCCGCTGGAACGAAGACGTGAAGACCCTGAAAGAATGGTGCCAGACCGACCTGGAACCTAAGAGCGGCGACCGGTTTAAAGCGCTGGAGAATCCGAATGAATACCTGGAGCAGCTGACAGCTGATAGCTAAATTTATATACAGATGAAAAATCTCCATGAGACATTAGATATTAGACGTTAGATATTAGACGAATCAATCGCCGATAAATAAGGTGGTTTGCCTCTCCGGCTAATTTCTAACAGCTAATTTCTAACAGCTAAATATTTATACAGATGAATATCAAGACCATATTGAACACGGTAGGCGGAGCTTCCCTGGCTGCTCTGGCCCTGTTCCTCGTTTTTTCTTCCGCACGGAGCGATACCGAACGCCGCTGCCAGGGACTGATCATCCGGATTGAAGAAGATGCGAAGCAACTATTGGTCAAAAAAGAAGATGTGGAGAAATGGGTGACCAACGCGGGAAATGAACCCCTGATGGGACAACCCGTGGCGTCTGTAGACCTCAAAATGCTGGAAAGGCGGGTGGAAAACAGCGGGATTATCCGCGACTGCCAGGCCTATTTCGACCTGAAGGGAAACCTGCATATCGACGTAAAAGTCTTTACACCGGTAGCGCGTATCCTGGGAAACAGCCGCTTCCCCGACCGTTATATGGACGAGGAAGGACACTTTTTCCCGGTTTCCCAAAACTTCACCCCCACCGTACTGCTGTTGAGCGGGGAGTTTTTCAGAGACAAGAAAGGGTTGCGCTCCGAACAGAACCGCGACCTCCTGGCGCTGGTCAACACCATTACGGGCGATGAATTCTGGAACGCCCAGATCACCCGCCTGGATGTAGACCGCCACAAAGAAGTAAAAATGGAACCCCTGCTGGGGAAAAATATCATTGAATTCGGACGGCCCGAGAAGATTCAGACCAAACTGGAAAAACTGATGGTCTTCTATAAGAAAATAATGCCCCGGGAACAATGGAGTACTTTTCAGCACGTAAGTGTTAAATATGATGGGCAGATCGTATGCAAGTAATTAATTTTAAGTAAGTTTACGTCAATTAATCAACAACAATTCACAATGGAAGAAGGGAAATGTTTCATTGGACTGGAAATAGGAAGTTCAAAAATTGCCGCCGTGGTGGGTCTGCAGCAGCAAAGAAAGATAAAGGTGATAGGGTTCAGCGAAAAGCGGGTAGACCCCAATGACGAGGTGCTGAAATTCGGAAATATTGTGAATGCCCAGATGACTTCGGAGTATATCGGGGCAGTACTGGACGAACTGGCCAGGCAAATCGCCGAACAGGAATCCGATTATGAATTTGAACTGAATACCGTCAATATTAACATCAGCAACCTGTCACTCACCACACATTCCAAACACACCAAAGTGGTCACCTCCGGCGGTATGAACCGGATTCAGCAGGAGGATGTGAACCGCCTGGTAGACGACGCCAACCGATCATTCAAGGCGCCTCCGGGCCATACGGTGATTCACAGCCTGCCCAAAGATTTTTACGTGGGAGAAGACAAAGCGTTGAGTACGATTGTAGGAAAAATAGGCAACACCCTGAGCGGAGATTTCAGTTTTATCACCACCAAATCCGATAACCTGGATCACCTGCTGGAATGCGTGAACCAGGTACCCGCCAAAGGCTCTTCCGGTTACCTGGATGTAGAGAATATCCTTCTCAATACCATTGCAGACAGCTGCGCACTTCTGAACAATTCTTCGGAAGAGCCGGAAACCAAGCGAGACGGCGTGGCAATTGTGAACATCGGGGCGGAAATGACGGAAGTGTCGGTGTACCACAGCAACAGCCTGCGGTACCAGGCGGTGATTCCCGTGGCCGGGAACAGCATCAATGCCGACCTTCAGAAAGCCTTTACCCTCACTTTCCACGATGCCGAACTGTTGAAAAAAGTCTGCGGCAGTATTTCCGTCACCGAGGAGTCGCCCATTGTGATCATTGAAGGCAAACTGGGGCTGCCGGCCAAAGAGGTCTACCTCCGGAACGCCATGACCGTAGCCGAACTCCGCCTGAGGGAAATTGCCGCCCTGGTGAGTGCCGAGCTGACCCGTTCGGGGTATAAAGCCCACCTGCTCAACGGCATTATTCTCACCGGGGGTACCTCCCTGTACGGGAATATCAGCACCCTCTTTGCCGAGGTATGCAAGAATGTGATCGTACGCCCTACCCTGTTTAACACCGCCATTGACTTTACAGGCTTCGAACACCTGAGAAACCCGCGGTACTCCACCCTGCTCGGACTTATTGTGGCGCCTGCGTTTCCTTTCGACCGCCGGGCAGACAACCGCATCCTGACGCCCCGTACGGTGGTCAACAAACATCCTCAGCCCAAAGAGGCCAAGCCGGATACCGAGCGGGAAGAAAAAGGAAGCTGGTTTTCGGGTTTAGGAAAAAGTATTTTCCGGAAACCCACCAATGATTTGAATGATGGCTATAACATGCATAATACAAAATGATATTCGAACCTAACTACGAACTCCAGCTGAAGTCTAACCTGGATAAAATTATCAAGGTCATAGGCGTGGGCGGCGCGGGATGCAACGCCATGCTGAACATGTACAACCAGGGCATGCGCGACGTCGATTTCGTGGCCTGCAATACCGATCAGCAGGTGCTGGGCCACCTTCCGGACGAGATCGTGAAGATTCAGCTGGGAGCGGAACTCACCAAAGGACTGGGAGCGGGCACCCACTGGGAGGTGGGTCGTGACGCGGCCCTCGAAAGTGAAGAGGCCATACGGGGGGTGCTGGGCGCCCCGACAGAAATGGTGTTTATTACCGCCGGTATGGGCGGCGGAACGGGCACGGGCGCCGCACCCGAAATAGCCCGCGTAGCCCGTGAACTGGGCCGCCTGACCATTGGCGTGGTCACCGACCCTTTCCGTCACGAAGGCACCCACAAACTCCAGCAGGCCCTGAACGGAATAGAGAAACTGAAAGAGTTTTGCGACACCGTACTGATTATCAAAAACGACCGCCTGGCCGATATGTTCGCGGATATGGATATCGAAACCGCCTATAAAATGGCCGACGAGGTACTGGCCGGCGGTGTGCGCAGCATAGCCGAGCTGATTACCCGCCCGGGCGTAATGAATCTTGACTTTGCCGATGTGAAGACGGTACTGGGCCAGGCCGGCCACGCCGTGATGGGTACCGCCGAGGCCTCCGGTCCCGAGCGGGCTTTCCAGGCCATTGAAAACGCCCTGAGTTCTCCCCTGCTGGAAAACAGCAATATCCGCGGCGCCAAGCGTATCCTGGTTTCCATGGCCTATTCAGACGAACTGCCCGAGTACAAGATCAAAATGTC
>JBEBRS010000238.1:0-5098 GCA_040394705.1 Leadbetterella byssophila
TAAAAATACGAAAAAGCCGGAGAAAACTCTCCGGCTTTTTCTAAAAGTCAATACCTGGCTTACTGGTATCCCGGATTTTGTCTTAGCGGTGACTCACCGTTAATGGTGGTCATGTCAATCTGACGCAGCGGGATAGGATAAACCTCGTTTTTGCCCTGGGTAAACCGGCCGTCTTTCACATCAGGTGTGATGGCTCCTTCAAATGCGAAGTAGGCGTTCATGGTTTGGGCGGCTATGCCCCATCTTGAGAGGTCAAAGAAGCGGTGGCCTTCCATGGCCAGCTCCAGTTTCCTTTCAAAGTAGATGGCCTGCAATGCAGTCTCTTTGCCCATTCCGGCGAATGCACCGGCCGGATACACGCTGATCTTATAGTTAGCGGCCGGTTTATTGGAGAAGCCTCCCATAGGATCGGAAGGATCAATGTAATCGTGCAGCCAACTTTCGTCTTTAGAAGCCCTGGCTCTTACCATATTCACCAGCTCCTGAGCACGCGCCAGGTTACCCAGCTGAGCTTCTGCCTCTGCGGCCATCAGCAGTACGTCTGCGAAGCGGATAATGTTAATATTCATGGCAGAACCCGGAGCCCATGAACTTTGGTCAGAGTAGGTTCCCTGGTTAGCCTGCCAGTAGATACTTTTCTTAGGCGAGTACGGTCCGGCATACGACTGATCCCGGATCCAGTCTTGTCCGGGGTGATATCCCCAGTCATGGAAGGGAACTCCTCTCCGGCCTACGGTCCAGTCGATCCGCGGATCCAAAGGAGTAGTATTATCCGGTGTAAATGCAGCGCTGGAAAGAATTCCCTGATCGTGCTTCAGCGTTTTAGCATTGTAAGAACTTACCAACGGTAAACCGGCTGCATCCGTTTGGAAGGAGTTGGCAAGGTCTATACTGGGCTGATAGAATCCGCAACATCTGAACGGCGAGTTATACGGATGGTTCAGCATCCAGCCTTCATTTCCGTTGGCAATGGAGTTACTTCCGTCGTTCGCTACCTGCTGTACCGCGAAAACAGATTCTTTGGTATTTTTGGTAGCCGCGTTGAAGTTATCCTGGAAGCTATCCAGCAAACCGTATTTTTCACCGCTGGAGGTTACCCCATTCGCGATTACCGCGTCAAAAGTAGCCTTGGCTTCAGCCCACTTTTTCTGGTACAACTGTGCTTTGCCCAGGTAAGCCCCGGCAGCCCATTTGTTGGCCCGGCCAATCTGACTTTGGGTATTGGGCAGGTTATCATACGCAAACTTAAAGTCGGCTTCAATTTTAGGCCATACGTCTTCCGTATTGCCTACGGTACCCGGATCCTCCGTGGTTTCATCCACCCAGGGAATATTACCGAACATTTTTTTTAGGTCAAAATAGTAATGTCCTCTTAGAAAATGTGCTTCGGCTTCTATTCCCCGCTTGTCCGCATCCGAGATATCGGTAGCTTCTCCCACGTTTCTTAGCACGGAATTGGTCCGGTTTACGCCTTCATACCCTACCACCCACTTGCTGTTAAAGAAGCCGTTACTGGGGTCCGCAATATGCTGCATAATGGTATTGATACCGGCCTGGTCAGCACCGTCTGAGCCTTTTTTGGCTTCGCCACCGGCTACAGTACCGTAGATCCAGTTATCCGCGGCCACATCCCAGGAAGAGCTGGCCCCCATGCCGGTTCCGTCTAATCCGCCGTAAGCGCCAATCAGGAGAGCGTCTATACCGGCCCGGGTTTTGAGCTGTGCATCAGACAGCGCCCCCAGAGCGGGCAGGTCAAAGAAGGAGTCTTTACAGGCCGTAGTCCCGAAGGTCAACGCGGCTGCCAGGACTACCGAATATTTTAATTTATTTGATGTTTTCATTTTCTCAAAAAATTTTAGACTTAGAATGATAAGTTAAGACCGATCAGGAATTGCTTGGTATTGGGATAAGTTCCTTCGTCCAATCCGAACGCCGTAGAATTCTGCACCTGTCCTACTTCAGGGTCTGGTCCTGTGTACTTGGTGAGGGTAAACAGATTAGCGGCCTGAACATATATTCTGGCACTTTCAATTTTCAGCTTAGAAAGAAGATCTGCCGGTAAACGGTATCCGATCTGTGCATTCTTCGCCCTCAGGTAAGAGCCGTCCTCGATATAATAGGAGTTAGGCACTGTGTTGGTACTGAATGACCCGGCGTTCTCCTGAATAGGTGCGGTGGCGTTCTGATTCGAGGGTGTCCAGGAGTCATACAGCGCCGTTTTGCTCTTGGCTCCCTGGAAGCTCGGATAGAAATCCGTCCACCACCTTACCTGGTTCCAGATGCTGTTTCCTTGCACACCATACAGGAAGATGCTGGCATCAAATGCTTTGTAAGTCACGCCCAGGTTGAGGCCGTACGAGAAGTCAGGGCTTGGGTTACCCAAATGGGTCCGGTCGTCAGCAGTAATAAGCCCGTCACCGTTTACATCTTTGTAACGGAACCGGCCTACTTTCACGTCGGTCTGGTAGGTACCTCCCGGTGCGCTGGCGTCGGCGGCGTCAATTTCGGCCTGAGAATTCCAGAAGCCTTCTATCTGGTAACCGAAGAAGCTACCCACGGGGTGTCCTACCTGGTTTCTTACAATGGTGGCACCGTTAAAGCGGCGACCTTCCTGGTCGAAGTAATCGGCACCGTCTGAAATCTTCAGGATTTCGTTATTGTAGGTGGTGAAGGTCAGTGTCGCATTCAGGCTAAGGTCACTTTTTATTTTTTTCTCCCCATAGATGCTCAGGTCAATGCCCTGGTTCCGCATGGAGCCGATGTTGACAGAAGGCCGTGTACCCTGTCCTACCGTAGCCGGCATATCGGGTGCGAAGAGCAGACCGTTGGTTTGTTTTTTGTACCAGTCGAAATTCACTACGAGGGCATCGTTAAAGAAGCCGGCGTCAAACCCGATGTTGGTGTTCACCACTTCCTCCCATTTCGCGTTCGGGTTACCTATCCGGGTACGGATAAAGCCCATCACAGTACTGTTTCCGCTACCGTTGATGTCATAGAAGGCAGAACCCCTGTTTTGACCGTAGGTCGTAAACTGGTTGGCCTGGTTCACGTTAAACTGGTTTCCCATGGTACCCCAGCCGGCGCGAAGTTTCAGGTCAGACAACCAGGAAATATCCTGAAAGGCAGCTTCCTGGCCCACTTTCCAGGCAGCAGAGAAGGCCGGGAAAACCCCGAAATTCTGTACAAACTTGGAAGAACCGTCACGACGAATTGTGGCACTCAGGATATACTTGTCAAATGCCGAATAATCCACCCGCCCGAAGTAAGAGAACAAAGCCTCTGCTCCACGACCACCGTTGTTGGTTTGGGTTCCGGAACCGGTACCTAATATGGTATAATCGGGATCAAAAGAGAAGTAACCTAAAGTACGGGCTTCCATCCATCTGTTTTTGTTATAGTTGGACTCCGTTCCTACCAACGCTTTAAATACATGGTCGGAACCTAAATTAAAGTCATACGTTAAGGTATTAGACCATGTCCAGCCAAAACCCTGACCGGCGCTCTCAAAAAACGAGTTGGTTGTACCGTTTTCTGCATTCTCATATTCAGGATACGCGAATGAGCTTCCGTGATAATTATAAGAATTACCCCCAAAATTGGTTCTGAACACCAGGTTATTCAATACGTCTACGTCCAGGAACACATTCCCAAACACCTGGGTATTCAGCCACTTGTTATTCTTGGCGCGCTCCCGGATGGCTACCGGGTTCCGGGCGTTACCCAATCCGGAGCCGAAAGAACCGGCGAAATTCCCGTTGATGTCGTATACCGGAATAATGGGCTGCTGGCGGTAAGACATACCGATAGCGCTACCTTCTTCGAGAATACCGGAAGTCGGGTTATCCATAAACGCCACGGCGAGGTTTTCCCCTACCCGGATGCGCTTGGATATATTGTACTGGCTGTTAGACCTCAGGGTATACCGCTTCAGATAGGTATTCATCAGGTTTCCTACCTGGTCATAGTAGTTCAGTGAAAGCAGGTAGCTGCCTTGCTGCCCGCCCCCGCTTACGCTCAGGTTATGGCTTTGCATCGGCGCATCTTTGAATACCTCGTGGAACCAGTCGGTACCTTGCTTGTTAGCCTGCACGATCCGGTAGAAACCGCCCACATCGGCTGAATTGGTATAAAACGGATTCACGTTATACAGGGCTTCATTCACACTGGAAGCACCGGTAGGTACAATGTAGTTCGGCAATACCGGAGTAGCGCCGGAACCGTACTGCGCATCTTCCAGGGGCAGACCGCCGTTCTTGTACATCAGCCACTTCAGGTCGGCCATTTCCTGGGCGTTCAGAAGGTCATATACGTTTCCTTTGGCCACCGTTTGAGTACCCAGGAAAGTATCGTAGGTCACCCGAACTTTTCCTTTTCCTTTCTTGGTGGTAATCACAATCACCCCGTTCGCCGCCCGGGAACCGTATATAGAAGCCGTACCGGCATCTTTCAGCACCTGCATGGTTTCTATATCGTTGGGGTTCAGGTAATTGATATCCTGAGTAGGCATACCGTCTATGATGTATAGAGGTGCGTTATTACCGAAAGAGTTGATCCCCCGTATCCGGATCTGGGGAGAAGTACCGGGCTGACCCGTTCCCAGAACGGTAATCCCTGATGCTCTACCCTGAAGCTGATTGGCTATATTGGAGTTGGGCTGTTCTACCAACTCAGAAACTTTAACAATAGATACCGCACCGGTAAGATCTTTCTTCCTGGCTGTACCGTAACCAATTACTACTACCTCATCCAGAGCAGACTGATCGGTGTTGAGGGCCACATCTACCTGGCTCCTCGTACCTACGGTCACTTCCTGGGTACTCATCCCTACAAAAGAAAATACCAGAATGGGATTGGATCCGGACACCTCAATGCTGTATTGCCCGTCTACATTGGTCTGGGCTGCCGTGGTGGTCCCTTTCAGTATCACCGTTACTCCTGGTAGGGCCGCGTTATCTGCTGCATCCGTTACCCTTCCTGTGATGGTCCTGGCTTGTCCGAACGTGTCGTGCTGGATCAGGAGAAATCCGAGCAATAAGACAAAGCCGTACTTGAAAAATAGATTTGTTTTCATACGGAAATTTAAAATGGTTGAATAATT
>JBEBRS010000239.1:0-5095 GCA_040394705.1 Leadbetterella byssophila
ATGCAATAACTGCCGGTAAAAGCGCCGGAAACGGTCTTCACATCGGCTACGCGGTCGAGTTCCGAGCGTTTCTGGGTTTCTTCAGTATAGGCCCGGATGGCTTTCTCCTGTTCCGGTGTGGTCAGTCCGGTCACCCATTCATGTTCCGGGGCCAACACTAAGAAACTCACCCCGTAGATGGTATCCACGCGGGTGGTAAATACTTCAATCTCTTTCTCGCTGTTTTCCACTTTAAACCGTACGGAGGCGCCCACCGATTTCCCGATCCAGTTACGCTGCTGCTCTTTGAGCGACTCCGACCAGTCAATGGTATCCAGGCCGGTAATCAGGCGGTCGGCATAGGCCGTAATCCGCATCATCCACTGGCTCATTTTTTTCTGGATCACGGGGTATCCGCCCCGCTCCGAAACGCCGTCTTTCACCTCGTCATTGGAAAGCACCATGCCCAGGGCAGGACAGAAATTAACCACCGAGTCGGCCAGGTAGGTCAGGCGATAATCCAGGGAAATTTCATATTTTTTCTGTTCCGTCCAGCTGTTCCATTCCTCCGCGGTAAATGCAGGAAGATCTTCGTCGGTAGCCGCATTGGCGGCGGCGCTTCCTCCCTGGGCGAAAATAGCGTAAAGGGTGCCAATCTCTTCGGCCCGATCGGTATCCTTGTTGTACCAGCTGTTAAAAATTCGGGTAAAAATCCATTGGGTCCATTTGTAATAGGCCGGGTCGGAGGTGCGTACCTCCCGCGACCAGTCGTAGGAAAACCCGATGTTTTTCAGTTGGGAGATATAGGTTCGGATATTCTCTTCGGTGGTTACCGCCGGGTGCTGCCCGGTCTGGATGGCATATTGCTCCGCGGGAAGCCCGAAGGAGTCAAATCCCATAGGATGCAGCACATTGTAACCTTTTAATCTTTTATAACGACTAAAGATATCGGAGGCGATATAGCCCAGGGGGTGTCCTACATGCAACCCCGCTCCCGACGGATAAGGAAACATGTCTAACACATAATATTTAGGCTTTGAAGGGTCTAGCTCTACCTTATAAGTCTGGTTTTCTTCCCAGTACCTTTGCCATTTTTTCTCAATTTCCCGGTGGTTATATTCTGCCATTTTGCCTGATTAATTCTAAAAATGTTGCAAAATTAAAGGAAATACAGCTTGAAAGCTAATAAAATAAGCCCCTAAACCTATTTTATAACCTCCCGGAATCTATTTAAAAGGGTTTCGGCCACTTTTTCATGTCCCCTGGCATTGATATGGTCATCAAAATAAAAATAGTCTTCGTGGTCCAGTACAGGACCCAGATTTACATAATAGAGGTTTTTAACCCCGTGCTGCACCCCGAAGCGCTCAAACCGAACGATCATACGCGGTTCCGTATAGAAGCTCCCCGTATAGGTCAGAAAAACGGGCACGTCTGTCATTTCCCTGATTTCGGTAAAAATGGAAAAGAATTCCGACAGGAAACCGGGAAACTGTTCATCGTCACCTTTCAGCGCTGCTTCGGTGGCGTTGGGCGCTTTCAGCCCGGAAACTGCATTTATCATCGCCGTTTTCAGGTACTTAAAGGGTACCCAGGCCGTATATTTTCTATTATCCATCACCTGGGCGTCAAAGTCGGCCTGTGTACGTGATCCCAAACGGTTGTTTTTTACATAGAAGTTATTTTCTTCCAGATCCGTATCGTGAAACTGGATCACAATGGCTTTGAGGGAGTCAAGCTGCGTACGCGCCAGCATACGCATTTCCCGGGCGGTGCCATAGGAAGAAACACCCGTATTGAGGCATTTCAAGCCGGACTTCCGTTCAAAAACGGCCGGAAAACTTTCGGGTTCTTCCACACCCCAGCCCATGGTAAAAGAGTCGCCCAGGAATATCACCTCCGGGTGTTCCAAGCTGGCGGCATCGTCACGCACGCCCAGATCATTGACGTCATAAGCGGTATCGAATTCAAACGATTTAAAAGTGGATGTTCCAGGCTTCAGCGTGTAAAAAAGTTCATCATCGTATTTTGCTGACTCGTCCTGAAACTGAATCATGGAGCGGTGATTCAGTGCTATGCGTTTGAAATGCCCCAGCCAACCACTTAATTTGGCGTTCTCAGGCAGAAATCCGGCCCCATAGTTCAGCACCACCACATAAGTCAGTTCCCACACTATAAAAAGAACCATAAAGAGCCAGCTCTTCACGCCCAATCCTTTTGCCAGCAGGTAACCCAGCAGCAGCAGGCAAATACCAAAGCCGTAAGGTTGCACCCACGTTTGCAGGAATGCAGTTACGCCGGGGCGATTGGGAATCATAAAAAGATCGGCTCGAAAAACGAAGATAGCTACTCCGAGCAGGGCCACCACCGCCCCGATGAGGTACTTTTGAGATTTGGTCATGGTATGTGTTTATTTTACTTCAATTTCCCAGATGCAAAACCCGTTGGCCGGCACTTTCAGCCTCAGGCGGATGTTTTCTTCCGCAATTACTTCCATTTTTTGTCCGGCCGCAAAAGCGGGTTTAAACTTCATCCTGATGCGACCGTCTTTAAACATATTTCGTGGCAGTTGCAATTCCGTTTCCCTTTCCCGGTTCAGGTCAAAATTATAAACAAAAAGCAAACATTGTTTACCGGAAAAACGCAGGTAGGCGTACATCAGGCGCTCATCATAGCCCTGGCTTTTCCCATATCCGTTCAGGTATTGCAAATCGTGAAATTCACCGGCATAGACCCCTTCATTCTTTTGTATAAAATGCAGGAGGTTCTTATAAAAATCGTAAATGGCCCCTGTTTTGGGGTCAAGGTTTTTCGCTGAATGCGTAGCCAGCCAGGGTTGCGCTTCGGGCAAACCCCAATAATCAAAAATGGTGGTTCGGCCGTCGTCGCCCTGAAAACCTTCGGCGCGGTCGGGGCGCACGCCAAACTCCTGCCCCGCATACACCATTACAGGGCCAGTGTGCAGGGTAGCCGACAACATCATAGCGGCATAGGCCGATTCGGGCGTTTTCCCGAATTCATTGGATGCAATCCGCTGCTCGTCGTGATTTTCCAGGAAGCGCAACATTTTCCGTGCAAACTGCCCTGATTCTTCCTGCCACACCCGGGTAATGTCCATAGCGTTTCCGTGCCCTTCAATCAGTCGCCGGAGGGCATCGTACAAGCCTACTTTATCGTATAAATAATCGAAATTGCCGTAGTCGATATAATTGCGGTATTCCGCGGGGTTATAGATTTCCGCGATAAAGATCACCTCGGGGTACCGTTCCTTCATCCGGGCAATCACCCAGTGCCAGAATTCTACCGGTACCATTTCGGCCATATCGCAACGGAAACCATCAACCCCCTTACCGGCCCAGAACAGCAGGATTTCCAACATCTGATTCCAGGTGCGCGGAACCGGATCAAAATGCTTTTTTCTTCCGTTCAGATAATCCACGCCGTAATTTAACTTGACGGTTTCAAACCAGTCGTTGATGCTGGGAGCTTCGGAGAAGACGTCGTTTCCGGTGGCCTTGGCCGGCGATTCGGAATAGGGCTGCTCAAATTCCACGGGCGGATTTACCCCGTCAGGCACAATAAATTCCTTTCCCGGTATGTAATAGAAATTATTAGAAGGATGAAAGGCTAAAGAAGTATCATCTTTTTCACCAAAATCAAGTACTCCCTCCGGCTTCACGTCTGACTTGTACTGACGCGCCACATGGTTAGGCACGAAATCAATCAGGGCCTTGAGTCCCGCCTTGTGGGTCCGCTCCACCAGGGCTTCAAACTCTGCCATCCGCTGATGTACATTTTCTGCCAGGTAGGCATTTACATCGTAATAATCTTTAATGGCGTAGGGTGAGCCCGCAATTCCCTTCACCACCTGGGGGTGATCTTTGGCAATGCCGTGGGCTGAAAAGTCGGTCATGGTAGCATGTTCCACCACGCCGGTGTACCACACATGGGTTACGCCGAGTTTCCGGAGCGATCTCAGCGCTGCGGCGTTGATGTCGCCGAATTTACCCGAGCCGTTTTCCGAAAGGGTACCGTAAAATTTATTCGTAATGTTTTTGTTTCCAAAAACACGTAAAAATATCTGATATACCGAAATTTTATCCACAATAAGACATTTATTCATGAGTAAAGGTTAAGGATAAATAAGGAATAGGGAACTTCCCGTCAAACGTTAACCATTTACAATTTAACATTAAATTTACTTACTTTGCGGCTCAAAAATACAATAAAATATGGCAAGGACGGCCTTTCTTTTT
This sequence comes from Leadbetterella byssophila, assembly GCA_040394705.1. Classification (GTDB taxonomy): domain Bacteria; phylum Bacteroidota; class Bacteroidia; order Cytophagales; family Spirosomataceae; genus Leadbetterella; species Leadbetterella byssophila_B. Next base: position 4,236 of record JBEBRS010000239.1, read on the forward strand.
GATTTAGACGGAGTTTTGGTAGATACGGCGGTATTTCATTATCAGGCCTGGCGCCGAATGACCCGGGAACTGGGTTTTGATATCGATGCAGCCTTCAATGAAACCCTCAAAGGCATTAGTCGCATGGATTCACTGGAAAGAATTCTGGCCCATGGGCAGGTTACCCTGACACAAAAAGAAAAGGAGGACTACGCTACACGGAAAAACGAATGGTACCTGGAGCTGGTGAATCAAATGACGCCGGCAGACATCCTTCCCGGCGTAGAAAACTTTCTGCGGGCAGCCAGAGCGGAGAATATTCGCATAGCTCTGGGGTCGGCAAGCAAAAACGCGCCGGTCATCTTAGAAAAAACGGGGATCCTACCCTACTTTGACGCAGTGATAGACGGCAACCAGGTCAGCCGCAGCAAGCCCGATCCGGAAGTGTTCCTGAAGGGAGCGCAGGCTGTGGGTCTTCCCGCCAGCTCCTGTGTAGTCTTTGAAGATGCCTTTGCGGGGATTGAGGCGGCCAAAGCGGCCCACATGTATGCGGTGGGTATTGGTTCAGCAGAGGTGCTTCATAATGCGGATGTGGTGATCCCTGATTTTGAAAGGGCATTGGTAGCACAGTTTGTGACACGGTCGTAAAACGGGCCATCACCCGCGAATCCGTTTACTTCACTAAACTTCATTTCTTCATGTTTAAAAATTTTCTTTATTTTAAACATGAAGAAATGAAGGGGAATGAAGCGGGAGATCCCTCCCCCAATACAAAGCCCCGAAACAAAGAAAAATAGTACCCAAAACAAAAATGGCACCCCGTAAATTCTGTTCCCTTCCTCTCTTTCCACTATGTTTGAACAAAAATTAGCAGGATGAAA
>JBEBRS010000240.1:0-5077 GCA_040394705.1 Leadbetterella byssophila
CTGAGAAAGATTTTGATAACCGGATACGAAAGAAGCTCGAATCGCTTCAGACGGACTATACGCCTGAAGCCTGGGAGAACTTTCGGAAGTTACTGCCCGTACCTTGGTATGTGACTTTATTGAAGACCTACGGTGGCTGGATCTTCGGTGGGATTTCCTCCCTCGCGTTGTTATTTAACCTTTTGTACCATTCCAAACCTCAATCATTTGATAAGACCGATACACGCACCATTGTTTTAGAAGAAAAACTTCCGGAAAAGGAGGTAATCACCGATACCGTATACCGTACCCATACCGTCTATAAATACATCTACCGCGATCGTTACGTAGAGAAGCCTGAAACCGGAATGGCGTATCGTCAGGGCAATGGAGAGGTATATGCTTCAGTAAAAGGAGCGGCGGCTGATGATAGCGTCTCCGCACCTGTGTTTCGGGATTTATCGGTATATGTACAGGAGGAAAATACGCTACGGGAACCGAAACAGCCTGAACGAAAAGCCGAAAGGGATACCGCGCTGATTGCCCGCGAGAGCGAACCTGCCGTTGAAACCAAACGTAAATTCTGGCCGAATTTTAATATCCGGCCTGGTGTAGAAGTAGATTATCTGGGCGGAAACGGTACGTTTTCGTTTGGCCCCCTTGCGGAGGTATTCCTGAAAAACCGGTTTAGTATAAGTACGGGCCTTTCCATTTCGAATTCCTCTCCCTCTTCCTTCCCTTTTCCGAAAGAATTCAATAAGCAAACGGGTAAGGACTTCGAAGACGAATACAAGCCGCCCAAGTCACCGGGTCCTACTAACTATGAGATTCGCGACATTACCATTGCGACTTCACGGATACGTCTGCCGGTATATATGACGTATTATGTGCCGGTCACGTACAGTCTGGATTTCCTGATCAGTACGGGTACCCGGCTCGACCTGAAGGTGTCTGAAAACGTGTCGTATACCAATGATGGCTTTGGCAGCAGTCCTTTCAGAAGCCTGGAAAGTACCTATAAACCCAAGGTATTCAATAATTTGTATTATGGAATGGGGCTGCAATACCGTTACGGCCGCTTGTACGGGCAGGTGGCACCGTATTTCGAGTTTCCGTTCTCCAAGCCCAAGTACCTGATTTCACCGAATAAATTCGGGGTCAACGCAGCGCTGAAATTTTCGCTGAAGTGATGTCTTTACGTGGATTCCTGCCTTAGCTTGTATTTTTCTTCTCTGAGATCTACATTGAGCTCGAAGCCGAGAATCAGGATGAGGCAGATGAGGTAGATCCATACCATGATGGCAATGAGTGTACCAATGGAACCGTAAAGTTTGTTATAGGAGCTGAAGTTTTCCAGGTACCAGGAAAAGAGGTTGGTGGCCAATATGCATAGGATGGAGGCGAAAGCGGCTCCGAAATTAAAGAAACGTATTTTTTTATGGATAGCCGGCGCGAAATAGTACAGACACGCGATGCCGAAATAGAAGATAAAAAAGATGGAAAGATACCCCAGGGTGCGGATAGCCAGCAGGTTCAGGCCGGAGCTGACCAGGCCCTGGTCTGCAATGTAATTCAATACGATTTTACCGGTAATCAGGATAATCACCGCGCAGACGAGCACGAATATCAGAATGAGAAGCACAAGTGCCGCGGTACCGCGCGCCTGCACAAACCCCCGGTTTTTCTTGTTTTCCAAGGCCCCGTTAAACGCCCGGGTGAGGGAGTTGATGCCGTTGGTGGCGGCATACAGGGAAAAGATAAAACCGAAAGATAAAATATCTCCCCGCGGACGGCTGATGATCTCGTAAATGGTTTGGGCTACCACGTCATACAGGCCCGCCGGTATAAGATTCCGGATGAAGTCCATGATCTGCACATCCAGGTGATCAATGGGGATATAGGGGATGAGCGTGAAAAGGAAAAGAACGGCCGGGAAAACGGCAAGGAGAAAGCTGAATGCCACGGAAGTAGCCCGCTGGTCGAGGTCAAATGTAATGATATTTCTCCAGAGAATGACCAGGAAGCGGTACAGGGAAATCTCCGATCTGAAAAGGTAGAGGCCGCTCAGATACTTCCGCAAAGACACCAGTTTTTTCTTTATCCCATATCGCATGCAAAGTAGGGTTGTAGTTTTTCTAAAATCATGGCGGGGCACGGAATGACCTTTCGGGTACTGCCGTCAAGAAAGACCAGGGTAGTACGCCCCACGTGGATCAGTATATTTTCCTCGTTTCTGATTTCCGAGGTAAAGATAATTCTTGTTCCGGGAAGTGTTTCCAGTTTACAGGTAATTTCGAGGAGTTCGTCGTATTGGGCCGGCCGGATATACCGGGAATTGTTTTCATAGACGGGCATCCAGATACCGCTTTCCTCCATTTCACGGTAGCGTACCCCCAGGGCCCGTAACGCTTCTACGCGCCCTATTTCATACAAACGGGAATAATTGCCGTAATACATGTAACCCATCTGGTCTACATCGGCATAACGAACCCGGTAGGTAGATACATGCTGATACATTAGCGAATTCCTCTTTGGTTAAGTGCGCTCTGGTATTTTTGGGCGTTTTTCAGGTGCTGCGTAAAATTTTCAGCAAAGTTATGGTAACCTGAAAAGTCTTCTTTCGCACTGAAATACGTATAGTTATGTTTTTCGTAATTCAAGACGGCGTCCAGGGCTACGCGCTCGGGCAGGGCAATTGGACCCGGAGGCAGGCCCTTGTTTTTATAGGTATTATAAGGCGAATCTACCGCCAGATGCTTGTGCAGTATCCGCTTCAGGGTGAAGTCACCCACGGCGAATTTCACGGTCGGATCGGCCTGCAAGGGCATACCAATAGCCAGGCGGTTAATATATACCCCGGCTACCACCGGCATTTCGTCTTTTTTATTGGTTTCGCTCTGTACAATAGAAGCCAGCGTACCCACTTCATCCGGGGTAAGGTCAATACCGGCCGCCTTTTCCAGCCGTTCGCTGTTCCAGAATTTGGTATATTCGGTTTTCATACGCTCCAGGAAGTCGTCAGGCGATACCGTCCAATAAATAAAGTAGGTGTCTGGCAGGAACATGTTCATTACCGTAGCCTGGTTAAAACCCAGGTGCTGAACTACGCTGTCGTTATTGAGTTTCTCTACCAGTATCTGAGGGTCAAAAGCCAGGCGGTTCCCGATTTTGCGGGCCAGGTCTTCTTTGGTCCGCACATTGTTAAAAGTAAGTTTTACCGGGTCCTGCCGACCACTCAATAGCTTGGACACCACAGTATTGTTGGAAGAGTTCGGGGCGATTTCGTATCGGCCCGGCTTCACATTGTCACGGTAACTCTTTCGGCGGGTCATAAAGCCGAAGGCGATTTCGTCGTGAATCATACGGTGCGCCCTGAGGGAGTCTAGTACCTGGTCGTAAGAAGCCCCTTCCGGGATGTACAGTACAAAGGTCTCTTCTCCTTTTACGTTCAGGTTAGGACTGGTATAGACCTGCCAGAAATAAAAGGCGAAAGAAGCGGCTACTGTAGAGACCAGTACCAGGGCATAAGCAAATAGTTTTCTTTTCTTCGTCATGAGACAGCGGAAATTAAAGTGTCTTCAGTAACCGGGTTTTGTTCTCCTGTCACCATGTTTTTCAGTAAAAATTTCTTTTGAGCCAACTCTTCAGGGCCTGCAATGAGCACCAGGGGAATGCCCTTCCGGTCGGCATATTCAAACTGCTTCTTTATTTTGGCTGTGTCCGGATAGATTTCCGCGCTTATTCCGTGCTCCCGGAGCAGGGAAAGAAGCTTTAGGCTGCCTTTTAAGGTCTCTTCTCCGAAATGAGTCACCATCACCCGGGTAGAGGAGTAGCTCAAACGGGTCGGGAAGAGCGAAAGTTCTTCCATCACATCGTAAATGCGGTCTACACCGAGAGAAATGCCTACTCCTGACATGCCCTGAACGCCAAAGCTGCCGGTCAGGTTATCGTAACGCCCGCCTCCTGATATGCTTCCTATACTCACATTCAGCGCTTTCACTTCGAAAATAGCCCCTGTATAGTAGCTGAGTCCGCGCGCCAGGGAGGGGTCAAATTCTATCCTGGGGTTTTCAAGGCCGAGGTCATGCACAAGAGACCAGATGTTTTCCAGTTCCTGCACGCCCAGAAGGCCGGTGGGAGATTCGTGTAACCACTCTTTTAAGAAGGAAAAGAGGTTGTTCGTATTTTCGAGGTGGAAGAGGGGTTGAAGCTGGCGGATGTTTTCTTCCGAAAATCCCCGATCCATTAGTTCGGCTTCCACTTTCTCTTTGCCTATCTTATCCAGCTTGTCAATCGCTACACTCAGGGTGGCTTCCTTTCCCGGGGCGCCTATGGCTTCGGCTATGCCGGCCAGTACTTTTCGGTTATTGATTTTAACCATAAACCCGGTGATGCCCAGATCCCGGAAAACTTCGTGCAGCATCAATACAATTTCCGCTTCACAAATCAGGGAGTGGGTGCCTACCACATCGGCATCGCACTGGTAGAACTCACGGTAACGGCCTTTCTGGGGGCGGTCGGCCCGCCAAACCGGCTGAATCTGGTAGCGTTTAAAGGGGATAGCCAGCTGCTGGCGGTTCATGGCTACATACCGGGCGAAAGGTACGGTCAAGTCATAGCGTAATCCTTTTTCCGCCACCTTTTTCAATACCTCTTTATAGCCGGTTTCCAGGTCTTCAGCAACTACGTCTTTCAGGAAATCACCGGAATTAAGAATTTTAAACAGGAGCTGGTCGCCTTCTTCGCCGTACTTGCCCATGAGTACGGAGAGATTCTCAATGGAGGGCGTTTCTAACGGCAGGAATCCATACTTTTTATAGACATTCTTTACCGTATCAAAAATAAAATTTCTTTTGGCCATGACTTCCGGACCGAAGTCGCGGGTTCCTCTGGCCAGCGTTGGTTTTGACATATACTTCGTTTAAAAATCTTTCAAAAATAGGCTATTGCCCGCAATCGCTGTACACTCTGGGGTAAACTTTCCCGAAAATGTGACGTATTCCTGTAAAATATCGGCGGGATCACAAAAATGTGGGAAATTATATCTATATTTGCACCTCGAAATTCAAAAATGGATCACCATGGGAGTTACTCAGTT
>JBEBRS010000241.1:0-5051 GCA_040394705.1 Leadbetterella byssophila
CCATTGAAAAGCCGTTGAAATCCCGACCTGCCCATTGCTATTGCGCGACGTTTCAGCGTAAAAAACTTGTGCTGATGCGGCAGGAACAGCCTTAACGCGCCCTTAGTTTCCCGGCGATATGGTTAGCGCCGTATTAGGCGCGAGATCGACTCGAGCTAGGCTTCGGGAGCGGTCCGCATATATGCGAGATGATACCGGCAGACGGGGCGGGTAATGGCTTTTGCGGTCGAGGCGGCAGCACAAGGAAACGGGGCGGGCGCATATGCGCGGTCTTTTCCTGCTGGCGATGCCTTCGCCTCGGTTTCGTCTCAAATCATTCGTAGGCTGAGAATCAGGCGGCCATCCGTCAAAATGGCTGGAGTACAGATTTGACCGGCGCCGTGATGTCGAGGGAAGCGATGATGAGCGCCCGGCCTTGTTTTTCTTCCCCATTCGCGGCGACCGACCTCTGGATGCGCCTTAACAAAAAAGCCACTTTGCGTGGTGCACTCTCAACTGTTGCCGCAGCGCTTCGCGTGTCTGGCGACCCACTGTCAAAGGAATAAGACAAGCATGCTTTCCGGTCTGCTCGGCATGTTCTCCGCCGATATGGCAATCGATCTCGGCACGGCGAACACTCTCGTCTATGTGAAGGGGCGCGGCATCGTGCTCAACGAGCCGTCTGTGGTTGCCATCATCGAGAAGGGTGGCAAGAAACAGGTTCTGGCGGTGGGTGAGGAAGCCAAGATGATGCTGGGCCGCACGCCCGGTAACATTCAGGCGATCCGCCCCATGCGTGACGGTGTCATCGCCGATTTCGAAATCGCGGAAGAGATGATCAAGCATTTCATCCGCAAGGTTCATAACCGCCGTTCTTTTGCCAATCCGCAGATCATCGTCTGCGTGCCCTCCGGTTCGACTGCGGTGGAGCGTCGTGCGATTCAGGAATCAGCGCTTTCAGCCGGTGCGCGCCGCGTCTATTTGATCGAGGAGCCGATGGCTGCCGCAATTGGCGCCGGGCTTCCTGTTACAGAGCCCACTGGTTCGATGGTCGTCGATATCGGTGGTGGCACAACGGAAGTTGCGGTGCTGTCGCTCGGCGGCATTGTCTATGCGCGCTCGGTCCGCGTGGGTGGTGACAAGATGGATGAAGCGATCATCGCCTATATCCGCCGCCACCATAATCTGCTCGTTGGTGAAGCCAGCGCAGAACGCATCAAGAAGGAAGTCGGTTCTGCCGCCATTCCCGCGGATGGCGATGGCATGACCATCGAGATCAAGGGCCGCGACCTGATGAATGGTGTGCCGAAGGAAATTGCCATCGGCCAGAAGCAGATTGCCGAGAGCCTTGCCGAGCCTGTCGGCGCGATCGTGGAAGCGGTGAAGGTGGCCCTTGAGGCGACGCCGCCGGAACTCGCTGCCGATATCGTGGACAAGGGCATCGTGCTCACAGGTGGTGGTGCGCTGCTTGCCAATCTGGATCAGGTGCTGCGCGATGAGACCGGCCTGCCGGTCAGCATCGCCGATGATGCGCTTTCCTGCGTCGCGCTTGGTACGGGCAAGGCACTTGAACATATCCGGACGATGAAACACGTCCTTTCATCGGTGTATTGAACGCAACGCAGCGGCGATCCCGGCCAAGGGTCGGGCAGGCGAAGGACGGTCGGCCTTACCGAGAGAGCAGTAGCAAGTCGTCATGGAGCCCAATCGCACAGCTCTGCCTTTCCGCGAATTCTCTCATCGGATTTCGCTGATTTTCATGCTGACGCTGGCGGCGGCGCTGCTGCTGCTCGGCCGTGCGGAAACCTATGTCTTTGACAGGGCGCGGCAGGTTGTCACCGATCTTGCGGCCCCTCTGCTCGAAGTGGCCTCGCGTCCCGTTGCTGCAACCCGTCGCCTTATCGAGCGCACGGATGAATATGCCTATGTCTTCGATGAAAATGAGCGGCTGCGTGCGGAGAATGCGCGCCTGCTTGCGTGGAAGGAAGAGGCGCTGAAGCTTCAGGCGAAGGTCGCTCGATATGAAGCGTTGCTCAATGTGCAGGTCGATCCCTCAATCGATTACGTGAGCGGGCGCGTGGTGAGCGATTCCGGTGGCCCCTTCATCGACACTGTGCTTGTGAATGTCGGGCGCGAGCAGGGGGTGCGCAGCGGTCTGGCGGTTATCGATTCGGACGGGCTTGTCGGTCGAGTCGTTGCGACAGGTCCGCAGGCGAGCCGCGTGCTGTTGCTGACCGACCTCAACAGCCGCGTACCCGTGGTGGTTGAGCCGGCGCAGTACAAGGCAATCCTTGCAGGCGACAATACCGAATGGCCGACACTTGAATATCTTGCCACGCAGAGCGCTGTGTCGGCGGGCGACCGGGTGGTGACGTCCGGCGATGGCGGGCTCATTCCGGCCGGGATACCCGTTGGCCTTGTCATCCAAACCAGCGATGGCGATTTGCGCGTGCAGACTTTCAGCGACAGGGGTCGGCTCGATTTCGTGCGCGTGCTCCAATATGAGTTCCCCTCTCAGGTGCGCAGACAAGATCCGCCAGAATTGCTCCAGGGGGATGCCGAAGGCGAAAGCGCGGAGGCGGCGGAATAGTCATGGCGAAGCTTGAGCCCTATTCACCGACACCTGCTGCCCGCGCAGGGCGCATCGTTCTCACTGTGATGCCTTTTGTGATCGGCATCATCTGCGTGTTGCTTTCCTTTGTCCCCTTTGGCCGCATCTTCGGGTCGGCGCTTGTCCCAGCCTTTCCGCTAATGGCGATCTACTACTGGGCCATCGTGCGACCGGAGATGTTTCCGCCGCTTGCCGTATTCACGGTCGGCGTGCTCTTCGATCTTCTCTCGGGTGGGGAGATAGGGCTTTGGGGATTTGTCTAGGTCGTCACCTATGCTGTGATCGTACCGCAGCGCGTTCTGGTGGTGAATGCGCCTTTCTCGGCGTTCTGGATCGGCTTCGCCGTTGTCGCCGCATTTTCAGGTGCGCTTGCCTGGCTCGTCGTTTCGATCATTCACGGCATGCTTGTGCCGCCCGTTTCCGTCATCAAGCATATGGCGGTAACAGTTGCCGTTTTTCCGCTTTTCGTCATGCTCTTTGGACGCATCGAAAGACGCGTCTTGCAGCGCGGCTAGGAGAGCGCGGATGCAGATCAGCGGTAGAGACAGCAGCAGATATCAAACCTTCACGCGGCGCTCCGCGCTGCTTGCGGGACTACAAGCGGCTGCTTTCATCGTGCTTGCGGGGCGGATGTATTATCTGCAGGTACGAAAGAGCGATCAGTACCGCATGATGGCGGAGGAAAACCGCGTTGCTATGCGGCTCCTTGCGCCTCTGCGTGGCAATATCGTGGACAGGTTCGGCCGTATTCTTGCTGGAAACCGCCAGAACTATCGCGCGATGATTATTGCGGAGCAGACGCCGGATGTTGAGGAAACGCTGGAGCGTTTCTCACGCATCGTCCATGTCGATGAGTTTCGGCACAAACGCATCCTGCGCGATATTGCGCGTTCGCCGCGCTTCATGCCCGTTACGGTGGCGGAGGATCTTACCTGGGATCAGTTTGCGCAAGTGAACGTCAATGAGCCTGATCTTGCAGGCATCCTCCCGGATGTCGGCGAGACGCGCGACTATCCCCATGGCGAAGAGTTCGCGCATGTGCTTGGCTATGTTGCGGCGGTATCGGAACGCGATCTCGAAAATGCGCCGCGCGAGGACCAGCGTCTTCTGCGTCTGCCGGGGTTTCGTATCGGCAAGGAGGGCGTGGAAAAAACCTATGACCGCGAGCTTCGCGGCGTGCCGGGTTCGAGCCATGTCGAGGTCAATGCCTATGGCCGCGTGATCCGCGAACTCTCCAAAGATCCGGGAAAGCCGGGCGGCGAAGTCGTGCTCACGCTTGATCTCGATGTGCAGCGCTTTGCATGGGAGAGACTGCGCGGCGAAAGCGCGAGCGCAGTGGTGATGGATATTCATTCAGGTGATGTCATCTCGCTCGTCTCCGCACCTGCCTATGACCCGAACCAGTTCAACATGGGCTATGGCACCGCTGAATATAAGGCGCTTCTTGAAAGCCCCTATCTGCCGCTGATGAACAAGTCTCTGGCGGGCATGTATCCGCCAGGTTCCACCTTCAAGATGGTGGTAGCGATGGCGGCAGTAGAGGCGGGGGTGGACCCGTCGCAACGGGTTTTCTGTCCGGGACATTACTCCCTTGGCAGCCATGATTTTCATTGCTGGAAAAAGGGCGGGCACGGCGCGGTCAATCTGCACGAAGCGCTCAAACATTCCTGTGACGTCTATTTTTATGATGTTGCTCGACGGATCGGCATCACGGCGATTGCCGAGATGGCGCGCAAATTCGGTCTTGGCCAGACCTATGATTTTGAAGTGTCTGGCGAAAAGTCGGGCCTCGTGCCAACGCCGGAATGGAAGCGTGCAACACGCGGCGAAGTCTGGCATCAGGGCGAGACGGTGATTGCCGGTATCGGCCAGGGTTATTTGCTCGCAACGCCGCTTCAGCTTGCGGTGATGACGGCGCGTATTGCAAATGGTGGCCATGCCGTAATGCCCCGGCTGACACGGGCGATTGGCGGGCAATTGCTACCGGTCAAGGAACCCGCTTCGCTCAATGTCAGCGAGAGCGCATTGCGCGCGGCGCAAAACGGCATGAACGCCGTTTCCAACGAAATAGGCGGTACGGCCTATCGCTCGCGGATTTCCGAACCGGGGCTTGAGCTTGCCGGTAAAACCGGCACGGCGCAGGTGCGTCGCATCTCACGTGCCGAGCGCCTTTCGGGTGTTCTCCGCAACGAAGACCTTGAATGGCGCCAGCGCGATCATGCGCTTTTTGTTTGTTATGCGCCTGTGCATGAGCCGCGCTATGCCATGTCCGTCATCATCGAGCACGGTGGATCGGGCTCGGGCGCCGCAGCGCCTGTGGCGCGGGACATCATGCGCGAAGTTCTCACCCGCAATCCTGCGCGCCCGCAGGCGAGGGGCAGATTGCCGGGCGACACTGATCCGTCGGGGGCTGGCTGATGTTTGATCTGCGCCGTTTTACCGGACAGGAGATGCGTCTCAC
>JBEBRS010000242.1:0-4991 GCA_040394705.1 Leadbetterella byssophila
GTTAATGGTTAATGGTTAATGGTTAATGGTTGATGGTTATGAAAGAGAATGTGGTAAAGAAGAAGAGTTTTGTGTTTGCAGTAAGGGTAGTAAAACTATACAAATTTTTATACGAAAATAAAAAGGAGTTTGTATTATCAAAACAATTATTACGTAGTGGTACAAGTGTCGGCGCCATGATATACGAAGCCGAACATGCAGAAACAAAGAATGATTTTAAACACAAATTGTCTATTGCTCAAAAAGAAATCAATGAAACATTGTATTGGCTTGAGTTGCTGAAAGAAACTGATTATTTAAACGAAGAACAATTTGACAGTATTCATGCTGATGCTATAGAAATCCTCAAACTATTGATTACCATTATCAAAGCCACCAAATCTACTCTTAACAATTAACAATTAATCATTAACCATTGATCATTAACCATTGATCTTCGGTAGTGTTTTGTCGACCGCCGCGATTCCGTCGCGAAGGATTTTCGGATACGATACACACAGGTGAGATATACCGCAAACATGACATTGAGGGTTACGGGCCATGCAGGTATAACGCCCGTGCAAAATGAGCCAGTGATGCGCTTTGGGAATGACCTCCGTGGAAAGGTGTTTCACCAATTCCTTTTCCACCAATAAAGGGTTCTTGGCTTTTAAAGTCACCAGTCCCAGCCGATGCGATACCCGGAAAACGTGTGTATCCACCGCCATGGTGGGCTGATTATGGATGACGGAGGCGATCACATTGGCCGTTTTTCGTCCCACACCGGGCATTTTCACCAGCTTTTCTACCGTATCCGGCACCTCATTCTGAAAGTCGTGGACCAGCATTTGGGCCATTCCTACCAAATGCTTCGCTTTATTGTTAGGGTAGGAAATACTGCGGATGTATTCAAAAACCTGTTCGGGTTCTGCTTTGGCGAGAATGCGCGCGTCCGGGTATCGCTCAAATAGGTCCGGCGTCACCATATTCACCCGCTTATCCGTACATTGGGCAGAAAGAATAACCGCTACCAGCAATTCATAGGGATTCCGGTAGTACAGCTCGGTTTCCGGATGCGGCATGTGTTCTTCAAAATAGGCAATTACGCCTGCATAACGTTCTTTCCGGGTCATAAACTCTCTTTATATCCTGTCTTTAAACGTTTCATAACCAAACGATTTAAACAACTCAAATTCGCCGTTCTCCCGGATAATCCCTATGGCCGGCAGGCCCACCCCGTTAAACGTAGTGGTTTTCACCATGGTATAGTGAATCATATCGTTAAACACCACGGTATCGTCAATTTTGAGCGGTTCATCAAAGGAATATTCGCTCATATAATCGCCTGCGAGGCAAGTCATGCCGCCCAAACGATAGACGTATTTCCCTTCAATGGCAGCGGACTTAGCACCCCAGACTTTGGGTTTGTAGGGCATTTCGAGGGTGTCGGGCATGTGGGCCGCGAAAGAAGTATCCAGAATAGCCACCTTAATCCCGAGGGAATCCACGATATCCAGTACCTTGGTCCGGAGAAAGCCGGTCTCCCAGGCAATGGCCGAACCCGGCTCCAGAATCACCTCCACATTGTATTGCCTGCGCAAGCGCTGCACCTGCGAAATGAGGTGTTCATGGTCGTACCCTTCCCGGGTCATGAGATGCCCACCGCCCAGGTTGAGCCACTTTACCTGGTGCAGCAGATCGCCAAACTTTTCTTCGATATGCACCAAAGTCCGTTCCAGCACGTAGGAGTCGTTTTCGCACATCGTATGCGAATGCAGGCCTTCTATGCCTTCGGGCAGGGTGTCGCCCAGGAGATTACGCGTAATGCCCAGGCGTGATCCGCGGATGGCCGGGTTATACATGTCGGTCTCCACTTCGGCGTATTCCGGATTAATCCGTAAACCCATGGATATTTTTTTAGGGAAGCCCTTCACCCGGTCTTTATACCTTTCGTACTGGCCGAGGGAATTGAAGGTAAGATGCGAGCTATATTCCATCATCTCCTCAAATTCTTCCTCTTTATACGCCGGGCAGTAGGTATGGGCCGGGCACCCCATTTCTTCCACAATCAGCCGGGCCTCATTCAGAGAACTGGCCGTGGCGCCGGAAAGATACTGCTTCACCATAGGAAACATCCGGTACATCGAAAATCCTTTCAATGCTACAATAATGGTAGCTCCGGAGCGCTCCTGCACACTGCGGATCAGTTCCAGGTTTTTTCGGAGAAGTTTTTCTTCCAGCACGTAAGCGGGAGAAGGGATTCGGGAAAAATCTATGGGCATTTCAACAAAGAATTTGAGTCACAAAATTAGCTTAAAAATCAGCTATACACCCACCCGCGAGCATGAAAGTTGTGCTATTCCCCGCTTTTTGTAGCCGATAAGTTTGTACATTTAAGTCAACTTCCTTTTTTTTGCAAGAATTTATCCATTGAATGGGGAGCCTTTACGCTTCTATCCAAAAAAAATGAGTACAGGCATAACCATTACCCTTTGTATCCTGATGCTTCTGGCCTATGTTTTTGACATCACTTCGTCGAAAACAAAGATTCCCGCCGTCATCCTCTTATTGGTTTTAGGCTATGCCGTTAAAGAAGCAAGCCAGTTTTTGGGCGTGGATATCCCCGATATATCCTCCCTATTACCGGTATTGGGTACCGTTGGTCTTATTCTGATTGTATTAGAAGGAGCGCTGGAACTGGAATTTAATCGGGAGAAGCTTCCGTTTATCCGAAAATCTATGTGGGCAGGATTACTGCCCATGCTCACTATCAGTTTTTCTGTGGCTTGGGCGTTTTATTATTTCGGGAACATCAGTTTCAAAGATGCTTTGAGCAATGCCATTCCATTTGCGGTGATCAGTAGCTCGATAGCCATTCCCAGTGCAAAAAATCTGGGTAGCCAGGACAAGGAATTCGTTACCTACGAAAGCAGTTTTTCGGATATTTTCGGGGTGATCTTTTTTAATTTCATTACCGAAAATGACCACATCGGTACCGGTAGTTGGGGACAGTTTGCCGGTCAAATCTTCCTAATGTTAGCTATTTCTTTTGTGGCCACCCTCGTACTGGCGTATTTCCTTAACAGTATCAAACACCATATTAAGTTCGCGCCCATTATCCTGTTTATTGTATTGATTTACTTTGTGTCCAAGGTGTATCATCTTCCGGCGCTTCTTTTTATACTGCTTTTCGGCCTCTTCCTCGAAAACATCGACGAACTTCGCCATATTCGTTTCATACAACGATTCCACCCTATAAATTTCAGCAAAGAAGTGCGTAAGTTCAAAGAACTAACGGGGGAGTTCGCTTTCCTGGTGAGAGCGTCGTTTTTCATACTCTTCGGTTTTTTACTGGAAAGATCTGAAATTGTTGACCCTACCAGTATAGTATGGGCTGTAGGTATTACATCGGCCGCTTTTATTATTCGTGGTGCATTTTTATGGTTATTCAAAGTACCTCTTAACCCGCTATTCTATATGGCGCCCCGGGGACTGATTACGATTCTCCTCTTCTTGTCTGTACCTGTCTCCCAGCAGGTTCCTTTTGCCGGGAAATCCACCCTTATTCAGGTGATCATCCTGAGTGCCTTGATTATGATGTTCGGCTTACTGAAAGCCAAGCCTGCCAAAGATCAGCAGTCGTCGTAGTTATCTGATAATGATGCAAAAACTAAAAATAAAAAACCTGTATACCGGCCCACAGCGCCTGGAAAACAAAACCCTGACGGTAGCCCAGGGAAAGATTGTGCGTGTGGAAGACAGCACAGAAAGCGGATACGACTACGAAAACCTGGCCCCGGCTTTGGTGGATATCCACATCAACGGCGGGGAACAATTCCACTTTACGGCTGACCCTACCGCGGCTGCTTTGGAAGATATTGAGCTGTCGGCACAGAAAAATGGCGTGGGGTATGTGCTGCCCGCCCTGATTACTTCGTCTCCGGAGAACATTTTCGCTGCCCTGGAAACGGTAAAGCACTATATGCAGGAACGCCCCGGAACGGGCATCATGGGTCTGCACCTGGAAGGACCCTTTATTTCGGTCAGGAAGCGGGGCGCTCACCTCGCCAAGTATGTCCGCGTACCTGACGACCGCCTTCTGCGTGAAATTATTGACGCGGGCGGAGAGGTACTGAAAATGATCACCATAGCCCCCGAACATTTTACGGATTCCCAGATCAAAATGCTGGTGGAAGCAGGCGTAAAGGTATCGTTGGGGCACTCCGATTGTACCTATCAGCGGGCCATGGAGGCTTTTGGACTGGGCGTTAACCTCATTACCCACCTGTACAATGCCATGTCGCCCTTCCACCACCGGGAGCCCGGACTGGCCGGCGCCGCTCTTATGGCCGAAAACGTGTACACCCCGGTGATTCCCGACGGCATACACGCCCGTTTTGAGGCCGTAGCACTTGCCCTGAAGATGAAAAAGGAACGTTTGGTTTTTATCTCTGACGCCCTTTTCCAAAATCATATCAAGGAGAGTTTCCAATGGGAAGAGTTTGACGCGAAACTGATCAACGGAGACTATATCAACGCCGACGGCAACCTGGCCGGCGCCACCATTTCCATGGCCGACTGCGTGCTGACCGGCACGAAAGTACTGGGCCTATCCCTGGAAGAGTCCCTGTTCAAAAGCAGCGGACTCCCCGCCGAAGTGCTGGACTTCACCGCCGGCAAAGCCGACGTGGGGTATCCGGCCAAATTTATCACATTCTCTAAAGGATTCAAAAATCTGAAATATTTGAATTTTCAATAATAATTGAAATTATTATTATTTCAAATAAATTTGAAATAATACAACGCTGGAAACCCCGGAAACCGTGGAGACCCCGGAAACCCCGGAAACCCCGGACTTCGTCCAGGGGCTATTCATTGGGATAAGGTTGAGGCTTGTTGAACCCCCGATTGATTAATGCCGGAATTCGTCCGGGAGCTATTCGTTTGAAAGGTATGACAAACAAGTCCTTTAAAGATTACAAACTGATGAAAACCGAGATTCTGACTGCCTT
>JBEBRS010000243.1:0-4968 GCA_040394705.1 Leadbetterella byssophila
CGAATTTACCGGCAATGAACCCGTTGGCCGGCCAGGAAAGCCGGTTTTTAGCTGCGCTGAATTTCCCTGTAGCCACCGTGGCCACTTCGGTACGGGTGGGCGCGGACGGCGTCCGGGTCTCTTCTTTCTTGGGCGCCGGTTTGGGCGCGGGCGCCTCTTCTACCGGTTTTCCGGCCGCTTCCGCCTTCCGCCGGTCAGTCTCTTTTCGTTCTGCCTCCAGGCGGGCCACTTCGGCGGCCTTCCGGCGGGCCTCCTCCCTTGCACGCGCCTCTTCTTCCGCCTTCCGCGCCGCACGCTCCTTGGCAATGGCCACCGAGATCACAGAATTCAACCTTCTCAGGGCGTCCTGCTGCTTCTTGAGCTCTGTTTTCAGCTGTCCTTCTTTGGATGTCAGCTCCTTGACAATCGCATCTTGTTTCGTTTTCAGATCGTCCAGACCTTTTTTGTCTTCAGACACCTGCGCAATAACGTTGGTTTGCCTGGTTTTACTTGCCGCCAACTCGGTTTGGCGCTTTTTCAACGCCTCTGTCAGGTGCTTTATTTTCTCGAATTTTCCTTTCCGGTTCTCCGCATACTGCTTCAGGTATTTGTACCGCATAAACAGTTCCGTGACCGACGTAGAAGAAAAGAGAAAGCCCAGACGGGTCAGCTTATTGCTGTTTTTGGCTTCCCGCACAATGGTCTCCGCATACTCCTTCTGCAAGGTACCCAATTCGTTCCGCAATGTATCCTGGGCCGCCAGGTTTTCCGCCATTTCCTTCTGGATAAGGTCTAGGTCTTGTTGCGCCAGGGAAATTTTCTTCTCCTGGTTCTCAATCTGGCGCTGAAGGGTCTGGGCCTGGCTGAGCGAGGTACGTCTCTCCTTCTGGGTCTGGCCCAGAATTTTCTTTACCTCCTCAATTCTTTGCAGGTTTTCTTTCTTCTCTGCCTCCAACGCGGCGCGACTTTTCTGCGTCTGGCCAAAGACAGAGGAAGCGGCAAGCAAAAGTAGTATAAATGTTAATCTCATCATTTCTAAATTCCCGGGATCGGCAGTATTTTATAGCTTTCGGGGATACCAAAGGAAAAACTCAGTCCCTGATCGGTCAACTCTATCCGCGAATGGACCACCTCCAGTTTCGCGTTACTCCTTCCTGTAAGAAGCATGGAAATGACGGAAGGAATCAGCTGCTCTTCCTGCGTGATAAAGCGGCTAAACCCAAGGTCAAGCCTGGTTTTGAGACGCGGATCTTCTCCGGATACCTCGAAAATCTTATGTACGGAATTATCGATACGGCTCTCAAACGTCACCCCGTTTCTTACCTGCCGAAGCACAGACACCGCGCTCCCGGCTTCCAGCTCATCCTGTGCTTCCACCGGAAACAACATTCCCCCGGTAAGCAAAGACTGCAAAAGCGGGTAGTTCAGATCAAAACCGGAAGCCTGGCTCAACTCTTCCCAGCTTCCAATATAGGCCTTTCGGTTAAATCTATCCAAAAAAACCAGGGAATCCCGGGTAATTTTTGCACGAGCCACCTCCAGTCCTACGGAAACCGAGGCCCAGATCATGGAATCTTTCCGGATGTGGAAAGTCACCGGAAATTTCTGAGAAAACGTACCCGCGGAGACCGCCGCTTCCGACCTTAACCGAAGTTCCTGAAAGCGGGGTTCAGCAAGAGAGAAATCCGGATGCCCCAAGGCGGAAGTACCCGGATTTTTGCCGAGGTCCACTCCTTTTTTTTGTAATTTTCCCGAACGGCAGGAAACCGTAAGTACCATAAGCAGCGCGGTAAGCAGAGGGTATATTCGCATCAGATCTGTTTTATTTTTTCCTGAATGAGGGTATTGGTTTTGTCCAGCAGCAAGGCCTTGTTCCATGCCTCCCGGGCCTCATCGTTCCTGCCCAGCAGGGCAAGGGCATCGCCCCGGGTATCGAAATATTCCGCACTCCGGTCTGCCTCTTCCCGCGGAATGAAATCAAGGGTTTTCATGGCTTCCTCCCCCTTGCCGACCGACAGCAACGCCCGCGCCAAAAGCAACTTATACGGGTTATTTTCCGGGTGTTTTGCACTTAATCCGGCGGCCAGCGCCAGCGCCTTCTCTTTGTTCGTACTAATGACGGCAAGAACATATTGTACGTAAGGATTTTCCGGATGCTCTCCGGCCAGGGCTTCCAGCTTGGAGAGGTCACCGTGGGCTAAACCCGCGGCCGCCCCGGCCTTCATTACCCCGTCTCCCCCCAGGTGCAACACTTCTTCAAACGCTATTTCCGCGTCATTCTCCCGTTGGTTTCTCCATTGGGCCCAGCCCAGGTAAAACCAGATAGCCGGTTGATTGGGGAAGTAGATACTGGCCTGATCCGCGTCTTTTTCCAGTTGCCTGAAATCTCCCAGGCCATAATGAATCTGGAGCAGGGCCAGCCATACTTCAAACTGGTTCTTGTCTAACGCCACCGCCTTGCTGTAATACCCGCGGGCATCCAGGCGTTTCCCAAGGCGGAAACTGATGTCTCCTGCATAGAGAAAAGCCCGTGCCTGACCCGGATAGGCGGTCATAAGCGCCTCCGCTTTCTCCAATACATACGTCAGCGTCTCGGTATCCGCACCAAATGCGTTCAAATGGTTACCCAGTACATTTACTTTAAGGGAATACGGGAAAGCAGTATTTTGCATCACCTGTTCCACCAGCTGACGAGAAGCCTGCCCGTCTTTTTCCGCGGCATACAGCTTACTGAGCAGCCCGTAGGCATCTCCCAGATCCGGATGCGCCGTCACCGCCTCCCGAAGCAGTTTGATCGCCTCTTTCCGCTGCCCGTTTTGCACCAGGATAGCGGCCTGGTTCAGTACAAATTCCGGATTTGTGATTTTACTCCCTTCCTTCAGGGCGGCTTCTACTTTATTTTCTCTCAGGAGAATCTGCTGACGGGCCCGGGTGATTTTTTCCGAAGGACCGAATTGCTTTTCCGCCAGCTCCAGGGTCTTTAAGGCGCCGTCTGAGTCGCCCTCTCCCGCCTGTAATTCCAGCAGGTGATAGTAGGCGTTCGCGTCTTCCGGCTTCATTCCGATCAGTGCACGCCAGGCATCCCGGGCCGCTTTTCCCTTATGATTTTTTTCCAGCACGGTGGCATAATGCTGCAGGTAATACAGGCTGCTACGGTCAAGCTGAACAGCAGTTTCGGCGCTGAGTTCCGCTTGTGCGTACTGTTCCAAAGCGCTTTCTGCCCTCGACTTCATGTAGAAGCCTGCTCCTGACTTTTCGTCTATTTTGACCAGGGTCTCAAATTGTTTCAGGGCGCCCGCGTAATCTTCCAGCACAAAAAGCATCATGCCCTGGGTAAAGATGTTTTCACCCGACTCCCCACCGGGCCGGGGTTGTCCCGCCGCCCCTACCGAAAACAATATGAGCAAAGCCAGTAAGCGCATGATGAATCATTTAAGCCTTAAAAAAACGTAAATTTCTACATTTTCTTGCGAATGCGCAAATGGACCTCCCCCTAAAACAGGTTATACCGGAAGCAAATGAAGCTCTTACGGCGCGCATCTTACCGGTCGCGCTCTGCCCGGCGGTCTTCGGCAGAGCGGTCTTCAGCCACACCGGATTTCCAGTAGGAAAAGGCGTAGAACTCGTCTTTGGCCCAGCCGTTTTGTTTCAGGTACTCGCGCAAAGTCTTGACCGTATCGTATTCCGCAGCTATGTAGGCGAAGCGGTTGCGTTCCGGAAGATCCAGGCCTTTGACGGTGGCGGCCAGTTCACTGCCCTTTTCCGGCTGCGGATTATGCAGCCAGACCAGGCGGATATCGGCCGCAGTACGTATCGGCAGCTCGTCTTCCTTCCCGTGTACTTCAATTACACAAACCCCGGAAGCCGTGGCCGGAAGCGACTCCAGAATGCAGCTTAGTACCGGAATGGCTGTGGCATCGCCCGCCAGCAGGTAATGGCCCGCCCGGGGATACAAGTCTTTTTTTACCCCTTTCATGGCTACCCCCAGCTCATCTCCCGGGCCGGCGTTAATGGCCCAGCGCGAGGCCGGCCCGTTTTCCCCGTGATGCACGAAGTCAATCACCATCTCCTTTTTTTCGAGGTCAATTGCCCTGTGCGTATAGGTGCGCACCGCGGGTACCAGATGCGGCTCCGGATGCAGCCAGATTTCCAGCTCTTCATTGTATTCCGGAAAATGCACCTGGCTTTCCCCCGCCGGGGGGATAAAGATTTTATTGTTATTTCCTACTGTACAATCTTTATATTCAGGCACCGCGTCACCCTCCAGGGTTACCCGGATCAGGTGGGGAGTGAGGTGTTCCTTTTTTTTCAGCCGTAAAACATGGCGGATGATCTTTGGTTTCATAGGTCTGTTCACTTTCAGCTTTCACCATGCCGCTTTTATTCATCGATACGACTCCTAAAAGCCGGAAACCATGACTACCGGCTATTCACAAAAAAATATATTTAAGATGTGGAATGGACGAAGAGATCAAAACACGTTACTCACTTCATCAATCATACGGTCAATAGAAAGGATTCCACCGCCTGAAAGGTACCAGATTTCCGGGTTAAGGTAAATGATCTTGCCGTTTTGGTAGGCCCGGGTCTGACGCACCAGCACATTCTCTATCTCCGACTTATCCGCGGCTTTCTTGTTGACTACCGCCCCGCGGTCTACCACAAAAAGATATTCAGGATTGATCTGCTGAATGAACTCGCTCGAAACGGGTTGTCCATGGCGCGCAGCCTCCAGATGTCCGGCCGCTTCTTTCACACCCAGCGCTTCATGAATAAAACCGAAACGCGACTTTTTCCCGTACGCGCTGAACTTTCCTCCGTTATACATCACCACCAGTCCTTGCCCGTCTGCGGCTTCAATCTTCTCTCTCGTCGCTTTGATCTTATCGTCAATCCGGCTCAGCTCGGCCTCAATTTCGTTTTCCTTCTGGAAGATAACACCAAAATACCGGGTTTTGTCCCGGAAAGCGTTCAGAAAATCATCCTGAT
>JBEBRS010000244.1:0-4965 GCA_040394705.1 Leadbetterella byssophila
GTTACAGTCAACGGTTTTCAAGACCGCCGCATTCGACCACTCTGCCATCTCTCTAAACTTAACGTTTCCGTTAAATCGGATGCAAAGATAGATGTTTTTTTAATCTTGGCAATACGTAAAGCCGCTTTTTTTCTTCTTCTCCGCACTTTTTGACAGAACTTCCTTATGTTCAACATACTTACCGTTTCATATTTTTTTATTCCCCGCCCATGATCAGCAAATCAGCAAAATCCGAATACGCAGGCACCGCCTGACCGGGCTCCTGTGAAAACGACTTTTCTTCATTCAGTAAATGGTGTACTACCCCCTCAATCATTTGCACCACCTCTCCCAATACCTCCTCATTTGTATAGTTTTCTACTTCTAAAATTAGATCAGTATCTAACTTTCTAAAAGAGTAGAATTTGATCTCATAATTCGCATTTTTACCATATATTTCACTTATCAGGAATTTATAGAGCAGCAATTGCCGGAATTTATCCCTATCCGGTAAACGGAGGTAATCCCCCAGGGAAATCTCTTCACGGCCCGAAGGATACCGGATTTTTTTCGTATCCACATCGCCGGTTTTGTAGTCAATCACTACTAGCTTGTCGCCATGCCGCTCGATCTTATCCACCGTCCCCTTTACTTTCACACGGCTACCCCCTATCTCCAGCGTAACCTCAAATTTCTTTTCCAGGGCCTCAATGGTAAATGGAGCTGTAAATTCCCGAAGTCGCTTTTCAAAATACTTTGCCACCAGCTCCCGCGCCAGGGCCTTTAGCACTGCATTCAAACCGTATTCGAAATCGAAATCGGGCTGATTTTCTTTCACCAGCCGGTCAAATTCCAACTGGGCAAATTGCTTTTGATTCTGAATTACTTCCTTGGTAATCAATGCTCCCAGGTAGGGTTCATCTGCTTTTTCCAGTATATAATGCACCAGCGAACCGAACACATTGTATCCGATAGCTGAATCGTCCTTTTCCCTGTCTCGGATGTTTTCTATATAACGCCAGTAAAAACCCAGTTCCCCGTTAAAATATTCGTTCAGTGAAGTAGCGCTCAGTCCCTTATTCTCCAGGAAAGTCCGGATTTTATATAGAATTTCAGGTGTTTTTTTCACTTCCAGGACAGACCGAGGGCTTTGAGAAATGGAAGAATACCTTATTTCAGGATAAAAAAATCGCGTTTTATCGTTTTTTAACTTCAATTCTTCTTCCAACTGAGCCAGGAAACGGCTTTTTTCGCTTCTCCCCACTCCGCTACCTGTATCCTTTACGTACAGGATATTTACCCGGCGGGCCCTTTGTAATAAGCGGAAAAAATGATAGGCCATGATGGCATCCTGATCAGCATACGAGGGCAGCTCAAAATACTTCAGGGCGTCAGACGGAATAAACGAATTGTTTCTTTTTCCCGAAGGCAGATTCCCTTCCGTAAAAGAAAGAAAAGTCACTTCCTCAAAGTCAAGACACCGGGTTTCCAGCATGCTCATTACCTGTAGGCGGGCATCAGGCTGCTTTTCAAAAGGTAAACTGATGGTTTTGACCAGCTCACCGAAAAGAATCCGGAAAGACGAGGGAGAGAGTGTATCGTCAACCCGCAAACGAAGGGTCTCCAGTTTTTGTAACAGCACAACGGCGAAGGCCGCTTCTTCCGATTCCGACAGGGCCAGCGCCTCCAGGAACTCATTTACAGCACTCAGAAAAGACAAAGGATCCCTGACCTTCATGCAGGCGACAAAAAAATTGCTTTCTTTCAGTCCTGGGTCGGTGCGTTTCACATAGAGGTGGGTAATACGTGCCAGTTGTTTTTCCCATTGGGCAACCGCGCGTTCACCGGCCTCCTTGAGCATCACGCCTCTCAAAAGGGAATTGGCCATGAGTACTTTGACCAACTCCGTGCGCAGGCTCTCCCCCTGCGATTCCATCAAGCGGAAGAGAACTTCCAGGGCAGGCATCAAGAGCGTTCCCTTTAACGCTACCCCCCCCGACACATTCACTTTCAAGTCCAGCCCAGGTAAATGGACAAACAAAGGAGAGAAATCATTTTCATCCGTCACCACCAGGGCGTGACTTTGCGCGCCAGAACTGGCCGCCAGGTCAACCGCTAGCCGTGCCTGAAGGGTTTTTGCGCCCAGTGCATACACATAAACGTCTCTCGATGCTCCCTCTAACAGGTTTTCCTGGAAATTCCACGACGTACCGTACCGCCCCGATTTTTTATACGTCCGAAGTTTCCTCCCCGCTTTATCTTTTGAATTCATATAGAAATCATCCGAATCCCAGATGCATTCCGCCCGTTTTGCCCTGACGAGGGCGGTAATAATCTTTTCTTCCGCCCGGCTTAGCGCATTCAGTCCAATAAAATAATAAAAGCCGCTATCGGGGATATGCTCCGCCGCTTTCCGGTAGGCCATTCCGGTATAGCTCAAGCCTTTCTCCGGTAAGACAGTATGGAGGCGTTCGTACACCGAAGCCATCCGGTCAAAAAAAGTAAAGTACTCGTACGAGGTCTCCGAAAATTCATGTTCCTCCAGGTCCCACCGCTTCAGGGCTTCCGCCGCGCTCATGTAATGAAACAATTGCTGGGGGTTGGGGAGCAGCGCCGCGTCAATCATATTAAAATCACGAATCAACGTAGGGGCCCAGGTCAGAAATTTCTCAAAAGACTGACCGGGGTCCACCTCCCTCCAGAGAGCGAAACTCTCAAAATAAAGATCGATAGGATCTACCGGTTTCAAGCCCGACAATCCCTGTATAAAATCATCTACTGAACTGATTTCGGGTGAGAAAAAAGGAATAGAGGAAAGCCTGGCCAGCTCGTTCCGGAAATAGAGCGCAGCCCGGCGGCTGGGCAATACTATTTTTAGCTCCTGTAGGGCATTTAATTCGTGCTTCTCAAAAATTCGGGCCGCCGCCCCCGCTAAAAAAGTTCTCATACGTAGAAAGTTAGTTGGGAGTAACGAGTAGTGAGTAGTGAGTAATGAGTGGGGAGTTATGAGCCGGGAAACAATCCACTATGCATTTCCCCGAACTAATTTCCCACGTGTTAAGGTTTTCTCCTCGTTTTCCCGTTATTTTGCAAGATACTACATTATTCATGATTCAAAGCTTAAAAATTGGTATATTGGGTGGCGGACAGCTGGGAAAAATGCTGATTCAGTCTGCCCTGGACCTGGACCTCCACGTGGCAGTTTTAGATCCCGATCCCCAATGCTCCTGTTCTTCCATCGCTACGCGGTTCGTACAAGGCTCCATTACGGATTACGACACGGTGTATGCTTTCGGAAAAGATCTGGACGTGATTACCATTGAAATTGAAAATGTCAATATTGAAGCGCTAAAACGGTTGGAAAACGAAGGAAAGTCGGTTTTCCCGCAGCCGGCGGTCATCGAAACCATCCAGAATAAGCGCACACAAAAAGAGTTCTTTTCCCGGAACGGCATCCCCACATCGCCTTTTGTGGTGGTGGATAACCGCGAAGACGTACGCCGTCACGCAGACTTCCTGCCAGCCGTGAATAAGCTGGCAGTAGGCGGATACGACGGAAAGGGTGTACAACCCCTTCAAACACCGGATGAGCTTTCCAGGGCGTTTGACGCACCGGGTATTCTGGAAAAATTTATTGATTTTGAAAAGGAACTCGCGGTGATTGTAGCGCGGAACAGCCGGGGAGAAACCCGATGCTTTCCGGCTGTAGAAATGGTTTTTCACCCGGTAGCTCACCTGGTAGAATACCAGTTTGCACCGGCTGACATCCCCTCTTCCCTGTCAGAAAAAGCGGAACAAATCGCTAAAAAAACAGCCAATGCGTTGGAGATAACAGGATTATTGGCCGTGGAAATGTTTCTTACCCGGGAGGGCGAGATCCTGGTGAACGAAGTGGCTCCCCGCCCCCATAACAGCGGGCATCATACCCAAAAGGCCAATGCCCTGTCGCAGTTCGATCAGCATTGGCGGGCTATTCTGAACCTTCCCCTGGGTGACCCTTCCACTTTCACACTCGCCGCTATGGTTAATATATTGGGAGAAGAAGGCCATACGGGAGAGGCAGAAGCCGAGGGGTTAGACAAAATCATGGCCCTGGAGAATACCTTTCCTTTCTTTTACGGGAAGAAACAAACCAAGCCCTTCCGAAAAATGGGACACGTGACTATTTTGGCCCCAGATTTTGAAAACTTAAAAGAAAAGGTCAATTTTGTACAGAAAAATCTCAAAATAATAGCGAAAAACCAATGATTGGAATTATAATGGGGAGTATTTCGGACCTGAACATTATGCAGGGCGCCGCAGATATATTGAAAACATTTGATATTCCGTATGAAATTGAGATTGTATCGGCCCACCGAACCCCACAAAAAATGGTGGAATACGCTACTTCGGCAGCAGAAAGGGGGATAAAAGTAATCATTGCCGGCGCGGGCGGAGCCGCTCACCTACCGGGTATGGTGGCTTCCTGTACTATTTTGCCCGTGATTGGGGTGCCCGTGAAATCCGGCAACTCTATTGACGGATGGGATTCGGTGCTTTCTATCCTGCAAATGCCTTCCGGCGTACCTGTAGCTACTGTAGCCCTTAACGCCGCGCCGAATGCCGGCCTTCTGGCCGTACAGATTCTGGCCACCTCCTCCCCGTCTGTGGCTTTAAAACTTTTAGAATACAAGGAGGAACTCAAAGAAAAAGTGGCCGCAATGAACAAAGAACTTAAAAACAGCTTTCAATAATGGAATTTGAAGAGAGAAACGAGGAGAGAAACCGGAAACCCCGATCTACAGCCAACAATACGCCGGCTATTGTGCTGGCCATCCTTTTCGCTATTGTCGTACTTCTGCTTTACGCGGGCTGGAACCTCATGTCTGACGATGCCAGCAATATCGCCGACATGAAAAGTATGGAAACGGGTGTGATCACAGATTCTGACCTGGTAGAAACTTCTACACCCATTGCCGAAGAAAGAGAAGAAATTGTAGAAGAAGT
>JBEBRS010000245.1:0-4935 GCA_040394705.1 Leadbetterella byssophila
CGTACTTGAAAAATAGATTTGTTTTCATACGGAAATTTAAAATGGTTGAATAATTGCCCGAAATATAGGGATATTCTCAATTACTGACCCAAAGACCGATCTATAAATAGTAAAATTTTTTAGTGTTTTTTTAATAATTTCGTCTTTTGTGTGTTTTTTATACATTTTTTGTATATTTTGTGTAAATTTTACACATTTATCACAAAATAATATACTTCTGATTTAGGAAAAACCCAATAATTATTCGCCTGACAACAAAATAGCCCCGGGGAATCCTCCCCGGGGCTATTCATTTACCAAATAAATAAGGCTTAGAACAAGCCTTCGTTCCTGTTCAGGCAATTCAGGTCTTCAAAAGCCGTTTTCAGGCGCGCTACCATAGATTCTTCTCCTTTGCGCAACCATACTCTCGGGTCATAATATTTCTTGTTGGGCGAGTCGGCTCCTTCGGGATTGCCCAGCTGAGCCTGCAAGTATCCTTCCTTGTCTTTATAATATTTCAGAATACCTTCCCAGGTGGCCCATTGCATGTCGGTATCTATATTCATTTTCACCGCACCGTAACCGATGGCTTCCCGGATTTCTTCACGCGAAGATCCTGAACCGCCGTGGAATACAAAGTTAACCGGCAGATCTCCGGTGCCGTATTTCTTCTGGATATAGTCCTGGGAATTTTTCAGGATCACCGGCTTCAGGGATACGTTGCCCGGCTTGTACACGCCGTGTACGTTTCCGAACGCCGCGGCAATGGTAAAGTTCGGGCTGATTTTGAGGAGTTCCTCGTAGGCGAACGCCACTTCTTCGGGCTGGGTATAGAGTTTGGAGCTGTCTACGTCGGTATTGTCGACCCCGTCTTCTTCTCCTCCGGTCACGCCCAGCTCAATTTCCAGGGTCATGCCCATTTTGGCCATTCTTTCGAGATAGCCCTTGCAAATCTCAATATTTTCTTCGATCGGCTCTTCGGAAAGATCAATCATGTGCGAGCTAAAAAGGGGGCTTCCTGTAGCGGCAAAATGCTTTTCACCGGCATCCAGCAGGCCGTCTATCCAGGGAAGCAGTTTCTTGGCGCAGTGGTCGGTGTGCAAAACCACCGGCACGCCGTATACTTCGGCCATGTGATGCACGTGCAGAGCTCCGGAGATACTTCCGGCTATCGCTGCTTTTTGCCCTTCATTGGAAATACTTTTTCCCGCATAGAATACTCCTCCGCCATTAGAAAACTGGATAATGACCGGTGAGTTAACGGCTTTTGCTGTTTCCAGAACCGCGTTAATTGAGTTCGTACCTACCACATTCACCGCCGGCAGGGCATAGTTTTTCTCGTTCGCGATTCTTAAAAGTTGATTCAGGGCCTCACCGGTTACTACTCCGGGTTTTATTAATGACTGGCTCATCTGTTATTCAGGTTTAATTTTTTAAATGACAAAATTACAAATATTTTTGCAGATGTACTTTACTTTTAAGCACTCATCCGCTACAATATTGTTTTATATGGGTGAAAAGAGGACGAGTAAATATCTAATTTCTAAATTACAACATGAGTATTGGCATTATAGTAGGCACCAACCGCCCCCATTCCATTTCGGAGAAAATAGCGGATTATTATGCGGGACGTCTGGCCGAAAGAAACGTGGAACACCAGGTGATTCATCTGAATGCGCTTCCGCCTGATTTTGTATTTTCGAATATGTACGGGAAAACAGATCCGGGCTTCGCGGCCTTCCAGGAAAAGATTGACGCCCACGATAAGCTGATCTTTGTTATTCCGGAATATAACGGTTCTTTCCCTGGCGTACTGAAAGCGTTTATTGACGCGCTGCGGCACCCCGACAGCTTCAGCGGAAAGAAAGTAGCCCTGGTGGGGGTTTCTTCGGGCGCTTACGGCAATGCGGTAGGACTCAGCCATTTCAGCGATGTGCTGGCTTACCTCAACGCGGATATTTTAGGATTACGTTTAAAATTAGCCTATATTTTGGCCCATTTTTCCGACGGAGCGTTTACCTTTGAGGTGTATGCCCGATTTGTAGAAAGGCAGATTGATACATTTGTTGCATTTTAACCTTATATTGCTCATGACGACCCGTTTTTTGACCGTATTTTCTGCGCTCCTCCTGGGTGGTAGCGCCGTACAGGCCCAATATTCCGATATTCCGCCCAAAGAGTCTCCGATGAAAATGAAACCCGAGATGACCGAGATCTGGGAACCGGAGGTGAAAGTGATCACACCGGGAAAAAATCCGGGCGACGCCCCCTCCGATGCCATCGTGCTGTTTAACGGAAAAGACCTGAACCAATGGGTAAGCACACGGGATCCTAAAAAACCTGCTCCGTGGAAGATTGTAGATAACGACTACTTTGAGATCGTACCCGGCACCGGGGGAATCCAGACCAAAATGAAATTTGGCGACTGCCAGCTGCACGTGGAATGGAGCGCTCCGGATGTGGTGGAAGGAGTAAGCCAGGGAAGAGGCAACAGCGGGGTTTTCCTGCAAAACCGGTATGAAATCCAGGTTTTGGACAGTTACAACAACCGAACCTACGCCAACGGACAGGCCGGCAGTATCTACAAGGATCATCCGCCCCTGGTCAACGCCATGAAAAGCCCTCTGGAATGGAATACCTACGATATTATTTACCGGGCGCCCCGCTTTAAACCGGATGGCCGTCTTGACGCGCCCGCTACGGTAACGGTGATTCACAACGGCGTGGTAGTGCAAAACAATGCCACCATTAACGGCCTTACCTTATACATCGGCCTCCACAATTACCCGGAAGCCCACGGCGAGGATGTGATATCGCTCCAGGATCACGGAAATAAAAACCAGTTCCGGAATATCTGGATCCGGAAGTTATAGTGAGATAGACGTTAGACATTAGAAATTAGATGTTAGATGTTAGGCATTAGATGTTAGACGTTAGACACACGTGGTGACGCTTTACGCAAGAGGCGGACTTTCCACAGACAATCTAATATCTAATAGCTAATGTCTAATAGCTAATATCTGACAGCTAAATTGTATACATGAGAAGCCTGAAGGAAGTTTACGAAAAGATATGCGGGGACATCTGGTTCTACAGCAGAGACGAGGGGAGGGAGATTGCTTTTCTTCTCTTGCAGAAGTTGTGGGGTATTACCCGCACCGATCTGCTGGTGGCGCAAACCGAGCGGGACCCGGCTTCCCTTTCCCTGTATATTGAACGGATCAACCAGGGGGAACCTATCCAGTATATTCTAGGTGAAGCCTGGTTTATGAACCGGCGTTTCGAGGTGAACCCTTCGGTACTCATTCCCCGCCCGGAAACTGAGGAACTGGTCAACCGGGTTTCTTCTTTCACCCCCGCCACCGTACTTGACCTGGGCACAGGGTGCGGGTGTATTTCCGTGACGCTGGCGCTGGAGATTCCGCAGGCGCGGGTGTACGCCATCGATATCTCCGAGCATGCCCTTGCTACGGCCGAAAAAAACGCAAGGGCCCACGGGGCCGAAGTCTCTTTCGCCCACACAAGCATGCTGCACTTTAAAAACCCTTTTGACACCCCGGTCTTTGACCTCATCATCAGTAATCCGCCCTATGTAAAGGAAAACGAAAAGCCCGAAATGCGCAGGAATGTGCTGGACTTTGAGCCTCACCTGGCACTTTTTGTACCGGATCAGGATCCCCTGGTATTTTACCGGCACATCGCAGATACCGGATTAACCCACCTGGCGCCGGGAGGCTCTATCTGGGTAGAAATCAACAGCCATCTGGGTGCCGAAACTGCTGCCATTTTCCGCGATGCCGGTTACGGCCGGGTGACCCTGCTGAAAGACTTTTTCGGGAAAGAACGTTTCCTGGAAATAAAAAGATAATAATTATGGAAAGAAAAGAATATCTTCATCGTAAAATCAGTGAAATTCACCTGGAGATCGGGAAGGCGGTGATCGGACAGGAACACCTGGTCAATCGCCTGCTGATCGGTCTTTTTACCGATGGCCATATTCTGCTGGAAGGCGTACCCGGGCTGGCCAAAACCAAGACCATCAACTCCCTGGCCCAGGTACTTGACCTGGGCTTTCAACGGATACAGTTCACTCCCGACCTCCTGCCCTCTGACCTGGTGGGCACCATGATTTACAACCAGAAATCGGGGGATTTTGAGGTGAAAAAAGGCCCCATCTTTTCTAACCTGATCCTGGCGGATGAGGTCAACCGCGCGCCGGCCAAGGTGCAGTCGGCCCTGCTGGAAGCCATGGCGGAGAGACAGATCACCATAGGCGAAGAATCGTTCCGCCTCGATACCCCTTTCCTGGTGCTGGCCACCCAAAACCCGGTGGAACAGGAAGGCACCTACCCCCTGCCCGAAGCGCAGGTAGACCGGTTTATGATGAAGGTGTATGTAGACTACCTCGACAAACGTTCGGAGCTGGAAATGATTCAGCGGGTATCCGGGTACGACTTCAATCCCAAAATTCATCATGTACTGAACAAAAGGGAGATTGAAGAGATCAAACGGCATATCCACGCCGTCACCATTTCAGAAAGCCTGGAAAAATATATCGTGGAACTGGTGTTTGCCACCCGAAACCCGGAAGAATACGGATTGAAAGACGAAGCCCGCTACATTCTTTTCGGGGTGTCGCCCCGGGCCGGTATTTCCCTGTACAAAGCCGTGAAGGCCCACGCGTTTTTCAATCACCGCGATTATGT
The DNA here is from genome assembly GCA_040394705.1 of Leadbetterella byssophila. Classification (GTDB taxonomy): domain Bacteria; phylum Bacteroidota; class Bacteroidia; order Cytophagales; family Spirosomataceae; genus Leadbetterella; species Leadbetterella byssophila_B. The sequence continues at coordinate 4,689 of JBEBRS010000245.1, forward strand.
TCTTCCTGAAGATGTGAAGGCCCTGGTGAGCGATGTTTTCAATCACCGTATTATCCTGAATTATGAAGCCGAAGCAGACGGGATTACCACCCGGCAGATTATCGCCTCTGTGCTACAGAAAGTGGCGATCGGCGGATAGGGTGTTTATTCAGATGCACTGAGCTCGTACCCTTCGACAGGCTCAGGGTGACAATAGTTACGTACTGGGCGCTACAGTCACCCTGAGCCTGTCGAAGGGCACGCACTA
>JBEBRS010000246.1:0-4824 GCA_040394705.1 Leadbetterella byssophila
GATTATTGTAAAGAAATGTGTTTATGAGTAAAGATACAGATATACTGGAGGAAATTACCTCCTCGGAATATAAGTACGGGTTTTATACCGATATCGAGGCCGATGAAGCGCCTCCGGGACTGAGTGAAGACATCGTCCGTTTTATTTCGGCCAAAAAAAATGAGCCGGAGTGGATGCTGGAATGGAGGCTGAAAGCCTACCAGGAATGGTTAAAAATGACCGAACCTGCCTGGCCGAACGTGACGTATGAAAAACCGAATTTTCAGGGAATCAAATATTATTCCGCGCCTAAGCAGCAGAAAAAGTTGAATAGCCTGGACGAGGTGGATCCCGAATTGAGGAAGACCTTTGAAAAGCTGGGGATTTCCCTGAGTGAGCAAAAACGTATTTCCGGTGTGGCGGTAGATGCCGTCATTGATTCGGTATCCGTAGCCACCACTTTCCGTGCCGAACTGATGGAAAAAGGAATTATTTTCTGCTCCATTTCAGAAGCCATCCAGGAACACCCCGAGCTGGTGAAAAAGTACCTGGGGTCTGTGGTACCCGTGAAAGATAATTTCTACGCGGCCCTCAACTCCGCCGTTTTCTCTGACGGCTCTTTCTGTTATATTCCTAAAGGAGTAAGATGCCCCATGGAACTTTCTACTTACTTCCGGATCAACGCGGCGGGTACAGGGCAGTTCGAACGTACCCTCATCATTGCCGATGAAAGTTCGTATGTAAGTTATCTGGAAGGTTGTACAGCCCCCAGCCGGGACGAAAACCAGCTTCATGCGGCCGTGGTAGAAATCTTCGCCCACGAGAACGCCGAAGTGAAGTACTCTACTGTACAGAACTGGTATCCGGGCGATAAAGACGGAAAGGGAGGAGTATTTAACTTCGTAACCAAAAGAGGGTTGTGTTTCGGAAATAATTCCAAAATCTCCTGGACCCAGGTAGAGACAGGTTCAGCGGTGACCTGGAAATATCCTTCGGTGATCTTAAAAGGGGATAATTCCATCGGTGAATTTTATTCCGTGGCGGTGACCAATAACTTCCAACAGGCAGATACGGGAACCAAGATGATCCATATCGGTAAAAATACCCGTAGCCGTATTGTTTCCAAAGGAATTTCTGCGGGAAGAAGCCAGAACTCCTACCGCGGACTGGTAGAAATTTCCAAGCGGGCCGATAACGCCCGGAACTTCTCCCAATGCGACTCCATGTTGCTGGGTGACCGTTGCGGCGCGCATACCTTCCCGTATATTGAATGCAATAACCCCACCGCAAACGTGGAGCATGAAGCCACAACCTCGAAAATCGGGGAAGATCAGCTTTTCTATTGCAACCAGAGAGGTATGGATACAGAAACCGCTGTGGCCCTGATTATTAACGGGTACGCCAAGGAGGTACTGAATCAGCTTCCTATGGAATTCGCAGTAGAAGCCCAGAAACTACTGGCCGTATCCCTGGAAGGATCGGTAGGATAAAGCGTTCCCCTTTTTGGGAAGTAACGAGCTTTGAGCCTTGAACAATGTCTTTTGTGCCTGTATTTATCAGGAGCACGCGTCCTTAGGGATATCGCTGCGCCGGATGAAATGTGGGGCTGAAATTCATTGTTCAGGGCTATTTTATAGAAAGAGTAAACACAGATATGGCCGCCAAGAAGAAAAAATCGCTTCTTAGCTCGTTAAAGCGATTATTCCTGAGATTCGTTTTCTATTTCTTTGCCTTGTCCATAGGTGGAGTAATCCTTCTTAAATTCCTTCCCGTTCCGTTTACCATGACCATGATAGACCGGAAGGTGAAGTCGCTTTTCGGAGGAGAAGATGCCAAAATTCATTATCAGTGGCGCTCCTACCACAAGGTTTCCCGGGAAATGCATCTGGCGGCCGTAGCGGCGGAAGACCAGAATTTTCCCCACCATTGGGGTTTCGACTTCAAAGCGCTTCAAAGGGCGTATATTAACAACCAGAAAGGGAAAAAAGTACGGGGAGCCAGTACCATCAGCCAGCAGGTGGCCAAGAATGTGTTTTTGTGGCAGGGGCGTAGTTATTTCCGGAAGGCCCTGGAATTTTATTTTACCGGGCTGATTGAGCTGATCTGGGGGAAGCAGCGCATACTGGAGGTGTACGTGAATGTGGCCGAAATGGGAAAAAATACCTTTGGTGCAGAGGCCGCTGCGCAGCGTATTTTTAAAAAACCGGCCGCGAAGCTGACCCGGGCCGAGGCTGCCCGCCTGGCCGCGGTCTTGCCCAGTCCGAACAAATGGTCGGCCGCCCGGCCCGGACCGTACGTGACCCGTCGTACCGCCGTTATTCAGAAATATATGAAGGCCCTGGGCGGACAAAAATATATTGCCGACCTCCGTAGGTTTTAAACAATTCAAAAGGTGTGAGGAGCTATGGATACATAATTTTCCTGCTGGGTTTTCTGCTTTGCCAAAACGCCGGGGCACAGGACCGGACAATAAGGATTTCCGTACTTGATTCCACGACGGGACAGCCGCTTACGGGTGCGGTCATCTGGGCCGGGGCCGCCCTGGGCCAAACCGATAAGGAGGGGATTTTCCTGGCCCGTCTTGGTGCGGCCGCGAGTACCTTGCGAATCACCATGGTAGGTTACAGTACCCTCATTTTCAATACAGAGGAAGTGGGGGAAAGGCTGGAAGTGCGGATGCAGGAGGCCTTCACTCATTTGCAGGAAGTAAAAATCACCAGGCGAAAGTACAGGAACAAGGGCAATCCGGCGGTGGAGCTTATCCGGGAGGTAATCGCGAATAAAACCCTCAACCGTAATCCCGGGTACGCCTATTACAAAGAACACGAGAAGGTAAGAATAGGCCTGGTGAACCAAAGGGAAAGGTTACGGAGAAACCCGGTGGTGCGCCTGTTTCCCGCACTGGAGCAGAACTTTGATTCCACCAGGGTAGAAGGAAAGGTTTTCCTCCCTTTGTATATCCAGGAACTGGTCAATGAATATTCAGGCATACCGGATACCGCTACAGGCATACCTGCCTCCATGCACAGGACGCGCCTCGAAGAAAAGACGGTTACTCTGGATGAGAATCTGTTCGATAACGAGGGCATTAAAATGTACATCGAACACGCCTATCAGCCCTTTGATATCTATGAGAACAGCATGATGCTGATCACCAACCAGTTTGTGAGTCCTATTGCCGACCTGGCCCCGACATTTTATATGTACGATATTCTGGATACCCTGGAAGTTAGCGGAAGCCGCCTGGTGAAACTGCTGTTTACGCCCCGAAACTCTGTGGATTTCCTCTTTTGGGGAGATATGAAAGTGGATCTGGATACTTATGCCGTAACTGAAATTAACCTGCGGATCGGAAAAGGCATTAACCTGAACTGGGCCAGGAATCTGGAAATCACCCAGCGGTTTAAGCGGAACCGGGACCGCCGTTATACCCTTGCCGTAAGTAATGTGGCCATGGAATTCTCCGTACTGCCCAATGCCCGGGAATCGGTACTTACCGAAAGGCTGGTCACGTACTACGATTACCGGAAGGATCCGCCTGAGGATACCGGGACCCCGGCCATACAAAAAGGCATTGCCGACCCCATGGGGGAGCACTCGGCATACGATGATAAAATCTACTTTATGCTTGACAGCCTCAAAGATACCCGGCGTTTCAGAACGGTTTCCAACCTGATCGGGTTGGCGGCCTACGGGTATTTTAATGTAGGGAAATATATAGAGGCAGGACCGGCCGGTACCTTTGTGGGGCACAATCAGCTGGAAGGCTTGAGGCTTCGCCTGGGAGGCAGAACCCTGCCGGCTTTTAGCAACCGTCTTTTCCTGGAAGGGTTTAGCGCCTACAGTTTTGAAGACGGCCGATGGAAATACAACGCGGCCCTGACCTGGTCATTTAGCGGAAAGAACAAGTATGTCTTCCCGATGAAAAACATTACAGCCGCTTACCGGAGCGATATCGAGATTCCGGGAAACAACCTTCGCTATACGGCCGATCACAATTTTCTCCTGAATTTTCCGCGGGGAGAAATAGGCAAATGGGTGTATTACAAACGGTTTACCTTGCGGTATGTCCAGGAATTTGAGAACCGGTTATCGTACCGTCTCGGGTTTGAACATACCGTTCAGAACCCGGCAGGTACCTTAAATTACAGGAAGAACGGTATAGAAATACGGGATTTTACGACTTCCGAAATCAAGGGAGAGTTTCGTTATGCGCCTCATGAGCGGTTTTACCAGGGCAAGACGCTGCGTTCTTCCCTTACTACTCAATATCCGGTATTTACAGTACGAGGTACCTGGAGCATTCCCGGCTTCTATGGCAGTACGTACTCCTACCGGAAACTGAGCCTGAATATCGACAAACGTTTCCTGCTTTCTCCTTTGGGCTACCTGGAAAGTACGTGGGAGGCCGGGGGGACTTTTGGGAAAAACCTTCCCTTTCCCTTGCTCGACATCATGCGGGGCAATCAGACCTATACTTTCCAGCAAACTTCCTATAACATGATGAATTTTATGGAATTTGTGGCCGATCGCTTTGTGGCAGCCCGACTGGAACATAATTTTAACGGCACGATATTGAACAAGATACCCGTATTGTCGAGGCTGAAACTCCGGGAATACGCGACGTTCAAAATCCTCTACGGAGGTCTCCGTAAAGAAAACCGCGCCGGCCGGGAGGTATTCGAATTTCCCACAGGTAGTGACGGGGGGGCTTCCATGTTTACGTTTTCAGGAAAACCCTATATGGAGGGCAGCCTTGGGATAGGAAATATACTCAAATTGTTTCGGGTAGACGTCGTAAAGCGCTTCACCTACCTCGACCATCCGGGGGTAACCGGCGTGGGC
>JBEBRS010000247.1:0-4806 GCA_040394705.1 Leadbetterella byssophila
ATTTTCTTTCCGGCGGATAAGTTCAGTACCGGTGGTGATATTGCCCCACTGGTCGGAGCCGCCCATCTGCAATTTTACCTCCCTGGTTTTGTAGAGGTGATAATAGTCATAGCCCTGAATGAGCTGGTAGGAAAACTCGGTAAACGAGATTCCCGTCTCAATTCTTCTTTTGACCGAATCTTTTGAGCTCATGTAGTTGACGGTCAGGTATTTTCCGGCCTCTCTCAAAAACTGGAGGAAACTGATATTTTTGAACCAGTCGTAATTGTTGACAATCTCCGCCGAGTTTTCTCCGCAGTCAAAATCCAGGAATTTCTCCAGTTGTTTTTTAATGGCAGCCTGGTTTTCCAGCAAAATTTCTTCCGAAAGAAAATTTCTTTCCGCACTTTTTCCTGAAGGGTCTCCTACCATTCCTGTGGCTCCACCCACCAGGGCCAGGGGCTTATGACCGGCCAGCTGGAACTGTTTCAATACCATAATGGTGGCGAGGTTGCCGATATGAAGGGAGCGGGCGGTAGGGTCAAATCCGATATAGCCTGTCGTGGTTTCTTTGTTTAGTTGCTCTTCGGTACCCGGCATCATGTCCTGAATCATGCCGCGCCACCTCAATTCATCTATAAATCCCATGATTATTTCTTTTTTACGCCAAATTTTTTGTTCCAGAGGTACTGTTCGGAAAAAGTGTAGGTAGCGCTGAGCTGGAAGCTTCTGTTACTGAATTCCATAGGGCGCTGGGCGCTGGTTTTCAGTTCGCTTACATTACGAAGCCCGTGTACATAGCGCACGTTGACGCTGAAGAGGGAGAACATGTCGAGGAGATTGAAGCGCATTCCTACGATCAGGCTTTCATCCCCCGATTTCCCCGGTCCGTAAGGTTTGTTCAGGGTCGGGACTTCCGTCATTCGGTTTAAAGCCCAGCTTTTTTCATAACCTGCCTCAATGTACAAGTGTTTAATAGGGGAGTAGCCGAGCAACACCGGAGTAGAAAAATAACGATAGGTGTGTTTTGCCGAGGTTGGACTTTTCATGTTGGTACCTTTGGCCTGGTAGATAAACTCCGGTTGCAGGCTGAATTTGCCCAGGTTCAGGCGGGTGAAAATTCCTCCCTGTAAACCAAAAGCCGGGCTTTTGTCGTACGTGATGGTATCCATGGGGGAAACGCCCGAAAGGTTGACTCCCACTTTAGGGCCAAACTCAAACAGGCGGGGTTCAATCTGCGCCATGGCAGGAAAAGTAAGCAGAAAAAGTATAAATACACGTAAATATTGCATTCGAATGGTTTTTTGTTTTCAAACGGAAGGTTTCACCTAAAAAGTCTGCAAAGCTACAAAAAAATAGAGGATGAAGGTAAGAAATGTCCTATATTAGCAGGCAAAAGAAGTGGGGAGATAAAAATGGAGAAAAATGTCACATTTTATTTTAAAAATGGACTGGAACAAAAAATAGTGGGCGTTCATATCAATGATACGGCGCTGTCAATTCCATTGGATGGACCTGTCGCGGGAACGGTGAGTCTGAATGCAGGAAAGAACCGGATAACTTTATTTTTTAAAGAGGAGAAGCCATTCTCTGTCCCTCTTCGGGGCGGTTTGTGGGATAAGATTATCGTGAACGAAGCCAAACCGAGTAAGGTTTTTGAATCCATACTCTTGGGATGTGCTGCAATATGTCTGTCGATTTTCCTTTTGGATTTGTCGGGGTTTTGGAGTGTCCGTTTTCCGGTATTACCCATAGCTTTTACTTCGATATGGTTTTATTTTGTGGCAAGGAAAAGCCGATATACTATATTATTCCGATAGATGACGCAGGTGAATTTACCCTTCCCGGGTGCTAAATATTCGATTATTACGCCTTTTTGGCATGCAGGCAATGGAGAAAAAGCAAATTTCAGGACACAGGTCAGCGTGAGTTATGACCAGCGCTTTTTTAAAGTGGAATTTTCTTGTGAGGATAATTTTTATACTTCCGAAAACCATTTCAAGCAGCACAACGAGCCTTTGTTTAACCAGGAAGTTTTTGAGGTATTTATAGGGGTGGGCGAAGCAGACTGCACCCACTATCTGGAAGTTGAAATTAATCCAAACAACGCGCTATGGATAGGCCGCATCTTTAATCCCCAATTGGGTGAAGGTCCGCAGCATATTGTGGAACAGTTCAGGCCTGAAGCAGTGGGGATTAAGTATGCGGCGCAAAGTTCAGGCAATTCATGGACAGGGTATCTACACATCCCCTGGACGCTGATAGGGGTGGACGACAGGGGGAACTACCGCTTAAATCTGTATCGGATCCGGTCGCGTGTTTCACACGGCGGTGCCGATTGGCAGTGTGGCCCCGAAACCTGTGATTTTGTCTGCTGGAACAGTACTTTGTCGGGTTCGGAACCCGCTTTTCACCGGCCCAAGCGGTTTGGGCACCTGAAGGTGGGGTGAATTACGTTCTCGGCTTCCAGCTGATTTCGGGGGCGTCTTGTTCCCGGGTCACTTTACGGGATAAAACAAAGAGGTAATCCGACAGGCGGTTCAGGTATTTCACGATCAGGGGGTTAACCGGCTCCGAGCGGGAAAGTCGGATGACTTGCCGTTCCGCCCGCCGCGCCACCGTTCTGGCCACGTGGGCCCAAGAAACTACGGGATGTCCTCCCGGTAGTACAAATGCCCGGAGCGGCGGAATCTCCTCGGTGTACCGGTCCATTTGCTCTTCCAGCAAGGCGATGTCACTTTCAAATAGTTCCGGTAGCTTTTTGCGGTTTTGTTCCGGCTCCGAGGCCAGCTCGGCGCCCACCGTGAAGAGGCGGTCCTGGATTTCTTTCAGTATTTCCCTGCGTGACGCATTTTCAGAGGCATCAGACAATACCCCTATCCACGCGTTCAGCTCGTCTACCGTGCCGTAGGCCTCAATTTTGTCATGATCTTTCGACACACGCTTTCCCCCTACCAGGGAAGTTTCTCCTTTATCTCCCCCTTTTGTATAAATTTTTGCCATAGATTATTCCGTAAGTCCGGTAAAACGGGAGTACCTTTGTATTCCCGTATCGGGCTAATTTTAATAAAGATAAAGACAGGGCAGCGAATGACAAATATTTTTTTTAAGTTTTGGCGAATAGGTTCCATTTTTCTCCTTACGGTGGTATTGCTTTTTTGTTATACCACATTGCCGGAAAGCGTAGCGATAGGTTTTGATGAGGCGGGAGACCCCATTCATTTTGTGACGAAACAGCAGTTTTTTTACTGGTCGGCCGGAGTGATTGTCGGCCTGAATTTTCTGGTCGGAATACTTGAAAACGGCCTGGTAAAACTGGATTTTACCCGGCTTCTTTCCGGCAGTTCCTGGGGGAAAAACCCGACGGCGACACCCGCCTTTTTAAAAGGATGGTTTTCCGCGCTTCTGGCATTTATCAACACCTACCTGGTTTTTGTGTTACTGGGATTGTACAATATCAATTCTGACCGGGACCAGAGACTCGATTTTAACTACAATTATCTCCTGGTGATCGGGGTGCTGATTCTGCTTATTATCCTGATGTACCTGCCGTATAAACTCATTGCTACCGAGGCGCCGGATGAAGATTAATATCTCGGATTACCAGTACCCTTTAGACGACCGGCAGATCGCGCGGTTTCCCGAACATCCCCGCGACGAGTCCCGCCTCCTGGTATATACCGCCTCCGGCATTGCGCATACCCGGTTTAAGAATATAGCCGATTACCTGCCGGAAAATGCGCACCTGGTACTAAACAATACCAAAGTGATTCCCGCCCGCCTGTTTTTCAGGCGAAAAACGGGGGCAAACATCGAGATCTTCCTGCTGAATCCTATTGAGCCGGGGCCGGTACTCCCTTTGGTGATGGAAGCGACGCGAACGGTGACCTGGCATTGTGTGATAGGGAACAAGCGCCGGTGGAAAGAAGGGGAAACCCTGGAAGCGGAATTCCGGTACGAAGGAAAAAGTTTGAATTTACAGGCCACGCTGAGCGATAGTACGCGCAATTACGTGCGCCTGGAGTGGGGAGGCGAAGTGCCTTTTTCGCAGGTAGTGGTGGCATACGGAAACCTTCCGCTGCCTCCTTACCTTAACCGGGAAGCCGAAGAGTCGGATAAGGAGGATTACCAGACCATTTATTCGGAAAAAGACGGCGCGGTAGCCGCTCCTACTGCCGGACTCCATTTTACCCCCGGGGTTTTTGAGGCGCTGGAGAAAAAAGGCATCCGAAAAAGTTTTGTCACCCTTCATGTAGGTGCCGGTACGTTTATGCCCGTAAAGGAAGAAAACGCGCTCAATCACCCCATGCATTCTGAGCAGGTGGTGGTACAACGCGATTTTATTGAAAACCTGTTGAAAAACCCTGAGATGATTCTTCCCGTGGGTACCACCTCCATGCGTAGCCTGGAAAGCCTGTACTGGTTTGGTGTAAAAATACTGGAGGGTAGCGATCATCCGTTCTTTATAGAAAAGTTGTACCCTTATCGGGAGCGGGAAGAGATCAGTACGATTGCCTCTTTTGAAGCGATTCTGGATCTTATGCAGCAGGAGAATCAGGAGCAAATTATCGGGAACACCGAGATCATGATTTTCCCCGGCTATCGGTTTAGGGTGTGCAAAGGATTGATTACCAATTTTCACCAGCCAGCCTCTACTTTACTCCTCCTGGTGGCGGCCCTGATCGGGGAACAAAACTGGAAGGAGGTGTACCGCCAGGCCCGGGAAAACGATTATCGTTTCCTGAGCTTCGGAGACTCCAGCCTGCTGCTGCCCTGAAAGCGGTTCGTGGCCCGGCTAAAATATATACAGATGAAATTTCCATGAGC
>JBEBRS010000248.1:0-4799 GCA_040394705.1 Leadbetterella byssophila
ACGAATTTACAGATTCACGAATTTACAGATTCACGAATTTACAGATTTACGAATTTACAGATTTACGAATTTACAGATTCACGAATTTACTCATCCCCCATGAAAAGAATACTCTCCAACCTCACCTTCTGGGTTTTACTGTCAATCATTGCCGGTACGCTGCTGGGGCATTATTTCCCGGCACTGGCCTTGCAATCTCTCTGGGAAAAGCCGGTTAAATTCAGCTTGATTCTGAGTACGTTTGAAATCAAGCCTACCCTGAGTGAGGCTTTCAGTACGGGTTTTATCAGCATTGTCAAGATCTTTATTAACCCCATTATCTTTCTGACCATTACGCTCGGAATGATTTCTATGGGTAACCTGAAGAAAGTGGGGAAAGTAGGTGCAAAAGCCCTGATTTACTTTGAAGTGGTTACCACCCTGGCCCTGATCATCGGGGTGGTGGCGGCCAATGTAATCCGTCCGGGAGACGGTGTGGAGAGGAAGGAGGCGGCCGGCGGGGAGATTGCAAAGTACACCGACAAGGTAGACGATTTCACCTGGACCCAATTTTTTTGGGACAATGTCACTTTACAAGTGTTGGTATTTTCCCTGATTTTAGGGGTAGTAGTCAGCAATTATAAGGGCAGGCAGCGGGTGGTAGATTTCCTGAATCCCATTGCCCGAAAAGTGTTTTGGGCTCTCCATAAGGTGATGTACCTGGCTCCTCTGGGTGCTTTTGGCGGAATGGCCTATACGGTAGCCGTGTATGGTATAGATACGTTGCTGCCCCTCGGTAAGCTGATGGTGACGGTGTATGTGACCATGGCCTTGTTTATTTTTATGGTGTTGAACCTTATTTTGCGTCATTACAAAGTACCCATTGGGCGTTTTTTGCGGTATATCCGTGAAGAACTCCTGATTGTGTTGGGTACATCTTCTTCTGAGGCCGCTTTGCCTTCTCTGATGGAAAAACTGGAAAAGATGGGCTGTTCCAAACCTGTAGTAGGTCTGGTGGTACCTACGGGATACTCTTTTAACCTCGATGGCACTACCATTTATTTGTCCATGGCGGTGATTTTTCTGGCCCAGGTGTATCAGGTGCATCTCACGTTTGAGCAGGTTCTGAGCATTATCGGGATCTTGATGGTGACCTCTAAAGGAGCCGCAGGCGTCACGGGCAGTGGTTTCGTGGTACTGGCCACCACTTTAACGGCCATTAAGGTAATTCCGGTAGAAGGGCTGGCACTTTTGCTGGGAGTAGACCGGTTTATGTCGGAGGCCCGGGCCATTACCAACTTTATCGGAAACGGTGTAGCCACCATCTGGATTTCGAATAATGAGGGAGAGTTTGATCATAAACAGATGGAAGAGGCGTTTAAAGGATAAAGCCGTGTTAAACAAATAGTTCTATGCGTAGGATCTCATTGCTATCCTTTTTTATTTTTTGGTTTGGTATGGCCGGGGCCCAGGAAGTAAGCATCGTGAAATACGAGGAACTTCAGGAAGCCATTGCCGCAGAGAAAGATAAACTTCTTGTGGTGAACTTCTGGGCTACCTGGTGCGGGCCCTGTATTACAGAACTGCCCCATTTTATGGAAGTGAAGCGAGAATATGAGGGCGATGCCGGATTTAAGATGATTCTGGTTTCCCTTGATCCGGTGCGGCAGCTGGACAAGGTCAAACAAATGATTACGCGGAAAAAACTCGACACGGAGCATTACTTATTGGATGATAACGCCCGCATGAACCTATGGATTCCTGCATTTGACACATCATGGGGAGGAGGTATTCCAGCCACCTTTATCTATAAAAATGGGGTTAAAGCCGAATTTATAGAAAACGGATTGACGAAAAGCCAGCTTAAAAATTTAATTTCTAACCATAAAAACTAAGAACAATGAAGCAGTATTTTTTATTAATGCTGATTAGCGGACTGCTGATCAGTGCCAGAGGACCGGAGTATGGGATTGGTGACCCGGCTGACGATTTCAGTTTGCCCGGTGTAGACGGCAAAAACGGCAGTTTGTCCGACTTTCCGGATGCCAAAGGGTTTATTGTGATATTTACCTGCAACACCTGTCCTTATGCCCGAGCCTACGAAGACCGGATTATTGCTTTGGATCAGAAATACAAAAGTCAGGGCTATCCGGTTATTGCCATCAATCCCAATGATCCTGTGGCTCAGCCAAAAGATAACATGGATGCCATGAAGGTGAGGGCGAAAGAAAAGAAGTTTCCATTTCCCTATTTGCAAGATGCGGGTCAAAAGGTTTATCCCCGTTACGGTGCCACCCGGACCCCGCATGTTTTTGTTCTTCAGAAAGATGGCGACAGAAATATTGTGAAATACATTGGGGCCATCGATAACAACTACGAAGATGCCACCCAGGTCACAGAACGATATGTGGAAGAAGCAGTAGAAAACCTGCTTGCCGGGCGCTCGGTAGTGACAAGCCGTACGGTGGCCATCGGCTGCGGAATCAAGGCGAAAAGGTAATCCGCTTAAAACTGCCCGTTGTGGAATGGCTGTAATTGTGTCCGTCGCTTAATGGAAAGCGTCTCATAGATACTCTTCAGGTGGTATTTTACCGTATTTTCCGAGATAAATAGAATGTCGGCAATTTCCTTATTGCTTTTTCCCTGTTGAGCAAGTGAAATAATCTCTTTTTGACGTAATGTCAGTTCGTAATGACTCAAATTATAGATGTCGTGACTAGAAAGGTTATTTTCTGACGATTTTTGTTGGTTACGTCGATACAGTTGGAGGCCCGGAATTACCAGTAATAAAAGGAGCACTACGATCAGTAAATAGCTTTTCTGTTTTTTCTGGCGTGTTAATTCTTGTAATTTTTTTTCGTTTTCTATTTTTTTGTCTAATATTTGGGCCCTGCCAGAATACCCAGAGTAATCGTAAAGGTATGCGAGTGAGTCGTATTTTTTGTGGGCCTCCAGTGCTGCAGCGTATTCTTTCGCTGTATAGAGTTCTCCTTTAAGGACCTCATATAAATACATTTGATATTTAACCAGTCCGGTTTTCTCCGCTTCCCTATATCCTTCGCGGAAAGCGCTATCACGGAGATTGTAGCGACCTGTCGCATTATAGAGATGAATTTTCTTTCCGTATGCAAGCGGCAGGTCGTCTGGTGAATATTTTCGGGCCAGTTCAATGGCTCTATCCAGCGTTTTTTCTGCGGTGCTATAATCTTTTTCCTTTATGCGAAGAAAACTGGCCTGTATTAAAAGGAGTGCAATGTGCTGCGGGTCCAGATATTTGTAATCCCGGGCCTCCAGTTCTTTCATAAGTGATTCCGCTTTTCTGTATGCCTGAGTATCAAAGAAGGCGAAAGCTTTTTCAGCCTTTAATTCGACCAATAAGCTGTCGGCATCAGGGCTTAAACTAGCTTCCTTGATGGCCAGGTCAAGATAGTACATCACTTGCTCATAATTAAAGACCCGCTTATAAGTAGAGGCCTTATAGAGATAAAGGCGCGACCGCTCCGAAGCACTCAGATTGGGTTCGGCAAGCATCTGCGATAGTAGGGCAATAGATCTGTTGTACTCAAATGCATTATTATATTCGTAGATCACGTTGGCGAGCGAGTCGGATGACATCGTTTGTGCCATAGCCCTGCAATGCAGTAGCAGGACCAGCGAAAGGGTCAATAACTTTTTAATGGTTTTGGGCTTTTCAACAAAAGTAATATGTAAGGACTTTTGATGCAATTTAGTGAATGTAAAAATTAGATGGGGAGTGTGGGAAAAGAGTGGTTTGGGGCAGACTACCCGTAGACTACCCGCACAAATTGCTCTAATTTAGTCGTTTTCCCCTTATTTCGCAGCACAAAGCGGGACTGCCCGTCAATCGCCATGAAGATTATACACCATCAACCCAAACCTTTAAATAATTTTGTTTGCTATGGAATTAGTACTCTTTTTGATCAAAAAGAAAGTTAATGGATTTTATGTAAATGTAGGTGCATTAGAAGATTTTGTCAGAAGCCTTCGTGTTTTGGTGGAGAAGAATCATTCGTTTTGTGTGTATTTTGTTGACCGTAATTTACTACGGTGGGGAGGTAAGCAACAAGAGATTGCAACAGCGTTAGAGAATGCGGATATTTTGATACCGGGCGGCCGGGGTCTGGCCCGCACACTACGCTGGCAGCATTCGGTTAAAGCCGAAAAAATTAATCGTGAACAACTTGTTGAGCAGTTTTTACAAAGCGCTCCTCTTGATCAGATTTGTTTTTATGGGGACAAAAACCGCCAGTTAGCAAGGCTTATAAAAAAATATCCGGAAGTAAATGTAATTAACCCTGAACCCCAACCACTAGAAGCTCTCCTCAATGGAGGAGGCTTCTCTCTTGTGGTTGTATGTTTGCCTGAGCGAGAGCAGATGGTGTGGATGGACTCAATGAAAGGGAAAATCAATGCCTGTATGCTAGGCCTTGGTGACGGAAGGCGAAGGTGGTTCTGATGGGCCAACCTAAAATGGATACCGCCTTAGGGCGGTTTTTTTATATCCCTTAATTTATCCTTCTTTCATAGACATTCGCTATTTTTGTTAAACGGGTGAACCCAGCCGACTCATAGCTCAAAGCTGTTCGCTGCGAGGCGGCCTCCCACCCGGCTAAAATTTATACTTATGTAATCTCCAAGAGCCGTTAGCTATTAGCCGTTAGAATTTAGACTCACCGGGTGACGCTTAACCAACCGCCTGATGAATAATCCAACAGCTAATATCTAACCGCTAAATTTTATACCTATGAAATAGCCATGAGCCTTCAGCTATCAGCTATCAGAAAACCGGCACACCAACC
>JBEBRS010000249.1:0-4785 GCA_040394705.1 Leadbetterella byssophila
TCTTTCCCTTCAATCCGCAGTTTACCGGCATCGCGGCAGCCGGCCTCGGTTTTGTATTTGATCCGGTCATCAAAGGCGATGACCTCGGCTTTGATAAAGCCCTTTTCAAAGTCGGTGTGGATCACGCTGGCTGCCTGAGGCGCCTTCCAGCCTTTGCCTATCGTCCAGGCTCTTACTTCCTGCACTCCGGCGGTAAAATAGGTAGCCAGGTTCAGCAGTTTATAGGCCGACCGGATCAATTTGTTTAATCCCGGCTCTTCCATATTGTATTCAGTGAAGAACATGGCCTTGTCTTCAGGGTCTTCCATCTCCGCGATCTGCGCCTCAATGCTGTTGTTTAAAACGATCAGCTCGGCGCCTTCTTCGTTGGCTACTTGTTGTAAAGCTTCGGAATATTTATTCCCGGTATGCATAGAAGCCTCGTCTACATTGGCCACATACAGGGTGGGTTTTACGGTCAGCAAGAAGAGATCGCCGATGGCTACCATCTGTTCTTTGCTCAGGTCCATTCCCCGTACATTTTTACCCTGCTCCAGCCACTGCTTCACCGACTCCAGTACTTCCAGCTCCATTTTGGCCTGGGCATCCCCGCCCACACGGGCCTGTTTCTGAATCCGTTGAATCTTCTTTTCTACTGACTCCAGGTCTTTGAGCTGTAATTCCGTATCGATAATTTCCTTATCTGCTACCGGGTTGATGGCTCCTTCTTCCCGCAGTACATTTTCGTCTTCAAAACAACGTACCACATGAATGATGGCGTCTACTTCCCGGATATTACCGAGAAACTTATTTCCCAGTCCTTCTCCCCGCGAAGCCCCTTTCACCAAACCGGCGATGTCTACAATCTCAATCTGGGTAGGAACAATTTTATTGGGTTTAACCAGCTCCGCCAGCTGATCCAGCCGCGGGTCCGGCACATCCACCAAACCCACATTCGGGTCAATGGTACAAAACCTGTAATTGGATGCCTGCGCCTTTGCGCTGGTAGAAACTGCATTGAATAACGTGGATTTTCCTACGTTGGGTAACCCCACTATTCCTGCCCTTAAAGCCATACGATTGTAAAATTTTTCGCAAAATTACGCTTTTATTAAGGAAATAACAACGGGCTGGCTGAGATACCATGGATCACTCTTCTACGGTAGCCTCAGAGAATCGATTCTCGTTCTCGGAGTCAGTCGTTCTATTTTGTCCAGATTGATGGTAGAATCATCCTGAAACCGGTTCTTGTAGGCCCGGATAGAATCCAGTTCCATCACATTCAGGCTGTCGCTTTCCGCCACTTCCGTTTCATAGGAGAAACAGCCGAGGTAATCTTTTTCAATTTTAACCGTGGGCTTGGGAAAAGGTCCGGCCACATATCCAAGAGATTTATCCGAATACACGCTGTTCATAAAGATACCGAAAACAGGCAGCGCCGATTTACTTCCTTCGCCCATACTTCCCTTAAAATGAATACTGCGGTCGTCACCTCCTACCCATACGCCGCACACCAGGTCTTTGGTAAAACCTACATACCAGGCATCGGAATTATTGGAGGTAGTGCCGGTCTTGCCCCCCACTTGGCCGCCGTTCCGGAAAAGGGCGTTGTAGTTAAACAGTCGTCTTCCCGTCCCTCCGGGTTCTTCTACATTGCCCCTAAGCATATATTGCATCAGGTAGGCGGATTCCGGCCGGATGGCCTGGTGTTCGGTCGGTTTAAATTCAGCCAGCACCTTGCCTTTACTGTCTTCTATCTTGAAAACGAGGATAGGTTCACGATAGGTACCCTCATTCAGGAAAATGCCGTAGGCGGCTACCAGCTCATACAATGAAACATCGGAAGTTCCCAAACCCAGGGCATTCACTTCATCCATAGGAGACGTGATACCCATCTTGCGGGCATATTCAATCACCTTTTTGGGTTTCATCTCGTCGGTCAGTTGCACCGCCACTGTATTCACCGAGCGGGCCAGGGCCGACCTAAGCGTCAGCTCGGCTCCGGAGTACACCCCGTTGGCATTGCGGGGCCTCCACACCTTTTCTTCCCCTCCTTCCTTCCACCGAAATTCCAGCACTTTATCCTGGCGCCGGTCGCAGGGATCCAGGTCCAGGGGACCGTCTATCGCCGCAGTATATACCACCGGCTTAAAAACAGAACCCGGCTGCCGGCGGGCCTGGCGTACGTGATCGTATTTAAAATGGTCGAAATCTACCCCGCCTACCCAGGCCTTAATAAACCCGGAATACGGGTCATAGGCCATCATGCCCGCCTGCAAAAAACGCTTATAGTACCGAAGGGAATCCATGTGGCTGATTTCTTTCTCTATTGGCCCTTTCCAGCTGAACAGCTTCATGGGCATGGGCTTGTTCATGTAATACGCCACAGAATCGAGGTTGCCTTCGTATTTTGCTTCCAGGTGCTGATAGAAACGGGTTCTCTTGGCTACGGTTTCTATAAAATCCGGAATTTCCTCCCCGTTTTCGTAGGTCCAGGGATTTTGGTCTTTCCATTGGGCGTCAAATTCGCGTTGCAGCATGCGCATGTGGGTCTCCACCGCAGACTCCGCGTAAATCTGCATCCGGGAATCGATAGTGGTATGAATCCTTAGCCCGTCCCGGTAAATGTCGATATCCAGGTCGTTTTCTTTGGCCCATTGCTCAATCTGCTTGGCCAATGCCACCTTGAAATAGTTCCCTAACCCTTCACTTGCATCTTCAATATGGACATCCAGTGCAATAGGAATCTCCATCATTTGTGCAGCTTCCGTACTGTCCAGGTCGCCGTTCTGTACCAGCCTGTTCAGCACCGTGTTCCGCCGGCGCATAGAGTTTTCCGGGTTCCGGATCGGGTTATAATAGGTAGTGGCCTTTTGCAAACCTACCAGTACGGCCGACTCCGAAACATCCAGTTTGTCCGGCGTTTTATTGAAATAGGTACGGGCCGCGGTTTTAATCCCGAAAGCATTGTTCCCATAATCTACTGTATTCAGGTACATGGTGGCGATTTCCCCCTTCGTAAACCGTTTTTCCAACTGAATAGCTGTAATCCATTCCTTGGCTTTATAAATAAGGGTTCTGAGCAAAGGCACATGATACAACACCCCCCGCATCTCTTTCCGACGGGTATTGTACAGATTTTTGGCCAGCTGCTGGGAAATGGTACTGCCCCCGCCCCGGTCTGAATCACCCGTAAGGATACCCACGGCCACACTGGCCATCCTCCGGAGATCAATACCGGAATGTCCTTCAAACCGCTTGTCTTCTGTGGCAATCAAGGCTTTGAACATCCAGGGGGAAATGTCGGAACTGTCTACCGCCGACCGGTTTTCGGTAAAGAATTTACCAATCAGCTCCCCGTCTGAGGAGTAGATGGCCGACGCCTGGTTCATTTTAGGATCCTGGAGGGCCTCCATCCGCGGCATCCCCCCGGTTAACCACAGGAAATTTGTACGAAGCTGGAGGTAGAAACCCAGGGTAAGCACTACCGCCCAAAATGTATACTTGTAAATGGAGCGGATCAGCGGGTAATATTCCCCGCTTTCCCGGAGATGCCCGAACAGAAACCGGCTCAGCCTCTCCTTACCTCGATGGTATATACCGAGTACTGCCTGTACCCGCTCTTCCCCCCATATTTTCACCAGCAGAGTCCGTACACCAGTACTTATCCTGCCCGTCATATTCTTCCAAAAATCCCTGAAACGATTAACCACGAGTGAGCTGATTTCTGATCTTCAACCGAGAACCTGCTCCAAAATTATAGCAATAAATTTAATTTCAAATTAAATTAACTTGAAATCCTCCGCCCCCCTGTTTATCATTGTAAAAGTAAATCCTTTTAATACTGCTTAAAAACATTATTTTTGTCAAAAAAAACGCAAGTATGCCAGAAAATATACTGGAAGTTATCAATGTAGTGAAGAATTATGCCCATCACCGCGCGCTCGATAACGTAAGCCTGACGGTACCCAAAGGGGTTATTTACGGCCTTTTAGGACCGAACGGTGCCGGAAAAACTTCCCTGATACGCATTGTCAACCAAATTACCGCTCCTGACGAGGGCGTAGTGCTTTTCGACGGCCATCCCCTGAAGGAAAATAATATTTTCGACATCGGCTACCTTCCGGAAGAAAGAGGACTCTATAAAAAAATGAAGGTGGGTGAACAGCTTTTGTATCTGGCCCGGCTCAAAGGACTGTCCAAAGACGAGGCCATGGACAAACTCAAGGAATGGTTTATTAAATTCGATATCAAAACCTGGTGGGACAAGAACGTGGAAGACCTCAGCAAAGGTATGCAGCAAAAGATCCAGTTTGTGGCTACCGTTCTCCACCAACCCAAGCTGATCATTCTCGATGAACCGTTTTCAGGTTTTGACCCCATCAACGCCAACCTGATCAAAGATGAGATCCTGGAACTCAAAGAAAAAGGCTCCACCATCATCTTCTCCACCCACCGCATGGAATCCGTAGAAGAACTTTGCGATTATATCGGACTAATCGACAAATCGAAAAAAGTGCTGGAAGGAAAGAAAAAAGATATCAAAGAACAATTCAAACCCAATACCTTTTCCCTGGATTTTACAGGCGGAATGAACGGAAGCCATACCACATTTGATGTGCAAAAAAGCCAGGTCAACTCTGACGGACTGGTTTCCGCTACCCTGGAAGCACGGCCGGGATACACTTCCAATGATATCCTGAAAGAACTGGTAGACAAAGTCCACGTCATGTCTTTCCGTGAAGATGTGGCTTCCATGAACGACGTCTTCATCCGGTCTGTAAAACGATAAAAACAAATATGAAA
>JBEBRS010000250.1:0-4756 GCA_040394705.1 Leadbetterella byssophila
GACAGTTCCGAAATATCGGCTCCTTTAAAATGACCTTCCGCCTGGCATGCGGCAACCAGCGCTTCCAGAGCCATATACACATTTTTGCCGTCTTCCCATACATCCTCCTTGATTTCAAGGGCTTCCATGGGCGCTGTGAGCAAAAACATCAGCTCGTACAGTTCGGGGTTGGAGAACGCGAAAGTCAGGTACTCCCGTCCCAAAGCCACCAGGCGCTCAAAAGGATCCGCGATAGTGGCCACCTTCTCAAAGGTCTTGGCAAACTCCACGAAGGCCTCCTGATGCAGCGCAAACAGCAGGTCGTTTTTATCTTTAAAATAGAGGTAAATGGTGGCGGGACTGTACTCTATGTCTTCCGCTATTCCGCGAACAGACGTTTTTTCGTACCCCAGATCCAGGAAAAGTTTCTTCGCCGAATCCAGAATCCGCCTTCTCATTTCCTCTCTTTCTCTTTCTTTTCTGTCTGATATGCCCATTGCCCAAGTTGTTAACGGAGCAAATATAATAAACGGTGTTTAGTATATTATCAATGGTTATTGATTTTTTTGTAACTTTTAAAGAGATCAGAATTCTAAGCCTGCAAAAAAGCCGCCTGCGTAAAACTCAGGCGGTCCGTGGCCATTCAGCTTTCCAATTTTAGCAAAGCGATGAATAAGGCTGTGGGCAGCGATAAGATTTATCAGACGCCTGAAACCTGGGCAGATGCCTTAGAACAATTAGGCCATTATTTGGTCAATAAGAAAGGAAGGGGCCGGCAGGTGGTTTTCTTTGATGAATTTCCCTGGCTTAATACCCCCAAATCTGCTTTTTTGCCCGCATTTGAACATTGGTGGAACAGTTGGACATCCCGCCAAAAAAGACTTGTTGTAGTTATTTGTGGTTCGGCGGCCTCCTGGATGATTCAGAATATAGTGAATAACAAAGGAGGCGTGCACAACCGCGTTACCCGAAAAATAAGACTTTTGCCCTTTGATCTAAAAGAGACGGAGGCTTTCCTGAAATCACAAAAAGTGAACATAGACCGCTATCAGATTCTGCAATTGTATATGGCAATGGGGGGGGATTCCTCACTATTTGAAAGAAGTGAAAAAGTGCGATTCAGGCCATAGACCGGATTTGCTTCTCTAAAGATGGGCTGCTTACTTCTTCTCTATCTACAAAACCTGACAATAATTTAATATCCTATCGTTACTACTATAAGGGATTTAAGGTAAATTCACCGCGTAATACAGATAAGGATATGAGAAGTATGACGGAGGGCGTGACCTCGTTTTTTAAAGATTTACTGAGTTTTGAGATGGGTAAAAGTGAATACGACTATAATCCCACCGTAAAAGATCAGAAATCGGATAGCGATATCGAACGGTCGGAGTTTATCAGCCGCGACCTGAGCTGGATGAAATTTAATGAAAGGGTGCTGGATCAGGTGCGGAATCCTGACCTGAATATTTTCGAGAAATTCAAATTTATGGCCATCACGGGGTCCAACCTGGACGAGTTTCTTACCGTGCGGGTGGGTAGCCTTTATAATTATCTTGACTTCGGAAAACCCCGGCTGGATTATTCCGGCCTGCGCGAAAATGCATTCAAGAAAGCGCTTCTGAACCAGGTCAAAAAGTTTTCCGATGAGCGTAACCGGATCTACCGGGAAGAACTGAAACCCCTTTTTGAATCCAATGAATTTAAGATAGTGGAGTTTCGTGATCTGACCAAAGAGCAAAGCCAGGAGGTGAATCGCTTTTTTGATGAGATGGTGTATCCCATGTTAACGCCCATGGTGTATGACCATACCCACACTTTTCCCATTTTGCTGCCCCGGAACCTGGTGCTGGGCGTGGTATCGGTAGATACGCAAACCACGCTTTTTCCGGAGTCGGAAGATGCGCGGAAGCTGTCTTTCGTACAGATTCCGTCTAACCTGCCCAAGTTCTATGAATTCGAGGAAGAAGGCATGGTGCTTTTCCTGCCTATCGAAGAGGTGGTTCGGAATAATATCGACAAGATCTATAAGAATGTAAAGATTGAGTCGGTTGACCTGTTCAGGATCTTGCGTAATGGCGACTTTGAAATTGAAGACGACGAGCTGGATGAGGATTTCGTGAATGAAATGAAGGAGAAGATCCGAAGCCGACAAGCGGGACGGGTGGTGTACCTGGTCATTGAAAGTGCGCCTTCGGAATATATGATGGACATCCTCAAAAAGAAATGGGATATTGACAAATACAATATCCAGATCAATAACGAGCTGATGGACTACACCCGCTTGTGGCAGATTGTGAACCACGAAGATTTTAGGGGCTTCCTGCCCAAGCCGGCCAGCTCTATTCCGCCCGTAAACTACAATAAAGACCAGTTGATTTTTGACAATATTAAGGAACACGATATCCTGCTCCACCATCCCTACAACAGTTTTGAACCTGTACTTCACCTGATTGAAAAGGCGGCGGAAGACCCTAACGTATTGGCCATTAAGCTGACCATTTACCGGCTGGCCAAGAATTCACGGATTACAGCGGCCTTGCTGCGGGCCGCAGAAAACGGCAAGCACGTTTCCGCCCTTTTCGAGATCAAGGCCCGGTTTGATGAAGAAAATAATATCCGGGAAGCAGAAAAGCTACAGAAGGCGGGGTGCTTTGTGATTTACGGGATAGGCTGGCTGAAAACCCATACCAAGCTGATGCTGATTGTGCGGAAGGAAGGGCAGCGGGTAGCCCAGTACGCCCACCTGGCCAGTGGAAACTACAACGAAGACACCACCAAACTCTATACGGATATCAGCCTGCTTACCGCCAACGAGGAGTATACCCACGATATCGCCGAGTTTTTCAATGCCATTACGGGCCATTCCCAGCCCCAGTCGTATTCCAACCTGATCACCTCGCCGAAAGATATGCGGCGGGCTATAGTGGCCATGATCCGGAGAGAAGCGGAGAATGCATCCCAGGGAAAAGCGGCGGGCATTTGCTTTAAGGTTAATTCGCTTGAAGATAAAGAGGTGATCGAAGAGTTGTATGCAGCGTCGCAGGCAGGGGTGAAGATTGAGCTGATCGTGCGCGGAATATGTTGCTTAAGACCGGGTAGGAAAGATCTGAGTGAGAATATTAAAGTGCGTTCTTTGGTAGGAAATTATCTCGAACATGCGCGGATACTCTATTTTCATAACGACGGGCATCCCGAGGTTTTTGTAGGAAGTGCTGACATCATGGTGCGCAGTTTCGACAAGCGGATTGAGTCGATGTTTCAGGTAACGAATGAACACCTCGAAGGCCAGCTTATCCATATTCTGAAGGCCAATCTTGAAGACAATTATAACGCGTACGAGTTACTGGAAAACGGAGATTATACCAAAGTGGAAAGCGATGGGGAACACATCCTGAATGTGCATCGTTATTTCTTTGAGAAGGAACAGCAGGACATTACCACCGATAAATTATTCTGATAGTTATGTTGAAATTATGGGTATTTTTGTTGGTGAGTATTACAGCTTGTTCCCAAAAAACAAAAAGTGAAAACCAAAATATGAATCATTTAGAAACGGCCGTTTTGGCGGGGGGGTGCTTCTGGTGTACCGAAGCAGTGTTTGATCAGTTGAAAGGAGTGGATCACGTGGAGCCCGGGTATGCCGGCGGTCATGTAATAAACCCCACCTATGAACAGGTTTGTACCGGTACCACTGGCCATGCTGAGGTAATCAAAATCTGGTATGACCCGGCGGTGATCAGGTTTGAGGAGCTGCTGGAGGTTTTCTTTAAGACTCACGATCCCACTACGCTGAACCGCCAGGGCGGGGACATAGGGCCGCAATATCGCTCTGCCATTTTTTACAGGAACGAGAGCGAAAAAGAGATTTCGGAAAGGATTATTTCGGAACTCGACAAGTCGGGGTATTATGCCGATAAAATCGTTACTACTCTGGAGCCCCTGGATACATATTACGTGGCTGAGAATTATCACCACGATTACTTTCAGTTAAACGGCGATAAGAACCCCTACTGCCAGGTGGTGATCCGGCCCAAGCTGGAGAAGTTTGAAAAGGTGTTCAAAGATAAAATTAAAGACTAACTCATGGCCACTATTTTCAGTAAGATCGTAGCCGGTGAAATACCCGCCCATAAAATTGCGGAGAATGAGGAGTTTCTGGCATTTCTGGATGTTTTCCCCTGTCATGAAGGACACACCCTGGTGATTCCCAAAAAAGAGGTGGATTACCTTTTCGATCTGGACGATGCCACCTATACGCGTTTGTTTTCTTTTGCAAAGTCCTTAGAACCGGCCATAAAAAATGCTGTACCCTGTCTGCGCGTTGGACTGGCTGTAGTAGGATTGGAAGTACCCCACGTACACATTCATCTGATTCCAATGAATAGTATGGCAGATATGGACTTTACCTCTAAGCTAAAAGTCTCGCAGGAAGAGTTGGCGGCTACGGCGGCCCGGATCCGGTCATTTTTGTAAGTAGTATGCCCTTGGTGAAAATAACGTCGTGTTCTTTGTGCATTTCCCTTGTGCTCTTTGTGAAAAAATAGTGCACAAAGAGCCCAAAGTATATTTCACAAAGAACACAAAGAAATATCTCAGATTGCAGGGTGTAATCTTTTCAGGCAGGAGGGACAGCCCTCTTCTTTTCCATTACATAGATCAGCACCACAAACCCGGCGCACAGCAGACCCTGGAGCAAAAGCGACCGCATAATCTGGCTGTTGTCTACAAAAGAATATCCCCAGATAATCAGGGCGGCCACGCCCAGGTAGAAGAG
>JBEBRS010000251.1:0-4752 GCA_040394705.1 Leadbetterella byssophila
GGTTGGTGTGCCGGTTTTCTGATAGCTGATAGCTGAAGGCTCATGGCTATTTCATTGGTATAAATTAGTTCCGAGTTATTAGTTCCGAGTAGTGAGTTCAGCGCTATTATTTAAGGTTTAGTACGATTACGGAGTGTGCCGGAATCGTCAGTTTAAGTACTCCGTTCGCCAGCTTTGCTCCTGTAAAATCCTTTATTTTTATTTTTTTAGGATGGTCAAAGGTGTTGTGATCCAGCACACTTCCTGAAGTCAGAATCTGTGCGCTTACCCGTGAATACGTTTCCCCTCTCAGGTTGATGGTGACTTCGTGCGATTTGGAGTAGTCCACGTTGGTCAGGGAAATGTTCAGGCTGCCGTCTTTCTTGGAAGCGGAAGCAGAAACCGCCGGGATGCTTTTTCCTTCAAATGTATAATTTGTGGTCTCCAGGTGTACCGGCACCAGCAGGGCATCCTGATGTACATTATACATTTTCATTACATGATACGTGGGCGTAAGCAGCATTTTTTCTCCTTCGGTCAGGATCACAGCCTGCAACACATTGACGATCTGCGCCAGGTTAGCTCCCCGCACGCGATCAGCATGATTGTTGAAAATATTCAGGGTCATGCCCGCAATCATGGCATCGCGCATGGTGTTTTGCTGATACAGGAATCCGGGATTGGTGCCGGGTTCCACCTCGTACCATCCACCCCATTCGTCTACAATGAGGGCTACTTTCTTCTGGGGGTCATACTTGTCCATGATGGTCGAGTGCCGTACCACCAACTCCTCCATTTTCCAGGCTTCGTCCATAATTTTAAAGTACTGGGCTTCATTGAAACCGGTAGCCGGGCCTTTTTCATTCCAGTTGATTACCGAATAATGGTGCAGCGCCACGCCAGACAGCATCCCGTGGGGTATATTCTTCATGAGCGTCTCCGTCCAGGCATAGTCGGCATCGCTTGCGCCTGAAGCGATACGGAAGAGCCGGGCATCGTTGGTCCAGCTGGTCATGAAGGTAGCGTACTGCCGGTACACGTTGGCATAATATTCTGCGGTCATGTTTCCGCCACAACCCCAAGCTTCATTTCCTACCCCCCACATTTTCACATTCCAGGGCTTTTCTCTCCCGTTTTTCTTACGCAGTTCCGACATGGGACTTCCGCCGGGATGGTTCACATAATTCACCCAGTCGATCAGGTCTTGCACCGTACCGCTGCCTACATTTCCAGCCAGGTAAGGCTCCGCACCGATCTGCTCGCAGAGGTCCAGGAATTCATGCGTACCAAAGCTGTTGTCTTCGGTTACCCCACCCCACCATACGTTGATCATAGACGGGCGCTGGTCTTTCGGCCCGATTCCGTCTTTCCATTGGTAGGCATCCGCAAAACACCCCCCCGGCCAGCGCAGGTTAGGTACTTTCAGTTCTTTGAGCGCCTGCACGATGTCGTTCCTGACACCCTGGGTATGGGGAATGGACGTATTCTTTTCGCCTACATAAATGCCGTCATAGATACAGCGGCCCAGGTGTTCAGCAAAATGTCCGTAAATATGCTTGTTGATCTGGGTTTTCGCCAGGTCCGGGTTAAGCGTGATCCCGGTCTGGGCCTGCAGGGTGGCCACGCTCAGCATCACGGCGGCCAGGGTGAGTTTAAGTTTTTTCATCTTTATCAAATATCAGGGGGTTAAAGTTTTTTTCTGTGATGCCTATTCATGAACAATTACGAATTGGGTGAGGCGCGGAGTACTTTTGCCTTCCTCCTTCGGTTGAATCCTGATCTGAATATTTTCTTCATTTTTAAGTGCTATCCAGGCCCGACCGCCCTCTTCGGGCGTAAGGTCCCGAACCTCTCCGTTGATTTCTACTTGTATGTTTCGGAGCTTATCCAGTGCATAAATATACAACTTTGATCCGCCTTTGCCCTTCATTTCGTAGGAGATATAGCCCGTCGTATTCCTCCAGAATGCGCCCAGGTCATATCCGGAATTGCTCTTTTCTCCTCTGTAGGCGTGATCCGCCTCCGGCTGCTGCTCTCCCAGGTTCACCTGGTCGATAATGCTGTCTTCAAAAGCGGTTTCCCGGGCTTTTTCCTCTTCAAATGCTTTGTATTCGTCGGAAGTAAGTACCTGGAAGTACATCTGGTACCGGGTATCGTGTACATTAAAGAAGGGTTTTAACCTTAGGCCATCAACGGTAAATTCCAGGTTTTCTTCCTTCGTAAAGTTGCCGGTAATATCTTTCGTTTCCGATACGAAAACATGTCCCGAACTCAACGGAAACAATTTCCCCTTTGTTTCATGGCCCATGCGGCTGTCATCGGCAAAAAGCCCTACCAGGTCTTCTTTACTGGTTTCGGCAGCCAGTACAATCGGACCGTATTTAAAGGCCGTCCATTGGGTGTTATTCGGCAGAAATTCCTGGGTGATTCCCATTTCAAAAGTAAGTAACAGCTCATCTCCGGCCTTCCACTTTCCGGAGAATGTTACAAAACCGTTCTGCACTTCGGTCTTTATTTTCTTTCCGTTAAGACGAAACGCAATCGATTGCATCCAGGACGGGATACGGATTTTTAAGTCGTCTGCATTCCACTTTTCTATCAAAAAGCGGGTTTCATTCCGGTAGGGAAACGCGGTGGTCTGTTTCAGCGTAACATCTTTTGTTTCCAGGCGGGAATCTACCAGCAAATTGACAAACACGGTATTGCCGTTGTGGGTGTAGACCATTTCCCCGTATTTCGTATGGTTTTCCAGGCCGGTTCCCACACAGCACCACATGCTGGTTTCGGGCTGAGAATACACCCGGTAATGGTTGGGACGAATGGGCGTAAAATAGACAAACCCGCCTTTCTCCGGATGCTGACTGGAAAGGATGTGGTTAAACATGGTTTTCTCGTAAAAATCAAGGTATTTCGCCTCTCCGGTGCGCAAATAAAGTGCCTTTGAAAGTTTCAGCATGTTGTAGGAGTTGCAGGTTTCCGGTCCCTGATTGGTCTCCAGCATTTTGTCGAACCGGTCTAATTCATGGAAATGTTCCCGGTAACTGTTGCCCCCAAATGCCACCGAGCGGTGGTGGGCCACATTGTCCCAAAAATATTCGGAGGCTTTTTCCCAATCCGGATCATGCGTGACCTGCGTAATCTTTTCTACCCCAATAATTTTGGGAATCTGGGTGTTGGCATGGAGACCGGTCAGGATATCCCGCCCTTCAATCATGGGGTTCAGGAAGGCTTTCTGGGTCAGTCTCAAGGCCGCATGAAGGTACTTTTTATCGCCTGTTGCGGAATATACATCTAAAAAGGCCTCGTTCAGTCCACCGTGTTCCGTTTTAAGCACCTGCTCCACCTGTTCATCGGTCAGTCCTGAAAACAGAGTGATCATCCAGTCGGATAAGCCCGTAAGCACCTCCAAAGCCTGTTGATTTCCCGCAAAATACCAGGCATCGTAAAGCCCCGCGAACAGCTTGTGAATATTGTAAAGCGGCACCCAGGTATTGTTCAAGCCAAAGGAGCTTCCGTCGATATCGCCTTTCCGGATCCTTTCCCAGAAGACCTTTCCCTGGGGAATACCTCCTACGTAGCCGTTGCCGTTCTTCTGCTGGCAACGGGCCAGCTCGCCCACCATATAGTGGAGACGGGCCTTCATCTCCGGGTCAGCGGTAGATGCGTACAGGAGGGCCAGGGCAGAGAGGTAATGCCCGCCGATATGGCCGTCGAGACCGCTGCTTTCCCAGTTTCCGTACCGCTCCGCCTTGACCGGCAGCCCGGCATCAATGAGGTAGGGAGCCAATAACTTATCCGGACTAAGCGCCAGAATGTAGGCCCGGTCTGTGTTTTGGGCCCGCTCAAATACTCCTTTGCCCAGGCGAACATTTTCCAGGGGAAAGGTTTCCTGCTGCGCAAAGGCCGGCACGCAGAAGAAGGCAAATACGATGAGTTTTGAAATTTTCATCTTCAATCTGCAAGAATAATGGCCCCGTCAGGCCGGATGGTCAAATTAACTTCGCCCGATTGGTTTATACTTAGCGGACTCATTTGGGGAGAGCGGTCGGTTTTGTCACTGTAGTACCGTACTTTCTTCCCGGCCAGCATAGGGAGTTTTACACTCAGTTCCTTTGTCTCCTTCTCCGCGTTAATTCCGGCCACATACCATTGATCGCCGTGACGGCGCGCCAGTATCACGTATTTTCCGGGATACCCGTCAATAAAGATGGTTTCATCCCACACGGTAGGCACTTCCTTCATAAAGTCAATCACAAAAGCCGGAAATTCATTCAGGTTATTGGGCGTGATGCCGAAATTCTGAACCGGCGTCTGGAAAAGTACGGCAGTAGCCAGCTGAAACGTTTCAGTAGTTTTCCGGATATTCCCCCCATTATTTTGGCGGTTATGCTGTTTATTCAGCAGTACGGGCCCAAAATCCATAGCGGCCACGCTGTTCCGGATAAACGGATGAAGGCTGGCATTGTAGGCTTCGGTGTCGTTGGCATGTTGGGTAAAAATCAGGTTTTCAGACGCCAGTACAGCCTCACTGCCTACAAAATTAGGATACATCCGCTCCCAGCCCCGCGGCAGGGTACATCCGTGGAAAATCACTACCAGGCCGTGGTCATTGGCATCTGAGAGGATCTCTTCGTACAGTTGGAGAGTCATTTGCTTATCCCCCCCGAAAAAATCCACTTTAATTCCTTTAATACCGATGCTTTGCATCCAGGCCATTTCTTTTTTACGGGCTATGGCCGTATTCATCTTATTTTTCGGACCCTGGGGCGCATC
>JBEBRS010000252.1:0-4746 GCA_040394705.1 Leadbetterella byssophila
CGACTACGCTTTCGGTTCTCGACTACGCTCGAACTGACAAGGGCGAGTGCTACGTGTCTGTTCGAGCACAAACAAGCATGATAATGCGAAGTTTGCGAGCGTAGCTCTCGAGAACCAATTCGTTACCGCACGCCGTGCATTAATTTTTTGATCACCGGGCGTGAAATTACCGCCAGCACCGCGGCTGCAAATGCAATGGATGCCAGCATCCAGAAGAAATAACTGATGCCTTTTTCATTGGCCACCCGGTCAATGCTTTCCCCGAATTTTGCCGCGGCTTTCATACCGATGGCTACCGCCAGGTACCAGATACCGAACATCACGGCGATCATCCGGGCCGGAACCAGCTTACTTACATACGACAGGCCAACGGGGGAGATACAAAGCTCTCCCATAGTGAAGAACAGATACACCAGAATCAACCAGATCATGCTCACCGAGGCCGTTTGTGCACCTACTTCAATAGAACTCGCCCCGAAAGCGATGCAGGCACATCCTATGGCCAGCAAAAGCATACCCAAGCCGTACTTATGGTTGGCCGGCGGATTGTACCGGCTATCCCAGAATTTGGTAAACAGGGGCGCCAGGCTGATCACAAAAAGCGAGTTAAGGGTACTGAACCAGGAGGCCGGTACTTCCAGGGCTTCCTGAGCATATTGGTTTTTCAGCATCCACAGGGCGATTCCCCATACAATAAGAAAACTGAATCCCAGGATCACGTTCGCCACAGGATAATCCTTGAACGTTTGTCCGAAAAGTTTAAACAGCACCCAGGTAATAATTCCCAGGGGAATAATGGTAAGCGAAGAATTGGCCAGTTTGAAAATCAGGCCGGCATTTCCTTCCAGGATCCGGTTGGTATAATCTCTTGCAAAAATGGTGAGCGTACCTGGTGCCTGTTCAAAAATAGCCCAGAAGAAGGCCGCCAGGAAGGCGAAAAAAGTAACGGCAATCATCCGGTCGCGGGTCACTTTCGAATATTGTGGAATCCGGATGAGTAGTAAGATCAGGAACAACAAAAGTGCCAGCAAAATGGTGAAATTATTCCCGGAAAGGCCCAATAATGTAAAATTGAAAATATCTACTGCACCCGCGGAGATAATCTTTACCGGCTCAAAAATGATCCATAGTAAACCCAGTACCACCATCACGGCAATCAGTATCAGCTGGCCTGTAGTGAATGGATTTCGCTTGTCTTCGTCCGTTACAACCGCAGCAGCGGCCGCCGGATTAGCCTTTTTAGGTTTCAGTCCGATGTTGCCAAAAATATTCTGAGAAAGCCAGAATTGTACGAGACCGAAGAACATAAAAATACCGGCGAGACCGAATCCCAGGCTCCAGCCTACCTGCTCTCCGAGGTAGCCGCACAGCAGAATTCCGAAGAATGAGCCGGAGTTTACGCCCATATAGAAAATGGTATAGGCCCCGTCTTTCTTTTCCGGGTGATCTTTGTAGATTTCCGACAAAATGGAAGTCATATTGGGTTTGAAGAACCCGTTACCGAATACCAAAAGGATTAACCCGGCATAGGTAAAGAAGGGAGTTTCGGCGGCCATAGACGCGTGGCCGAGGGTCATGAGGAAAGCCCCCACTACCACCGCCAGGCGGTAACCGATGACATTGTCTGCAAAGTACCCGCCCAACATCGTGGAAAGGTAAACCAGGCCTACATAGGAACCAAAAAGTGCCATGGCCTGTTCCCGGCTCCAGTCCCAACCGCCATCCCCAATGGTAGAGGTGAGGAAGAGTACCAGCAGGGCGCGCATCCCGTAAAAAGAGAAGCGCTCCCACATTTCGGTGAAGAATAAGACAAATAATCCGGACGGATGGCCTAAAACTTTCGACTTAAAAAAATCTTGATGGGTATCAGCGGACTGACTCATAATGAATTATCAGGTTTTGAACAATTTTTTGAACAAAACTAAGAAAAAATAGTGACAATCCGCTACTCTGTTTCGGCCAGTTCTATCATAGTGGAGATTTCATCCACCAGTTTGTCGGCGCTCCCGCTGAAGCCGATAGAAGTAAAGCGGATATTTCCATTCTTATCAACCACAAACTTGGTGGGAATCCCGCTCACGCCGTAGCTACCGATTACCTTATCGTCGAGATCAAAGAGTACATCAAAAGGATATCCTCCCTTTTTAATAAATTCCGCTACGTCTTTTTTGACCTCTTTGGAGTTTTCCCAGGCATTGATAAATACGAATTTTACGTTCGGATCATCTTTGTATTTTTCCTGGGCTTTCTGCATGCCGGGAAAAGAGGCTATGCAGGGTCCGCACCAGGTGGCCCAGAAGTCTACAATCACGGTTTTCCCCTTCAGTTCTTCGAGTTTCACTTCGCTGCCGTCGAGGTTAACCAGGGAAAATACAGGTGCCGGCTTATTTTCCATCTTTTGAGCCAGTTCTTCCCGCATCTTGCGTTTGGCCTCAAGCTCCAATGCGGTAATATATTCTCCGAAACCGTCTTCTGATTTCTTTTCCTTTACATATACCCTTTTAAGGACATCTTTGATCTCCCCGTCGGCTTTCCCTTCTACCACAAATTTTTCCAGCTGGGGTTTATATTCTTCTGCCGGCAAAACCTTTTCGGCCAGTTGGGCGTAAACAGAATTGTAGCCCGCATTACCGCCTTCTGCTACGGTAATGGCGGCATCTTTCCCAAATTTCAACCCTTCTTCATGCTTCCCGGATTTCAAGAGTACCGCCGCATAGGTATCGGCATACATGCCGTAGGTATTTTTTTTGGGTTTAATCTTCTTTTCGGATAACTTGTCAGCTACTGCCTTATCCCACTCCCCTTTGGCGTAAGTGGTGGCGAATTTCGCGAATTCCTGTGCTTTTTCCAGGTCGGTTCCGCTTTCGTACATTTTCCAGGCGGCATTGTTGTAAAGCGAAGCCAGCTGAGCCTGATCATCAAATTCCAGGGCCACGATTTCCTTCTTGAGGCCGTCCCAGTCCTTACTGGTGATATAGGCGTTCAGTAAATTGCGCTGCAGGCTGGGAATGGCCGATTTGCTGCTCTTAAAGTTAGGCCGGGTAGCCATATTGGCCACAATTTCACTATACAATTCCTTTTTCTTCACCAGGTCTTTTTCGTTGTAAAACCTGGAGATCATCTCCTGGGCCACCCACTCTCCTTCCGGAAATTTCGTCTTTTTCTCTTCGGTGATGGCTTTGAGGTTATCGCTTTGTTTGGAAATGCTATACAACTGGCTCAGGTAGTTATAATCGGCTTCGGTATCCAAACCGGCCGTCTTAACGGCCTCGATTTCCTCCTTAATCAGCGCATTTCCCTTGTCGGCATCATCGGCCAGCTGGAGACGGAACGCGCTCACTTTGGCGCTTCGGTTATCCGGATGAAACTGAAGTTCTTTCTGCAAAGCGGCCAAAGCACGTACTTTATCGTTATCGATGCCCGCAGATTCTCCGTAATACTGGTAGAAATAAGACTGGGCCACGTGCGCGTTTTTACGCGGTTTTCCGTTTTGGTACAATGGTATGGTGTAGCCGTCGCCCTGGTTATTGTCCGGCGCGCCGCCCGCCGTAATGGCAAAGAAAACAAGAGTAGCGGAAGTATCCGTTTTAACGCTAACGGTATATTTCCCCGCGCTGCGTTTTGCTTGCACGTCCAGTTCCCACATGGACAAGCCCCGGAATTCAAAACTTGAAAACTTGGCCGGTACCACCACAGCGGGCTTATAAGTTATGGTAATGGTTTCTCCCGGCTGAGGTTTTTCAGGGGTGAAAGTGAACTCTCCCTGGGCAAAGCCGGCGAAAGAAAGGAGTATAGAAAATACTCCGGTGAGGATATTCTTCATGTGTTTAACGTTTTCGTTGAAAAATAAAATTACGAAACGATTCTAAAAGCACAAATAAAGTAACTACTTTTTTAGTAATTGTTGTGCGAATTATTACGGTAATAAGGTGCTGGATTATCGCAAGCTCCGCATGACAAACGGGTACTGTCATGCGGAGCTTATCGAATTATGGGAACTTATTTCTTTTTCAGGTAAATATCTCCTCCTGAACTGGTAATACTCAGGTACACACCGCCGCCGTTCAGGGTATAGTCGTAACGTTTTGAGTTTCTCCTTTTCGCCGCAGCCACAGAAGCCACCGCCAGGCGTTCAGTCCTAGCCCTATTGGTTGTATTCACCGTAAGTGAGCCGCTTTCTACCACAAAGGAACGGCCGTCTGCTGCGCTGCGTACCGCGGCCGGCCGACCGACCACAGTAATTTCCAGAGGATCACCTGCCCCCCCCCTTACTGCTTTCTCCAGGTCAAAGTCTGTATAAATATTCCCTCCCTGAGAACTTAGGTTGAGGTTGGCCGGTGTACTTGCCGGCAAAATCACCTCCACCTCTCCGGAGGCATGAATCGATGAAATTTTATCTTGAGTGAGTTTTGAAAATTCAATGCGGGTAGTCCCCGGGTAAGAAGAGTTACTGGCCACAATATTTCCTGAAAATTCACTGATGTCTAAGGTACATTCCGTACAGGAGACGTCCAGTTCACCCTCAAACGACTGAATTTTCAGGCTGCCCTTCGTTCCCCAAATATCCGGGCTACTCTCCCTGAAACGGGTGGTGAGACCGTGGGGGACTTTAACCACATAATTTTTGAACATTTTGTTGGCATTGGCAATGTTAATATTAAGTACTTGAATTTCTTCTTCCACTTCCTTTCCCTTTTCGTCAATGGAAACCACCACCTTGTTCGTAGTTTCTTCCACGGTCACATT
>JBEBRS010000253.1:0-4728 GCA_040394705.1 Leadbetterella byssophila
ATATTATGTCTATGAAAAAGATTATCTCATCACTTCTTTTTTCGGTTTTGGTTTTATGCGGACTAAATGCTTCCGCTCAGTTCGACAAGGGTGATAAAATTTTAAATGCAGGTATTAACCTGGGTGGGCACTACGGTGGAGGTTTTGGCTTAGGTGGCTCTTTTGAGGCTGGTATTACCGACTACATAGGAGTAGGTGCCCAAGCTGACTTTGTTACTTGGAGTAGTGGACTTAATTACAACTTCTTTACTATTGCTGGTCGTGGAACTTATCACTTTGGTAAACATTTTATCACGGTAGATAACCTTGACTTGTATGCCGGATTGGCATTAGGTTACAGAATTTCTAATCATAAGACTGATGCATGGTGGACCGGTACTATTTATGGTAGCGGAGTTCATTTTGGCCCATTCGCCGGTGCTCGGTATTATATGAAACCCAATTTTGGTTTTTTTGCTGAGCTAGGCTGGAATGCTTCTCCGTTGAAAGCGGGGATAGCAGTAAAATTCTAAACTACAGGATTTTTCCTCACATGATCCGTGTCGATCTGCGGTGTCCGTGCAAAGAAATATATATCTTCAGCGCACAGATACCGCAGATTTACACAAATTTTATAAGGGCGAGGTAGCTTTTCCCCGGCGTAACGTAGTCCACTTCCAGGTAGTCGGCCACCGTAGCGGCAATGTCTGCGAAACTTTCTCTTACCCCGGTATTCGCTCCTTTCCTGATTTTCTGTCCTATATGCAATAAGGGGATGTATTCCCGGGTATGATCCGTGCCGGGGGCTGTAGGGTCGTTGCCGTGGTCGGCGGTAATAATGAGCAGGTCTTCCTCCTTCAGATTTTCCATTATTTCCGGTAGGTAGGAGTCGAACTCTTCCAGGGCTTTGGCATAACCCGTCACATCGCGGCGGTGCCCGTACTCCATATCGAAATCTACCAGGTTGGTGAAGATCAGCGCTTCGGGGGCCGACTTAATCGCCTCGATGGTGTCCAGTATGCCCTCCTTGTTGTTCTTGGTTTTTTTATATCTGGAAATCCCTTTTTCGGCAAAGATGTCGATGATCTTACCGATGGCGTATACGCCTTTTTTCGCTTCATTGATGACGTCAAGTACGGTTTGCGGCGGTAGGGTAGCGTAATCTTTCCGGTTTTTTGTACGGTAATATTCCCCGGAAGATCCGAGGAAAGGCCGTGCGATCACCCGTCCCACTTCCAGTTCACCGGTGAGCATTTCCCGGGCAATCCGGCATATTTCGTATTGTTTTTCCAGGGGAATCACCTCTTCGTGCATGGCCACCTGAAATACGCTGTCGGCGGAAGTATATACAATGGGGTACCCCGTACGAACGTGCTCGTCGCCGAGTTCATGGATGATGGCCGTACCGGAAGCCGACACATTTCCGATGGTTTTGGTGCCAATGGCATTTTCAAAAGCAGAGAGGAACTCTTTAGGAAACCCGGTATCGGTAAAAGTGGGGAAGGGTTTGTCGAGTATCACACCGGATATTTCCCAATGGCCGGTGGTGGTATCTTTCCCGGCCGAACGTTCGGCCGCTTTCCCGATCGCCGCCTGAGGGGAATGGGTTTTCTTCAGCGTGTTTTCGGGTACAATATTTCCCAAACCCAATGCTGTAAGGTGAGGCAAGTGCAAACCAGGGTACTTTAAAGCGATGTTCCCGAGGGTGTTGGCCCCGGTATCACGGTAAAGGTGAGCATCCGGTAATTCACCAATTCCCACCGAATCCAATACAATTAAAATTACGCGTTTCATTCCAAACTATTTAAAGTTTCAAATTAATAGATTTTTGGCCAGATGATACCTTTGAGTTTGTACTTTTGTAGGAAAGTTATCGCTATCAGCTGTCAGCCTTCAGCTTTCAGGAGGCGGGCAATAGGTACGCCAGAGCGCCTGCCAACCCTCTAATATCTAATATCTAATGTCTAACGTCTAACGTCTAATATCTAACGTCTAATCTCTAATCTCTAACGTCTAACAGCGGTTCGCCGCCCGGCTAAAATTTATACCCAAATGAAATACCTTCTTTATTTCTTTATCGTCATCTACGTACTGTCTGCGGCGGTGCAATACAATGACCCGGACCCGTTGGTCTGGATTTTGTCATACCTTGTTCCGGCGGGGTTATGCTATTATCGTTCATTGGGGAAAGGCGATCGCCTTTTGTATTTCAGTATCGGGTTTGTGTACCTCCTATGGGCGGTGAACCAGTTTCCGCCCCAGTGGGAAGGACTGATGATCGAGCATCTGAGCATGAAGACGATGAACGTAGAGTTGGCGCGGGAGTCGCTGGGCTTAGGCCTTTGTACTTTGGGGATGTGGGTGTGTGGTTCTCGACTACGCTCGAACTGACATCTCGACTACGCTCGAACTGACATCTCGACTACGCTCAAACTAACTCTCGACTACGCTCGAACTGATTGACAATGGCCGTTGCTACTTGTCACATCGAGCGTAGTCGAGATGTATATAGTTCCAAAATTACCGCGACAAATACAAATTTCTTTCCCCATACACTTTCAGGAAGAAATCATCGGTCAGGTCATCGATAAAATAGATGCCTTCTCCGGTTGATTTCATTTCAGGCCCCAGTTGTTTGTTCACATTCGGGAACTTATTGAAAGAGAATACCGGGATCTTGATGGCGTAGCCGTGTTTCACGGGCTTGAAGTTGAAGTCTGTGACCTTATTGACCCCCAGCATTACTTTGGTGGCATAGTTCACATACGGTTCCTGGTAAGCCTTACAGATAAACGGCACGGTGCGGGAAGCCCGCGGGTTTGCTTCGATCACATACACCACCTCGTCTTTGATGGCAAACTGGATATTGATCAGTCCTTTTGTATCCAGGGCAATCGCAATCTTTTTGGTATATTCTTCGATCTGGCGGAGTACGTTTTCACTCAGGTCAAACGGCGGAAGAACCGCGTAGGAGTCGCCGGAATGGATACCCGCCGGTTCAATGTGTTCCATGATGCCGATGATGTAGGCATTTTCACCGTCACAGATGGCGTCGGCTTCGGCCTCAATGGCATTTTCGAGGAAATGATCCAGCAGGATGTTATTGTCAGGAATGTCGTTCAGGATTTTCACCACGTGTTGCTCCAGCTCTTCCTCGTTGATCACGATCTTCATGCTTTGGCCACCCAGTACATAACTGGGGCGCACCAGAAGCGGGAATCCCAGCTCTTTGGCTACTTCCGAAGCCCGGTCAGCGGTTCTGACGGTATCGAATTTCGGGTAAGGGATCTCCAGTTCTCTGAGCTTTTCGGAGAAACGGCCCCGGTCTTCGGCAAGGTCAAGGGCTTCATAGGAAGTACCGATGATCTTTACACCGTATTTGGTGAGTTTTTCCGCCATTTTGAGCGCGGTTTGTCCACCCAGCTGTACAATGACCCCCTCGGGTTTTTCGTGTTCTATGATATCGAATACGTTCTCCCAGAATACGGGTTCAAAGTAGAGTTTGTCGGAGATGTCCGGGTCAGTAGAAACCGTTTCAGGGTTACAGTTGATCATGACGGTCTCGTATCCCGATTCTTTTGCGGCCAGTACACCGTGTACGCAGGAGTAATCAAATTCGATACCCTGCCCGATACGGTTGGGACCTGAACCCAGCACAATCACCTTCTTTTTGTCGGAAGTAACCGATTCGTTGTCGGGATTGTCTTCCGATAGGTTGAAGGTAGAATAGTAATACGGTGTTTTGGCTTCGAATTCGGCCGAACAGGTGTCTACGCATTTGAAAGCACGTTTTATACCCAGTGCCTTGCGTTTGGAGGTAACTTCGCTTTCAAGACATCTCAGCAGGTGCGCCAGCTGGCGGTCGGCATAGCCCATTTTTTTGGCTGCCAGAAGCAGTTCTTTCGGGATGCTTTCCAGGTGGTATTTCTGTATCTGGGCTTCGAGCAATACCATTTCCTCAATCTGACGCAGGAACCATTTATCGATTTTGGTCAGGTTCTGAATGGTGTTGAAAGAAAGACCGGCCTTAAAGGCGTCGTATACGTGGAAGAGGCGGTCCCACGAAGGGTTGGCCAGGCTGTGTTTCAGCTTTTCCTGGTCTCTTTCTTCGCGGCCGTCGGCCCCCAGTCCGTTTCTTTTGATTTCCAGAGACTGACAGGCTTTTTGCAGGGCTTCCTGGAAATTCCGGCCTATTCCCATGGTTTCGCCTACCGACTTCATCTGCAGGCCTAAGCGGGTGTCGCTTCCCGGAAACTTGTCGAAGTTCCAGCGGGGAACTTTCACGATCACATAGTCAATGGCAGGCTCAAAGAAAGCCGAGGTAGACCCGGTGATGGGGTTGATCAGCTCATCGAGGTTATAGCCAATCGCCATTTTGGCGGCTATTTTGGCAATGGGGTATCCGGTAGCTTTGGAAGCCAGGGCAGAAGAGCGGCTCACCCGCGGGTTGATTTCAATGGCGATGATGTCATCGGTTTCCGGATTCAGGGAGAACTGTACGTTACATCCGCCGGCAAACTGCCCGATTCCGTTCATCATCCGGATGGCCATATCCCGCATTTTCTGGTACACGGTATCCGGTAGGGTCATGGCCGGCGCCACGGTGATCGAATCTCCGGTATGCACCCCCATGGGGTCAAAGTTTTCTATGGTACAGATGATCACGATGTTTCCTTTGTGATCACGCAGAAGTTCAAGTTCGTACTCTTTCCAGCCCATGATCGACTGTTCTACCAGCACTTCATGCAC
>JBEBRS010000254.1:0-4720 GCA_040394705.1 Leadbetterella byssophila
TGACCATTAACCATTGATAATTAACCATTAAGAAAGAAATTTCTTTACGTAGTTTCTCGCCGTTCTGATCCCGGCCACCACATCTTCCGGTGAACCCTCGTAGGCTTTGTCTTCTACCTCAATCACCAGGGGGCCGCGGTAACGGATGTCGCCCAGGGCGCTGAAAAACTCGGGCCAGCGCACGTCGCCCAATCCGGGCAGCTTAGGAGAATGATATTCGGAAGGCAGGGCGAACATGCCCACGCGGTCCAGTTTTTCCTGGTAAATCCGGATATCTTTCAGGTGAATATGGTGCAGGCGGTCTTTGTAGTTGTAGAGGGGTTTGATCTCGTCCATCCTTTGCAACACCGGATGTGAGGGGTCATAATTCAGTCCGAAGAGGGGGGTAGGAAAGGCCTCAAACATATAATCCCAAACCGCGGGCGATACCGCCAGGTTTTTCCCTCCGGGCCACTCGTCCAAGGTATACAGCATTGGACAGTTCTCTATGCCGATTTTCACCTGTTCCTGCTCCGCCACTTCTATAATAGGTTTCCAGAGTTTCCTGAACAGCTCCAGGTTTTCCCTCATCGGAAGCGTAGGGTTCCGCCCTATAAAGGTATTCACCACCGGAATATTCAGTCGGTTTGCCGCCCGGATAATCTTCTTGATATGCTCGATGTAAAATTCCGATTTCTCCTTATCGGGATCCAGGGGATTGGGATAATACCCCAGCCCGGAAATGAAAACCTTATTCCGCTCCAGGATCTCCCGTGTCTTGTCTGCATCGAAATCCTCCACATCGAGGTGGGTTACCCCGGCATACCGGCGCTTGTCGGCATTGCTGCCTGGCCAGCACATGATTTCCACACATTCAAAATGATTTTCGGAAGCAAAATTGATGACTTCCCCGAAAGACAGGTCAGGCAGTATAGCCGACACAAAACCCAATGCATACATACGCTTAAAATTTATTTATCGCGCTTTCAGCTATCAGCAGTCGGGCGCGCCGGTTGCTGTACCGATTTGCTGAATGCTCATAGCTATTTCATTCGTATAAGCGCGACTTTGTTAAGAAAACCGTTTACTCCCTCAGCAGCTCGAAGCTCTTGTAGGCCTGCCCGCTCTTCAGTGCTTCCTCCGCGCGGGCCACGCCTTCTTCAAAACTCACATCGCAAGACACACTGATGGCCAGTCCGGCGTTGGCCTGCACCACCGCATTTTGTTCCGCGCTTCCCTCCCCTTTTAAAATCTGCACCAGTATCCGGGCCGACTCTTCGAGTGTATTTCCTCCGCTCAACTGCGCGGGTAGTATCTCCGGCAGTTGCCAGTCGGCCGGCTGAATCACCCCGTCTTCCTCTCCTTTCCAAACCCGGAAACCGCCGGTGAGGGAGATTTCATCGTACCCGTCCAGGGCATGAATAACGGCGAAACGCCCTTTCTGCCTGGAAAAAAGGTCTTTATAAAGTTCAAAGGTGGTCAGGTCGGCCACGCCGCTCAGCTGCACTTTCACTTCCGCGGGATTCATCAGCGGGCCCAGGATATTAAAAAATGTTTTCACCCCCAGTTCCTTACGGATAGGCCCGATATATTTCATGGCCGGATGAAACAGGGGCGCGTGCATGTAACAGATATTCGCCGTTTCAATTTTCCTTCGGAGCTCGTCTTTATCGTTTGTAAACTTAATCCCCAGAAACTCCAGCACAGTGCTGCTGCCCACCGCCGAACTCACCCCGTGGTTGCCGTGCTTGGCAACTTTTACACCCGCACCCGCGGCCACAAAAGCGGAGGTGGTGGAAATATTAAAGGTATGCTTGCCGTCGCCCCCGGTACCGCAGACGTCCATGGGTTCCAGGTCATCCAAGGGAAGGGTCAGGGCCAGGTCCAGCATTCCCTGGCGGAACCCCCCGAGTTCGTCGGTCGTAATCCCCTTTTGCTGAATCCCCATCAGGAAAGCCGCCGCCTGCGCAGCCCCGGCCTCGCCCCGGCCAATGCGGGTGATGGTTTCACGGGCCTCCTCAAAACTCAGCGACTCCCCGCTGATCAGCATATTCAGAATATTTCTCATTATGTATAATTTCTAACCACAAACTTCTCATTGCTATTTCCGGTTGCAAACTTAACGAATTCGGAGTTGTGCGCTGCGGTTCTTACAGGTTTTTAAACCATCTATCCTTTAAATAGGACTTTGATAGAAAACTTTGCCCGATTTTCTCCAAAAGCCCTTAGCTTTGGGAAACGAACAGAACCGCGGTTATGATCATCATTGAAACTACAGACATTACCAAAAGATATATTATGGGAGCCGAGGTGGTCGATGCCCTGAAAGGGGTTTCCATCACCATCCGCAAAGGAGAATACGTGGCTTTTATGGGTCCTTCCGGCTCCGGGAAGTCCACCCTCATGAATATTATCGGATGCCTTGACTCGCCCACGGGCGGCAGCTATGTGCTGAACGGAAAAGACGTGAGCGATATGACGGAAAATGAGCTGGCGGAAGTGAGGAACCGGGAAATCGGTTTTGTGTTCCAGACGTTCAATCTCCTTCCCCGGCAGTCTTCCCTTGAAAACGTGGCCCTTCCCTTGATTTACGCAGGGTATAACAAAACCGACCGTACGGAAAAGGCCCAAAAAGTACTGGAAAGTGTAGGACTGGGCGACAGAAGCAGCCATAAGCCCAATGAACTTTCGGGAGGGCAACGCCAAAGGGTGGCCGTGGCCCGCGCCCTGGTGAACGACCCCTCCATTCTCCTCGCCGATGAACCTACGGGTAACCTCGACACCCGCACCTCCTATGAGATTATGCAGCTTTTCGCCGAGATCCATAGCAAAGGCAATACCATCATCATGGTCACCCACGAAGAAGACATCGCCCGCTATGCCCACCGGATTATCCGGCTCCGCGACGGCCTTATTGAGTCGGATATCCTCAACGAATCGCCCACCGATCCTGTGGAAATGGCCCGGCAGCTGGCGGAAAAGAAATAAAGCACTCCGTAATTTTAGCACCAGGTTTTCGTTATATATGAAATAGCCATGAGCTATCAGCATTCAGCTATCAGAAAACCGGCACACCAAGAGGAGCGCCTCCCGCCGCCAATGTATAAGCTGACCGCTGAAGGCTGAAAGCGGTTCGCCGCGGGGCGGCCCCCGCCCGGCTAAATTTTTATACAGATGAAATTAACACTCTGACTTAATGCGCCTGGAATTTCTCCGCGCCTTACAGTCTTAAACCTATCGGACAAAATGAAAAAACTATTGGTATTGCTTTTAGGACTGTGCACCACAGTAGCTTTTGCCCAGGAAAGAAAAGCCCCCCAAAGCCCCACGGTCACTACAGAAAGTGCGAATGTCAGCGTGACTTACGGACAACCCTCCAAGAAGGGACGTGTGATTTTCGGTGGACTGGAAAAATACGGAAAAGTGTGGCGTACCGGCGCCAATGCCGCTACGGAAATCACCTTCCGGAAAGATGTGAATTTTGGAGGAACCCCTGTAAAAGCAGGAACCTACACCCTCTATTCTATTCCGGAGGAAGCGGAATGGACCGTCATCCTGAACCCCGAACTGAAACAATTCGGCGCATTCGGATACGATAAAATCAAAGACAAAAACGTAGCGGAAGTAAAGGTACCGGTGACCCTGCTTACCGCTCCGGAAGAGAAGCTGATCATCAAAAGTTACGAAGACAAGGAATTGATTATCAGCTGGGATAACGTATTGGTCAGTGTGCCTTTGAAATGGTAAAAGAATTTCATTATATTTGCAGACTTTTTAAAAAAATATCTGCTTAAATGAAAAAAATCGTTGCGCTGTTTTTAGGCCTGAGTGTGGCTTTGGTGGCTTGTGATAAAAAAGAGGGAAGTACATCATCGTCTTCCGGACAACCTTCCGGTAGAATTGTGTATGTCAATACCGATACGCTTCTCAACAATTACGAGTATTACAAAGACGTAGTTAAAGAATTTGAGAACAAAAGTTTCGCCCTGGATAACGAGCTGCAAAAAAAGGCTCAGTCGTTCCAGAACGAAGTAGCCCTCTTCCAGAGAAGGGTACAAGCCGGCGGACTGTCTGAGCAGCAAGCCCTGACCCAACAGGCAGCGCTTCAGAAAAAAGAGCAGGATATTATGCTGTACCGGGAAAATGCCGCGGGAAACTTACAGCAGGAGCAAGCTAAAAAAACCGATGAACTTTTGAATAAAATTCACGAATACCTGAAAAATTATAACGCGTCAGACCGTTACGATATGGTGATCGGATATTCAAAAGGTGGCGGAGTATTGTATGCCAAAGAAGACCTTGATATTACCCAGGATGTATTGAAAGGACTTAACGAAGAGTATACGGCCTCTCAGAAGAAGGGCGCCAAAGCAGATACTACGGCAGCGAAATAATTTTTAGAGATTGTGATATAAGAGGTGCATACACAGTGTGCATCTCTTTTTTATTGGGCCGGCGAAAACTAAAAGTTAAGGAATATTCGCTACCTATTTCATTCCCATTTTTAGTTTTCACTATTAACTGTTATATGAAACACCTCCTCGTTCTCCTCCTGCTAGGATTCTCCCAATTACCGTCCACTCCGGATATGCGGGTCGTCACGAAAGTAGTAGACGGTGATACGATATGGGTAAGCGGGAAAAACGGTCCCGACGAGAAGATCAGGCTGATCGGGATGGACGCCCACGAAATAAGAAATACCGCGCAAAAAAAGGCCGGATTTTACGGGAAAGAAGCCAGC
>JBEBRS010000255.1:0-4632 GCA_040394705.1 Leadbetterella byssophila
CTGGTTATCGGCCTGCAGAATCACATCCAGGAAGTTATTCTCCACTTTGACGGTCTGTGTTACAAAGCCGACATAGGTAAACCGGAGTTCATTGCCAAAAGAAGCATCCAGTGTGTACTTGCCGTCAGCATCCGTAACGGTAGCGTTCCCTGTAACCAGGTTCTTTATTACTACACCCGGCAGGGGTTCGCCGTCAGCACTTTTTACCTGACCGCTAATGGCCACAGGGTTAGCAGCGTTAATAAGCGCTGTTCCATTGGCCACTGCCGGATGTACCAGGATAAAGAAGCTCAGTGTAAGCAGGCACAGCAATTGCCCGCCTCTTAAAAATTCAGAGAGGTAATTCTGTCTCATAAAGTACTTGTAGGTTATTTTTCCCCGCAAAATAAGCGCCGGAAAATCATGAGAATATTAAGACGGGATTATGGAAATGTTATGTTAAGAGGCGGGGCCGGCAGAAGGTTAATATACAATGATCTCGTCGGTGAAGAGGTAACCCCGTTTCGGGTTGCTGGCTTTCACCTGAATGTAACGGGCGTTCTGCGGGGTAGCAGATTTTGCTTCAAAGCGTTTAAACGTTAGTGTGGGGTCCTGATCCGGAACGTCATTATGAACCGTGCCGAATTCTCTGTATTCCTTTCCGTCGTCGGAAATAAGTACCTCCAGTTTTCCCGGCATATAAACGCCCGGCCCGATCATCTGCATAAAATTCATGGCCACTGTATGGATAGGTTGTATTTCCTGCAGGTCGACGATCAGATCTATAGGTTGCGTAAATCCCTGCCACTGGCCGTCATGATAGGTGAGTCCGCCCTGGATACCGTTGGTCATGGTGCTTTCTTTCCGGGCTGCGTATCCGTCCCATAGACTATGGTAGATCACCGGTTTGCCTATCGCCTTGTGAATATCGGTATCAAAAGACAAAAGGGGGCCGATAGCAATGGAATCCTGGAAATAGCGGGCCGATATACGGGCACTCCGGTCCAGTGTAAACGGCTCTTTATAACTTGCTGATGTAAGCTGCGGAGGGGTACCGTCGAGGGTGTACCGTATATTTTGAGGACGGAGCTGTTCAGTAGCCAGCGTGATCCTGTTTTTATGAAGTGTGGTATCATACACAGCGGAATAGGTTACATTGTAGGAGGGGCGATAATAATTGACATGTAAGTCTTGCAGGAGCTTGTAATGGGCTTGCAGGCGGTGGTGAAAGTCCGGCCAGTTCTTGTCCTGCGGCGCGGTCCAG
The DNA here is from genome assembly GCA_040394705.1 of Leadbetterella byssophila. Taxonomy (GTDB): domain Bacteria; phylum Bacteroidota; class Bacteroidia; order Cytophagales; family Spirosomataceae; genus Leadbetterella; species Leadbetterella byssophila_B. The sequence goes on from JBEBRS010000255.1 coordinate 1,244, forward strand.
TTAACTTCTGATAATGCCAAAGCTCTTGGAAACACCATATATTCCAGGTGTTCTGTGGTGGGTACATACTCTGTCCAGATATTGGCCTGAGCACCGAGAATATGATGTTTTTTATCGGGGGCAATGCCTTCGGGAACCGGGTCGTAGCTATACACCTTTTCGAGGGGGAGATACCCGCCGATGGCCTCGGGCTGCGTGCGGGGGTCGGTTTGGTAGGCATCAAAATACAGGTGGGAGCCCGGTGTCATAATGACATCATGTGCGGCATTGGCAGCCTTTATTCCGCCCTCTTCGCCGCGCCAGCTCATGACGGTAGCCCCCTGAGTGAGCCCCCCTTCCAGAATTTCATCCCACCCGATCAGCTTGCGGCCTTTCGACTGAAGGTACAGATCCATCTGCCTGATCGCGTAGCTTTGTAGTTCCTCCACCGAGCTTAAACCTTCCTTTTGCATAAGGGCCTGGTCTTTTGGGCAGCTTTTCCAGTGTTTTTTATCGGCTTCATCGCCGCCGATATGGATATAGGGGGAGGGAAAGATATCGAGGACTTCCTCTAAAACATTTTTCAGAAAAACAAAGGTTTCCGGGTTGCCTATACAGAATTCACTTTGGGTATAGGGCTGGCCGGAACAGGCCAGGTGCGGATACACCGCCAGAACTTCTTCCGAATGCCCCGGCATTTCAATCTCCGGGATAATAGTAATGCCGCGTTGGGCAGCATAGGCCACCAGTTCACGGGCTTCGTCTTGTGTATAGAAGCCGCCACTGGCATTGGGAGAACCCCGGTCCACATACCGGCGGCCGTTATTCCACCAGTCTTTCCAGGTGCTGTGGGTGCGCCAGGCAGCTTTTTCTGTAAGTTCAGGATATTTCTTTATTTCCAGGCGCCAACCGGCCCCGTCGGTGATATGCCAATGAAGGTGGTTAAATTTGTACAGCGCCATCAGGTCCATATATTTTTTGACAAAAGTGACAGGCATAAAGTGCCTGGATACATCCAGGTGTAAGCCTCTGTAGGAAAACCGGGGCTCATCGGTCATATCGGCTGCTGCGATCTGAGCCGGATCCTGTTGTAAATAACCGAGCTGTACGAGGGTGTATACGGCGGATATGATCTGCTCTCTTCCCCAGGCTTTAAGCGTTATGCCGTTTGGACGAACAGATAGGGAATAGGCAGATTTAGGAAGATTATCTTTGACGGAAGCTTTAATCAGGGCGATTTGCCCGGAAGCCGGGTTCCGGGTTTTTCCTATCGTTACTTTCCGGATAGCGGGATGCTCTGTCAGCAGATGAGCCACCTCTTTAAACTCGGGACTTACGTAAACCTGTGCGTCAGCAGAAAACCGGTAAACCCCTTCCCGGAGTTGAATGAAAGTGGGTTGGGGAATGAGGTCAAAGTTGCTTTGGCTTTTACCTGAGAAAGGTAAAAAAACAATGAGGAGCAACGCCAGAAGGGAACAGGGCTTTAAACGCATGGCGAATAGTTTAAACAGATCGATGCTCAAACTTAGATAAAATTGTTTTATCTGCCATAAGAAAGAGGGGGTTTGCTCAAACAAAAAGGCAGCTATAACATTCGTCATAACTGCCTTTTTCTGGTGGTGATGGACGGAATCGAACCGCCGACACAAGGATTTTCAGTCCTTTGCTCTACCAACTGAGCTACATCACCAAGTGTGATTTCACCACCATTCCCATGTTTGGGAGTGCAAAATTAGCCATTAAGTTTAAGTAAACAACAATCCACCTAACTTTTTTTTAAAATTTTTTAGAGGACTTGCTGATCTAAAAAAAATTGCGATATTTGTATTAGTATGCATGCATACCGTTAGCTCAATCTTAATTTACAATGGAATTTATACCTCAGTTATTGTTCCTGGCCGCAGTGGCAGTGACCGCCTTTTTGGTAACCCGCCGTATCCTGCTGATTCGCAAGACCATCTTGTTGGGTAAAACCGATTTACGGACCGACCGCCCGGCAGAACGCCTCCGGAATATGCTTTTGCTGGCACTGGGACAGCAGCGGATGTTTACCCGGCCGCTGGTAGGAGTCCTGCATTTTTTGGTTTACGTTGGTTTTATATTGATCAATATTGAACTGCTGGAGATTGTGATTGATGGGTTATTCGGTACCCATCGGATTTTTGCCGAACCCCTGGGAAATTTCTATCAGGTGGTATTGAATTTCTTTGAAATACTGGCATTGGGTGTTCTGGCCGCTTGTGTTGTTTTCCTGCTGCGGCGTAATGTAGCCAAAGTGGAGCGCTTCCAACCCGGGCGCCACCCGGAAATGCGCGGCTGGGCATTTCTGGATGCCAATATCATTCTTAGCCTGGAAATCGTGCTGATGGCCGCTTTCCTGACCATGAATGCGGCCGACTACCTCCTGCAAGGCCGGGGCGTGGGGCATTTTGCCGAGATACAGACCGGCCCCTTTGTGGTGAGCGGACTGATGGCCCCACTTCTGGGCGGATTATCGGATAATGTATTGCTAGTTGTGGAACGCTTTGCCTGGTGGTTCCACATCCTGGGCATCTTCTTCTTTATGGTATACCTCACGTATTCCAAACACCTGCACATTGTGCTGGCTTTCCCAAATACGTATTTTGGCGATCTGGATCCTAAAGGCAAGATGCACAATATGCCGGCCGTGACCGAGGAGGTGAAGCTGATGCTGGGACTGGCTGATCCCCCTGAAACCCCGGCAGAAGTAGGTCGGTTTGGAGCCAAAGACGTCACCGACCTGAGCTGGAAGAACCTGATGGACGCCTACAGCTGTACCGAGTGCGGCCGCTGTACCTCGGCATGCCCGGCAAATCAAACGGGAAAATTACTTTCTCCCCGCAAAATAATGACCGATACCCGCGACCGCCTCGAAGACATTCAGCGCGGCTGGCTGAAAAACGGGTACGAATACAAAGATGAAAAGACACTTCTGGGCGATTACATCACGGATGAGGAAATACTCGCATGCACCTCCTGTAACGCCTGTGTGCAGGAATGCCCCGTGATGATCAATCCGCTAAGTATTATTATGGAATTACGCCGGTACAGGGTAATGGAAGAAAGCAAAGCACCGCAGTCGTGGAACATGATGTTCCAGAATATGGAAACCGCTATGGCTCCCTGGAAGTTCTCGCCTGATCAGCGCATGGAATGGGCACAGGAATCTTAAGTCAAAGCGGAAATCGCGTAGAGTGGGATATTGGTCATCCAGCTTTCCTTTCTGTAATTCGACATAGATGTGCGAAAAACGTTATCAACAGAAAATTTATCGGTAAAAACTTTCAGGCTTTTGGCTTGCAGGTTTTCTTCTGCCTTTACTTCTAAGGCATAGATTTTGCCGGCTTTTTGAACAAGGAAGTCCACTTCTGCCCGGGCATTTTCAGCAG
>JBEBRS010000256.1:0-4583 GCA_040394705.1 Leadbetterella byssophila
TAACTCTCAAATATACGAACACTCTGAATACAAATTCATTAATTCCTAATTTAAGATAAAGAATTGTTTGATAGTAACCTATATCAGTTTACTTATTCTCAAATTGTATTGTTATTGACATTATAAGTCTCTTCCACAAAACGATTAAAACACTAAAAATGCGAATTCACTTTTTGATACTGCACCATAGTGTGTACCGCAGAAACGGGATGTAATTTGAATTACCTTTCCCTACAATTTTAAAAGGAAAGTGATTTTTAAAACAGAGCGGAAGGCCCGTTAGAGCCCGGAGTAAAAAAAGTAGATACCGGGTGTAACACGTTTTGGCGACTTGTTTGCACTTCCGCCCAAGTAATTTACCACTGCGCTCTATTCAAAAGTGGGTAAAAATAACAGAAAGGCTCTGGAATGCAATGTTCAGCAGCTGATCCTATGCGGGTATGGGAATTTCGCTGTTAAACCATCATATCCCTTTGAATTAGGAAATCCGCTCGTTCTGACGCAGGACCGTATAAATTTTCTCCTCGGCTTCTCCGGTGATAAGACAAATAAGCGGTATCTCCACACCGTTGTCGAAAGCGTTCAAAATTGTGGTTTGCAGTGATTGGGTTATTCCTTGCTCAATACCCTTTTCCATCCCCTCCTCAATCCATTGGTCTTTACGCTTACTGATAATTTGATCGTATAATGTCATCGCTTTCGTACTCATGTGCTCAGGTAATTTTTGAACCGATTCTGTAAAATGCCTCTCATCCAACTGTGTGCCATGTATCATGTAAACAAAAATAGCATTTGTAGCGTTCGATTCCAAATACGGACTCAGGTTTTCAAGAATGGAATGAATGTGCGTAGCTAGTCCCGCCGGGTCAAAACTGTATTTCTGTAGCATCACCGCACTGCTTAATAACCCGTTTTGAAGCGTCAGTATCTGCTCCGGTGCCAGCTTGTGCAAATTCACAAACTCCGGCTCAAACCAGGGCAAATACTTCTTCATGAAATCCGGATAGTGTGCGAAGTAGGATTCCAGAGACCGGAACTTCCAGTTGTTTTTGCCGTGGTAATACAGGATAGGAATGATCAGTTCCGGCTTCTGCTTCTCCCGAATCTGTTTCCGGTAACCGCAGGCCAAATATTCCAGTAATTGGAACACCACTTTTGGGTCAGCATAGCTTTTATGCTCCAGCAGCAGACTGATACGCAAACTTTCTTTCCCTTTCATGTTCACCCGCCAGATAAGATCGGAGAAAGATTCTTTTAGCTCTTCATTGATGTACGAAGTATCCTGGTGTTCCAGGGTTTGTAAATCCATGTGGTTTACTAGAGTTTCCGGAAGAAATTCCCTAAGAAAATCGATGGCCAGTTCTTTGTTGGACAGGATTTGACGGATGAATTTGTCGTGGACATTGGTAATGGGCATAGCAAGTGTGTGTTAGCGCCTGCTAAGATAGGGGAAATCTGAAAAATATGCAAAAAAGTAGTCAGCGGATGCGTTTTATCCCTTTACACAATAAGACAAGCAGAATCCTCCGAGTGGAGACTCAGCGTTGACCTTATAGAAAGTTCACCGAGTCCCCTGCGGGAGACTCGGCGCGGACAGAGACTCCCCTACGGGGGACTCGGCGAGGGCGCAAATTTGCTTTTAAAAATCCCCTAAGAAACAAAATGCAGTAATTTGCTGTTTTCAAAACATGTGAACAGCCGCAAAAGCGGCCTGCTGATATGAAGAAAATAATTTACGGAGTGATCCTACTGGCCATTGTCGGCTTTATTTTTTATAATTTTTCAAAAATCCCCAGCCGCAATGATATTCCGGGAGGTTTTGATGAAGTAGCCTACATCAGGAATGAGAATAACCTGGGGACGGTTCTGCTTTATTATGCCTTTACGGTGGAAGATACTGCAAAAGCAGATTACATGGCCCTGGGAAAAACATTGCCGTTCAATAAAACCAGCGGCATTACTACCGCCTTTATGTTTGATAAGGCCGGCCCCGCCCCTACTCAGTTGACGCTGGAAGCTCCGCATTTCGATACCACGCGGTACCGACCCATCGCCGTATATGTGATTGATAAAGTAGGAAACCGAACACTACAACACTATTAACAGCGTTCATTGAGGTACGACTTCTATCTCAGTGAAATCAAGGAATATCTTATACGTCGACCTAAGTTTTGTATTAGGATTATCGAAATAAATAATTTTAGCATTTTGCATCATATAGTCATCAATATACGCATGACCACTGACATTCAAAAGAAGCCCGTCTTTAAGATAACCTTCTGGAATATTACAGACTGAAAAGAACTGCGGGAGAATATTTGCAAGGCGTGGTTCAGCAAACTCCAAGCCCTCACGATTTTCTGTGACTGGAGTTAGCATAGTGTTTTCACCCCCTGCCTGTCCTATTACTCTTAATCTCATCCCTGACAATTTCCCGTAAAGAGCCGGTTTTTCCGGTTCACATTTAACTACCTGCTGCTCCGGCTCAGGAGGATTCGCCTCATTCCCGCAGGAACCTCCAATGACCGACAATAACAAAAAATAAATTAGCTTTTTCATACTTTATTCAAGATGTAAACGAACTTTCTCCACAAGATCATTTGATTTTATATGTAAGAAATAGATGCCTTTCGGACGGACCTTATCAATTTCCAATTGAAACCCATTAGTATTTTTATGCACATTTCGGATAAGATCTACTTTATGACCATCTTCCGAATAAAGGTCAAATTGAAATAATTTTGACCTTTCCGAACTTAAATAATCTAATTGAATAGTGATCTGGTTATCTACCGCATTAGGGAAAACCTTAATACGCGCAAAGGAACTGCAAGGATACAAATAGAAATAATGCCCTCCCTCATTTCCACATATATCCGTTGCTTCTCCTTTGACACGATAAAAATCCCAAATCGTAACGTAGGCAATATCTCCACCTGGCGCGTACAAAGAGCCATTACCACTAAGGTAAGAAGGATCTACATACCACGAATAAGAAGATGCAGGATAATTCAATTCTAAAGTACCGTTATAACATAGAATATCACTGCTACCGGATGGATTATAGTTTACGGTAGGGGATACAGCGGGAGTTCGTAAGCAGGTATAATAATATAGATTATTTGCTATTTCATTCCGCTCATCGTTATTTATCTGGACACTCCCATTATAAGGTATAGCATTACAATTTATCGTTTCGTAACCAGGAATATTACATGGACCTCCGAGTTGATGAGCATCAAAACTACTAAGGTTGTGAAATATTTCGTGAACAAGTGCACTACATACTTGAGTATCACCGTTTTCACAACTAACAATACCATAAGAATATGAGGGAGTAGAACACATCACACTCGCATACGCTCTCCCTAATACTGCCCCTCCGTCTAATTCCTGGCCTGTAAACAAATATGCCAAATCTCTTTTTATGTTATAATTATTTGAATTCCAATGCGATCTAATTTCAGCAAGTAAGGTTGCAGAATTTCCGGTCGACGAATAGGGGTCAGAAGATGTGGTCCATACTGAAATATGGACGGATTGAATCCTTAACTGCCCCGGAAACGATGGACTTCCTGTCAAAGAATAATATGCAGTACTGGCAAGATTTATGTATGATATAATTTTACTCCATGAATTCCCACCATGCATTTGATAAAATTCATAATCACCTTCTGCCGCCAAGTCAATTACAGAGCATGAAGAGGTTGACATGCGATTGCCACTCGAATTAATTTCTCTACGTCCCTTTTCTCCAATTATTGCTTCACCATCAGTTGCACAGCCTTTTGTTTTTAAAACAATTTCATCGGCCCTAAACACGAAAGTTCCTTGGGTTGTTCCGTCATCATAATATTCAAATCTATAAATAGTACTATCTTTTATTATTTCACCGTCAATCTGATTGTTATCGTGCAAAACGATAGCCACTCTTGCGTTTGTCTCTTTCAAAACAACACCACTCAGTACGATAAAATTATCAAAATAAACCCTTTCAGGGCCCTTATCTGTCATGGCGTAACCAAATAACGGGAAGGGTGCTTTTTCCACACTTATATTAAAATCTCCATATTCTGTCTTTATTTTAAGAAAGGATCTTTTATTTTCATTAACTTGGTTGAAAATACTGTTTCCTCTTATATAGTTAAACTTTTCCTGTTTAAAACTATTTCGCGGGTCACTGGACTTCAGAACCGGCGTTGGTTCCTTAACACAATCCAATTCCAGCAAAATTTTGGGCCGTCAATGGACAAGAAAGAAAAAGCGCGGTTACAATAAAGTAAAGAGTGTATAATTTTCTCATGATTTTAGGAGTTTAGAGTTTATGAATCAGTTAAAATGTAATTATTTAGCTTATGGCCTTAACAAATTTAATAAAAACATATTTGAATATCCCAAACAAATCCTATTAAAACTGCCAAAAATTTATTATACGGTCACTTTTTTACTTCCAATAGACTTAACAGCCAAATATTCATCGTCTTAACAAACAAAAATAGCCGGAAGAAATTCCCCCGACTATTCCACATTTATGAAAAACTATTACTTACTCTAAATTCAATTCGGGCATATTTTCAAAGAGG
>JBEBRS010000257.1:0-4579 GCA_040394705.1 Leadbetterella byssophila
CAGAACTACTTATTCGGTGTATCCTAAGAAAGTGGTTTCTACGGTTTCCACCACCTCTTTTCCGTTCAGGATGTTCACTTCCAATTCTGTTTTACGTTTTTTGATCTGCGACTTGTCCATTTCAATAAAGAACACGACCTCGGCTTTCTGGCCGGAAGCTACGGTTACCGACTGTGTATTCCCCACCATGCGGATGTTCCCAGCCGCGCCTTCCACATCAAAAGAGAGGGTCATTTCTTCTTTTGATTTGTTCAGGATCTGGGCGTTGTACAGGTTGCTCAGGCGGTTATCGGGCATTTCCTGGTAGAGCTGCCCCGGAACCCGCAGAATGGTGGCTTCTACCTCGGTGCGGCCGGCCAGAATGAAGACTTCTACCGCTATCAGCAGGAGAAGCACTACGGAGTACCCAATGGCGCGCGGAGAAATACGGAAGGGCGTATTGGTTTCAATACTTTCTACCGAGCCAAAGGTAATCAGGCCTTTGGGCTTGTTGATTTTCTCCATCACGTCATCGCAGGCGTCGATACAGGCCGTACAGTTCACGCATTCCAGCTGGATTCCGTTCCGTATATCAATGTTGGTAGGGCACACCTGCACACAGAGGGTACAGTCGATGCAGTCGCCTTTGGTGGTGTCTACCGCTCCTTTTTTCAACCGCCCGCGTGGCTCCCCCCTCACGTAGTCGTAAATCACGTTCATCGTATTTCTACCCACCAGCACCCCCTGGAGCCGGCCGTACGGGCAGATGGCAATGCACACCTGCTCACGCAAACGCGTAAAGACAAAGAAGAAAATACCCGTGAACGCCACCAGGCTGATAAAACCGGTGAGGTTTTCTGAGGGCGGACGCGTCACCAGGCTCTTCACGCCCTCTACCCCAATGAGGTAAGCCATGGCCGTATGGGCGATAATCACCGAAATGAGGACGAAAATAAAGTATTTCAACGTCCGTTTCGTAATCTTCTCCCGGTCCCACGGGGCCTGGGCCAGCTTCTGCTGCTGCTTCCTGTCGCCCTCTATCCAGTACTCAATCTTCCGGAACACCATTTCCATGAAAATGGTCTGGGGACAGGCCCAGCCGCACCACACCCTGCCGTAAATCACGGTAAAGAGGGTGATAAAAACAAAAAAGGTGATCAGGCCAATGCTGAAAACCAGGGAATCCTGAGGCAGGAAGAGTTGGCCGAAAATATAGAATCTTCTTTCGAAGATATTGATTTCAAGCAGAGGGGCGCCTCCTATCTTCAGGAAAGGCACCGAGAAGAAAATCAAGAGAAATACAACCGTAGCGATGACTCTTTTATTGTGATAGTTTCCGCTAGGTTTTTTAGGAAAAGCCCAGATTCTTTTGCCGTCTTTATCGACGGTGCCTATAGCATCCCTATAGGCCTCGTCGATAAAATCTAAATTGCTTGCCATTTTTTATTTTTTTAACTACTGCTCGGCTGCAGTTTCAGGTTCTGCTGCCGAATCGGGAACATATTTCTCTCCCTCGGGCGCTTTGGCGTTGGCCGGATTGGAACCCTGCAGAGAAAGAATGTAATTGGATACGTCCTGCATGTCTTTGGGTTTGATGAGCGACTGCCATGAAATCATCCCTTTTTCGGGTACCCCGTATTTGATGGTCCGGAAAACATCGTTGACCGACCCGCCGTGTATCCAAAACTCGTCGGTGAGGTTGGGTCCTACCGTACCTTCACCCGACATGCCGTGGCAAGCCATACAGTTGGCGTCAAAAATGGCTTTTCCGTTGGTCAGGGCGCCGGAGTCGTCCAGGGTCAGCTGCACCGTTTTCTCATCGATACTGTTGCCCTGTTTCTGTTGGTAGGCCTCCACTTCTTTCCGGGCTTTTTCCATCGCAATCTCATACTCTTCCGCAGGCAGAGGAGCTTTATCCCATACGTGATACACCAGCATGTACACCACGCTGAACACGATGGTCAGGTAGAACATATTGACCCACCATGGGGGCAAATGGTTGTCCAATTCACGGATTCCGTCGTAGTCGTGGTGAAGCAGAATGGCGTTTTCGTCTTTCACACTTACCGAGGTCCCGCTTATTTTCTTCCACCATTTTCCGAAGTTGAACTCTTCGTACTCCTGCCCGGTCTTTTGTGCAATCAGGCGCTTGGTGGTGGTATTGGTCTGGAATATCACAAAGATCAGCACCAGGGCGATCCCTATCATCAGGATCACCAGAATCACCAGCAGAAGATCTTCAATAGAGGTTATTTTGTTTTCCATAGTAAATTAAAGTTTTAATCTTCCAAAGGCAGATTTTCCAGGTGCTTTTCCTTCTTCTTGTCCATGAAAAATACATAGATTCCCAGACCTACAAAAAAAGCGAAGAAGACCAGCAGGGAGAAAATGGGGTAAATGCTTACCCCCTCCATTTGTTCGAAATAATGTTTAAACATGAGCTTACTTTTGTTTAATGTCTGTTCCCAAACGCTGCAGATACGCGATCAGCGCGATGATCTCCTTGTCTTTCGACGTTTTGATTTTGTCTTTGGAAAGGTTTTGGGCGATCTGTTCGGCCTGAGCTTGCGCGTCCGCAACCGCTTTCTCGTCGTAACCCTCCTCATAAGGCACGCCCAAACGTTGCATTACCCTGATTTTCTTGGGCAGGTCGCTGTAGTCGGTGTCGTCATCAATCAGCCAGGGGTAAGAAGGCATAATGGAGCCGGGCGACATAGACGTAGGGTCTAACATGTGATTAAAATGCCAGCTATCGGGATATTTTCCTCCTAAACGGTGCAGATCCGGACCCGTGCGCTTCGATCCCCAAAGGAAAGGCCGGTCGTATACGAACTCGCCCGCTTTGGAGTATTCCCCGTAGCGCTCGGTTTCGTCGCGGAACGGACGAATCATCTGGGAGTGACAGCCTACACAGCCTTCCCGGATATAGATATCGCGGCCCGTCAGCTCCAGGGGCGTGTACGGTTTAACCGACGCGATGGTGGGTACATTGGATTTGATCAGGGCAGTTGGAACAAACTCCACCAAACCGCCGATAGCCACCGCTACCAGGGCCAGACCGGTAAAGATCATGGGCTTGCGCTCCAGCACAGTGTGCCAGCCGCCCCCTATAATGTTCACATTTTTCTGCAGGGCCGGTGCTTCGGAATATTCGGTACTTGCAAACGTTCCCTTGGCCGCTGTTCTGATCAGGTTATAAATCATGATGAACACCCCGGTCAGGTACATGGTACCGCCCACGGCACGCATCATGTACTGGGGTACAATCTTGGTCACGGTTTCCAGGAAGTTAGGATACGCCAGGAAGCCGTCGGCCGTAAACTCTTTCCACATCAGGCTTTGGGTAAGGCTGGCCCAGTACAGAGGCAGAGCATAGAAAATAATGCCCAGCGTGCCTACCCAGAAGTGGAGGTTGGCCAGAGATTTGGAATAGATCTCGGTTTTCCACATTCTTGGCACCAGGTAATACAGGATACCGAAGATCATGAAGCCGTTCCAGCCCAGCGCACCGATGTGCACGTGCGCTACGATCCAGTCGGTGTAGTGTGCAATGGCGCTCACATTTTTAAGGGATAACATTGGCCCCTCGAAAGTGGCCATACCGTAGGCCGTCACCGCCACCACAAAGAATTTCAGGATATGGTCTTCCCGTACCTTGTCCCAGGCCCCTCTCAGGGTCAAAAGACCGTTCAGCATACCTCCCCAGGAAGGCGCAATCAGCATCACGGAGAACACCGTTCCCAGGCTCTGGGCCCAGTCGGGCAGAGACGTATAAAGCAAATGGTGTGGGCCGGCCCAGATATAAATGAATATGAGCGACCAGAAGTGAATAATGGAAAGTTTGTAGGAAAAAACAGGGCGGTTCGCCGCCTTGGGCAGGTAATAATACATCAGGCCCAGGTAAGGCGTGGTAAGGAAAAAAGCCACTGCGTTATGGCCGTACCACCATTGCACCAGGGCATCCTGTACACCCGCGTAAATGGAATAACTTTTGGTCCAGGAAACCGGGATGGCCAGAGAGTTCACGATATGCAGGAGGGCCACCGTCACAATCGTACCGATATAAAACCAGAGGGCCACATACATGTGCCTTTCCCTCCGTTTCAGCACGGTGCCGAAGAAGTTGATGGCAAACACCACCCAAATCACCGCGATGGCAATGTCGATGGGCCATTCCATTTCGGCGTACTCCTTGCTGCTGGTAAGTCCGAGCGGCAGGGTGATGGCCGTAGCCAGAATAATCAGCTGCCAGCCCCAGAAATGAATCCACGACAGGGTTTTGCTGAAAATAGCGGTCTTCAGAAGCCGGGGCGAGGAATGATAAATACCCGCGAACATTGCATTTCCTATAAAAGCGAAAATCACTGCGTTGGTATGCAGTGGTCTCAGCCTCCCAAAGGTGGTATGCGGGTTTTCAAAGTTAGCTTCCGGTAAGAAAAGCTGAATGGCCAGGGTGAGTCCTACCAGCATCCCGATCACACCGTACGCAACCGATGCGATCAGGAAAGCCTTTACGATCTTATTGTCGTATTCAAACTGCTCCAAGGCCCCAGCTGAAGATTGTTGAGTACTGTTCTGCATAATCTGTCAGAGGGTTATA
>JBEBRS010000258.1:0-4541 GCA_040394705.1 Leadbetterella byssophila
GATTTTAGCGTCCGTTTGAGCGAAGCGAAAGAGGACTTTCTAAAATCTAAGTTTTTGCTCTACTTTTTTAACGGTCCGCCGCTGCGGAAAGTAGAAAGAAAGCAGAAAAAAAGTAGAAAGAAAGTAGAAAAGTAATATCCCTAAGGGCAATATGGAGTGGCGGCACAGGCGGAAGCCGGTCAGCAAATCAAGGTAACGTGGACAGACAACTCCGGTCAGGGAATGGCGCTGCCTACCGACAAGCTGTTGTTGGTGATCTATTCGCCCACCGCCGGGTTATTTCAGATCTCTGAGGGGGCTGCTACACGCGCAGATGCCGAACTTACGGTCACCGTTGACCTTGCCGGCACCCCCGTACACTGCTGGGTCACCTTTGTGAGCGAGACCGGCAAACACGCCGCCAGCAGTACGTATCTGGGGGAAGTTGAGGTAATGGCCTAGGCCAGCGCCCTCTGATCTTGGCCAAGCTCAGTACAGGCCAGGCTCAGGGTGCCCTTCGACAGGCTCAGGGTGACAGTAGCAGCATCTGTGTTACTGTTCCCCTGAGCCCCTGAATTTTTCGGCAAGCGCCGGGCTACTCCGGTTCACATTAATGTATTGAGAGATCAAACCGTAAAAGCTTAAGTTGCGGTCTTTATGAAGTCTTTCTGAATAGCATCCACTAGTTTTTCGTCGATTTCCCACTCTTTTCCGTAGCTTTTGAATTTGGAGACCGCATCCGCTACAGCATCTATTAAGGTGCCATAATCCTGTATATCGTTATTTCGCCCTACCGTTTCCAAATCTGTCCGGGTAATGTTCTCGTTTTTGCCATTTACTGTCAAAGAGTGCTTGTTGGAATAAGCGGGTGCTGCCTGGTCTATACTATAGGTTAAATCGTAGGCCGGAGATAAGCGCCAGGCACCGTTCCGGTTCATACAAAATGAAAAATTCTTGGAATGGTCGTCTACATTGCGGGCAATAACGTTAAATACCATCCGCAAATATTGCTGCTTACTATCTTCGTAGGGAAGATTAAGCCTCCTGATCACGGCAAATATATCTTCGTAACTATCACCCGATGGCCACATGGCAGCGAATGTTTGCGTATGTACTTTTTCGTTATCTACACGGTCAAAACGCCGGGTCAGGAAATGGGTGACATTTTGATAGACACGAAGTGCTGAAGGCATCATCTCAATTCCTGCATCCAGCGCCATCAGGTAATATACGTATTCTAATCTGGCAAACGGATAAACAGAATTATCATCGTATTTCAGAATATAATGTTGAAAACCTTCCGGTATTATCCCTTGACCAGAAATGACCTCTCCGGTACTCTTATTCAAGGCCACAATGGCTTTCGGGCGCTTACCCCCCGGAGAAGAACTTATCTTTATCAAATCCTGCCATAAAATAGAGTTTTCGTGATTTAAAACAGTAGCTTCTCTTTCGTTTAATACCTGCCTCGAAAATTCATACAGCTTTTGTACATCCACCGCAAAAGCAGAATTATCTCCCAACTTTTGGGCCGGCACGTATTCCAATGCCCCCATTGCCCGGCTCCCTATAAACGAAAGGTGATCTACGGGACTAGTTTGCTTTAAGGGAATATGATGGTCGCGAAGCCATGCTTTGAAAAGAGAATTACCCCATTTGTCGGGTAATGAATCTGCGATCATGGGGGGAAGTCCCTGATATAATTTACCTTTATCTCCAACCCACGGAAGTTGCTTCCGGCTCCGTATAGAGTGAACAGGCATGGTTAATGGAGCTATATCCAAACCTTGTTCAAGAAAAGAAGGCTCGTATTCAAATACCGCTACTCCCATTTTTTTATCCCAGGAAAGATAGCCTGCGTCCATTCCCCACAGTTTCACCTTGACCGCATTGGTTTCCATATTCTACTTCTTGTTTTGTTTCTTATATACCTGCCTTGGACTGGCAGGCAGTTCAGGCAATAACTTCTCCATTTCTTCTAAATGACCAATAGACCGCAGTAATTTGATAAACGAAGCCAGGGTGATTCCTGTAGAAGAACCATTTTCAAAAGAACTTATCGTAAAAGCACTCAGACCGGATTGTTCCGCCACTTCTTTCTGTAGGTATCCCATTCTTTTTCGGTAGACACTATATCGTTTACCCAATTCGCGGATAATGTCACTTCCCGATTTTTCATACAATTCGCTATACATGTTCTTTAGATTTATACCCCAAATATAGATAAATCTATAATATTTAAGAAATATATAGATAAATATAGATATATCTATAATCTATATCGAGAGATCAAACCGTAAAAAAGCCACCTATCAGACCTTCACAGACCGTTAAATTCCGTAATTTTGCACCTCAATATACCGATTTCCAATGACAATCAATGCAATACAAGACGACCTCATCGAAACCTTCGGGCTATTTGACGACTGGGAGGAGAAATACGAATATATTATAGACCTGGGCAAGAAACTGCCCGGACTGGCCGAAGCACATAAGACAGAAGACAATATTATCAAAGGATGCCAGTCGGTAGTATGGCTGCACGCCCACCTCCAAGACGGAAAAGTGATCTTTGAAGCCGACAGCCAGGCCATCATCGTAAAAGGGCTGGTCAGCATGCTCCTCCAGGTACTCTCAGGCCATACCCCCCAGGAAATTCTCGACGCCGACCTCTATTTCATTGAAAAAACCGGCCTCAGCTCTCACCTGGCCCAAACCCGCTCTAACGGACTCGCCTCTATGGTGAAGCAGATGAAGACGTATGCGCTGGGGTATAAGATTAAAGGGGGAGGTTAGTTCCGAGTGCCGAGTTCCGAGTTCCGAGTACCGAGTGCTTAGTGCCGAGTAGGGAGTTGGGGGTTGGGAGAAAATGATAAGTACGTACAACTTGCTAATTATATGAAAATTTTGAAATTTGAAGACCTTATTGCGTGGAAAAAAGCGCAAGACCTGGCCGTTTTAATCTATAGTGAGTGCAGAGAACTGAAGGATTATGGTTTTAAAGATCAAATCTGTAGGGCTTCGGTCTCGGTTTCAAATAATATTGCGGAAGGATTTGACCGGAATACCCGAAAGGAATTTATTCGGTTTCTTTATATTTCAAGAGGCTCATGTGCGGAGGTAAAATCAATGATATATCTTGCACGTCGTCTTGAATATTTGAATAAATCGAGTTGTGACAGGCTGAATGAGTTATGCGATGAAACATCTAAAATTATTCGTGGACTAATCCAATCTATTATTTCAAAACCCTAATCGTACGCTTATTCCAAAAGTCGGCACCAAGCACTCGGCACTCGGAACTCGGAACTAAGCACTCGGAACTAAAAACTCGGAACTCTCATGCACCTCTACCTCCATATTCCCTTCTGCAAACAAGCTTGCCATTACTGTGATTTTCATTTCAGTACAAATTTGTCGTACAAGGCCAGGATGGTAGCCGCCATTGGGGCAGAAATAGAGATGAAAGAGCAGTATTTGAGCGAAAAAAATCTTGAAACGGTGTATTTCGGTGGTGGGTCTCCCTCTATTTTAAGTCCACAGGAACTGGAAAGCCTCCTGGATGTCGTTCGCCGTAAATATAACCTGGATCAGGTGAAGGAAATCACCCTGGAGGCCAACCCGGACGATATTAGCCGGGAACGTTTGAATTTCTGGCATTCCCTTGGTATCAATCGCATTAGTTTAGGAATCCAGACATTTAACGAAGTTTTTTTGAAGTTTATGAACCGTGCGCATTCGTCGCGGGAGGCGAAAGAAGCATTGGACCTCATTCTTCAAAGAGGATTTGAAACCTCTTCCGCTGATCTGATCTATGCGAAAACAGGCTTTCACCTGGATGAAAAGCGACAAGCGGAAATTTTAAGGAAAGACATTCAGATCCTGAAGGAATTTAACTTGCAGCACGTGTCGGCCTATAACCTCACCATTGAAGAAGAGACGGTCTTTGGCCGTTGGGCCGCCAAAGAGAAACTGGCCCCTGTTTCCGACGATTACGCGGCCGAGCAATACCGCATCGTGACCTCCGAACTGGGAGAAGCGGGGTACGAGCAATACGAAATCTCGAATTTCGCCCGGAACCAAAAGTACGCGGTACACAATACGGCGTATTGGCTGGGCGACGAATACCTGGGGGTGGGTCCGTCGGCTCACTCGTACAACGGCTCGTCCAGGCAGTGGAATATTGCGCACAACCACCGCTATATGCAGGGAATTGAATCGCAACAACCGGAGTTTGAAAGGGAAGACCTGTCTACTGCCGACCGGGTGAACGATTATCTTCTCACCGGTTTACGAACTATCTGGGGAATCTCTTTAAACAAAGTATCCCGGATAGCGCCCAATCTTGAAAGCGATTTCGGGGATACGATTGAAAAGCTTAAATTACAACAACTCCTGCATCAGGACGGAGATACCATCACCATTCCCCAGGAAGCCCGGATCTTATCGGACCGGATCTCGGCAGAGTTGTTTATGAATTAGTGCCGAGTAACGAGTTCCGAGTTCCGAGTTCCGAGTGCTTAGTGCCGAGTGGTTTGAAACTCCCCACTCGGCACTAAGCA
>JBEBRS010000259.1:0-4502 GCA_040394705.1 Leadbetterella byssophila
TATCGTTCACAATTTTAAGCAGGCTCCGGGTTTCTTCCGAGTCTTTCAGCCCGGTCCGGATATCGTTCATGGCATCCAGCAAAGGCGTGAGTTCTCTTCTTCTGCGTTCGCGGCTGATCTGGCGGGTCACCTTCCAAATATCTTTTTCCGCTACAAAATACTCTTTCCGCTCGCCGGGGATCAGTTGCTTGAAAATCAATCCCCAACTGATTAAATCACGTAAATTCATATTGACATTGCCACGGGAAATTTGCAGCTCTTCCATGATTTCATCGGCATTCAGGGCTTTGTCGGAGAGGAGAAGCAGGGCGTGGATCTGAGACATGGTCCGGTTAATGCCCCATTGTGTAGATAGGGTTCCCCAGGTGTGAATAAACCTGTCTTTGGCTTCTTTGAGTTCCATTGTTGTAAATAGCACGTATTAATTACTTCAAAGTAAATATAAATATTTTGAATTTTCAAAAAATTCTGAAAATTATTAAACATTTTGAAGACAGAATCTTAGGGGAGAAGGGGCGTCAGACAGGGATCACCCGGATATTGCTGCTGACCTGTTGACTCAGGTTTTGCTGCTTTTTTTCATTGATAAGCACCTCCTGGGAGCGGTCGAAATCCATGGTTTCGCAGATGCGGATAGTGTCGCCCAGTTTAAAACCCAGGCGGTCAATTTGCCTCAGGAAGCGATCGTCGGAAGAACCCACGGCCATAAAGCGGTAGAGCGTACCGGGCGTACCTTCAGATAAGGCCAGGAAATTCTGAGGCGCTATTTCACCCTGTTCGTCGGGTATAGGCGAGCCGTGAGGGTCGGTTTTCGGGAAATTGAGTATTTCGTCTATTTTTTGGAAGAGTTTGGGCGAGCGCACGTGTTCCAGTTGTTCGGCTACTTCGTGTACCTCGTCCCACCCGAAGCCCATCTTCTCTACCAGAAACATTTCAACGAGGCGGTGTTTCCGGATAATGAGCCCAGCCGATTTCCGGCCCTGTTCTGTGAGGCGTAAAGGTTTGTATTTTTCATAAATGACCAGTTCTTTGGCTGCCAGTTTTTTGACCATGCTGTTGACGGTAGGCATTTTGATGTCGAGGCTCCTGCTTAGGTCCAGTACTGACACTTCGGGTTGGTCTTTACTGAGATGGAGCAAGGCTTTCAGGTAATTTTCTTCGGTCAATGTCATCATACGCAAAAATTTACTTCAACCTCAGGCCTATAATGAGGGGATCGTGGTCGGAAGAGCGGAATACGCTTGGGTCATAATAACGTTCTACCTGTTCCGGTGTTTTAAATTCGGTATTGTAATCCAGCACGGGAGCTTCTTCCGAATTGATGTGCCATTTCACCGCTTTGATTACCTGGTCGGTGAGGCTGGGGCTAGCCAGGGCGTGATCCAGCGCGCCCCAGTAGCCGTCATATACATACGAATAAGACGAAGGGGCAAAGAGGTTCTTGTAGCCGTAGGCGTCCAGTTGCACCAGGGGATCTTCCATCGCGTAGGAGTTGAAGTCGCCCATGAGCAGGTAGTCGGGGTCTTCGGTGCCTGTAGGACGGCTCTGTAGCCAGTTAATAAGGTCTTCAGCCTGTTGTACACGCATTTGATTATTGCGTCCTTGTCCGTCGCCTTTGTCCGCGTTCCCTTCCCCCGGGCTTTGGAGCCCTTTCGACTTAAAGTGTACGGCCACCAGCGTAAATTCCTGGTTGCTGCGGTGTTCGCGGAAGGTCTGTACAATGGGTTTTCGCCGGGCGGAGTCAAAAGCGGCGTAACCGTAGCCGTCAGGCATGGAAACGGTCTGTCCTACGGGCGTGATTTTTTGGGCATCGTATAAAATAGCGGAGGTGATCACATCGGTGCCGCGGTTTTCCAGTGCACAGGCCACAAATTCCCTTTTATTGCCCGAGGCCAGGTTCAGGGCCCGGATCAGGGTTTGAATGGCGCTGTATTCTCCGAAACCGTCGTTTTCAATTTCCATGAGAGAAACCACATCCGCGCCGGAGGCCAGGATCACATTCACCGTTTTATCCTGCTGTCTTTTCAGCTCTTCTGCCGTGGTGGCCCCTCTTTCGGTGGGGAAACCGCCTCCTTGTCCGTCTCCGTTGAAATAATTCAGGACATTAAATGCGGCTACCCTCAGGGTCCGTTTGCCCGGAATGCGGGGTGGGGTGTATTTTCGTTGGGAAGCGGGGGTAAACCAGACCGTTTCCGTGGGTTGTATCCGGAAGTCGTCAAAACGGTCGTCTACAATTCCGATGATTTCTTTGACTTCGTCTCCGCCCCGAACGGCGTGGTACATGTCAAAAGGCTTACCTTCTCTTCCGAAGGGCAGGTAGGACGGATTCCGCACACCGCTGCCGTCGTCGAGGATAATTTTCCGTTTTTGGGTTTCGGCCAGGTAGGTCTTATAATGTTCGGGGTCAGGAGAATTGAATTGGGTGAACTGGTCCAGGCGACCATCGGTACCCGTTTGGTTTTCCGGTCCCGTAGCGCAGATAGTGAGTTGTCCGAAGCGGCCCAGCTGGTACAGTTCTGTCACCACGAGAGGGCCTTGGGCGGCTTTCACCTTCACCCGCATGCCTTCGTATTTTTCCCAGTTCTCCTGAGGGAGATAGACGGTGACAGGGTCGGGGAGGGTATTGTTTTCGGAAAGGATGAGTATGTTGCTGATATTTTTCAGTTGGGTGAGCGAACTTCGGGTACTTTTGAATTCCGCCACTTCCCCAATCACCTGCACAAAAGCACCGGGAAGGCCTTTGAACAGGCGGGCCGGATCATAAATAAAAATACCTTCCGAGGTGTTTTCATCTTCATCGGGTTCGGCCTGTTGCATGAAAAACCCGTCGAGCTTTTCAAAAACGGCGGTGACTATTCCGTTAACCACTACCTTTTGTCCTGCAAGAGGAGATGCGCTGCCTGATCCCTGCACGGCGGATATCGGCGTGACCTCCATTTTTTGGGCGGCAAGGGGGCTGCAAATGAAGCAAAGGAGGAGAAAATGAAAGGTCTGTTTGATCATCGGAAATGTAATTTCGCTCTAAAGTTACGTGATTTTCTTTTGGGAAGAGGGAAGAGAAGTCAGGAAAATCGAGCCCAGTATACCGGCCAGCAGAGAGGCCACCAGAATACTGAACTTGGCCTGAGCCAAAGGAAGCGCGCGGCCGGTAAAGGAAAGAATGGAAATGAAAATGGACATGGTAAAACCGATTCCACCCAGGAGGCCCACTCCGAAGATATGGGCCCAGCCGGTTCCTTCGGGCAAAGTGGAAATGCCCAGCTTAACGGCCAGTCGTGAAACGAGTGTGATGCCCAGGGGTTTACCGATAAGGAGACCCAGGATGATCCCCATGCCCAGGGGAGTGAAGGGGCCGTCCAGCATTTCCCGGTTAAACAGAATATTGGTATTCACCAGGGCGAAAAGCGGCATGATGAAGAAGTTCACGGGTGTAAGCAGCAGGTGTTCCAGTTTTTCAAGGGGAGATTCGGTGGCGTCAGGTGTGGTGGGCAGCGTCATGGCCACCAGTACACCGGCAATGGTAGCGTGTATGCCGGAATGGTGAATGAAATACCAGATAAACAGGCCGGGAATGAGATAGAACCAGAGGCTTTTCACACCTATCCGGTTAAATATGACCAGTAAAGTTACGAGGCCTGCCGCGTACAGGAGGTAAGCGTAGTGCAGGTCGGTATTATAAAAAACGGCGATAACCAGTATGGCCAGGAGGTCATCGACAATGGCCAGGGCGGCCAGAAAAATTTTCAGGGAAGCCGGTACCCTTTTTCCCAGGAGGGTAATGATGGCCAGTGCGAAAGCGATGTCGGTGGCCATAGGTATGCCCCATCCTCCGCCGGTGTCGGTACCCCGGTTAAGGATAGAAAAGATGAGCGCAGGAGCTACCGCACCGCCGATTGCCGCCAGTATGGGTAAGGCGGCTTTTTTAGGCGAGGAAAGTTCGCCTTCTACGAGTTCCCGCTTGATTTCCAGTCCTACCAACAGGAAAAAAATGGCCATAAGACCGTCATTGATCCAGGAAAGTACACTATACCGGAGGTTTTCGGCCGGACCCAGTTCCGTTTCCAGGAGTTTTTCAAAACCCGGACCGGCAGGAGAGTTGGCAATGATCAGGGAAATAACTACGCAGCACAGGAGGAGGATACCCCCGGCCGTACCCGATTGTAAAAATTGTCGAAATATACGGAGATTGATTTTGTTCATGGGTCTTAATTTTACGCCAAGCCAACCGTTGTGGAGGGCAGGTGATCCCTCAAAAATACGGAAATTCTTCCTTTGCAGAGATAGCTTGGCTTTGAAAAAATGGGATTACATTTATAGTCTAAAACCCGGATACCGGATGAGATCTGTTTCCGTTTTGCGACAAACCTGTATTGGGGCAGTCATTGTTTTGGCGCTGTCAATAGTTTGTTATCTTTTTCGCGCCTACCTTGACTACCGCCTGGTGGCCCTTTTGCTCTTACTGGTGGTGTCTCTGCTGGCGGTATTGTTTGATATTTTGCCGG